>NZ_MBPN01000022.1 GCF_001695625.1 Pseudomonas defluvii
CAATGAAATAGAGTGCCGCTGGCAGCAGCAGGCACATGTCGGTCCACAGCCCGCCCAGGTGATCGGTGCGCAGTTTGCGCCGCAGTACGAAATACACAGGGTAGCCGCCGGCCACCAGCAGGGTCTCCCAGGCGAAGCTGCCATGTTGGTAGAGCGCGTGGGCAACACCGGCCATGGCGCAAAGCACGGCCAGTTTTTGCAGGCGTGACAGACGTTCGCCATAGACCATGCGCCCGGTCAGCACCATGCTCAGCGGCAGCAGGAAGTACCCCAGGGAGACTTCCAGGCTACGACCGTGTAGCGGTGCCCAGAGAAACAGCCAGAGCTGCACGCCCATCAGTGCCGAGGTGGCGCACAAACCCAGCAGTAACATCGGCTTCTGACGGATTCTGGCGAGTAACCCGATGACCAGTGACCAGTCCCTGGAAATCAGCATGAACAGGGTAACGCAGGGCATTGTCAGGAGTACGCGCCAGCCGAAGATCTCCTCACCGTCCAGCGGGCTGAGCAGCGAGGTGTAGAAATACATCACGGCAAACAGGAACGAAGCCATGACGGATGAAACGATACCTTTGGACAAGGGTGCCTCTAACTAACGCAAGTGACAGAACGGTTGGCCTGCAATGATCTCAGGGGCACAAGGGCTGGGCAACCGCAGGCTCCTTTTTCTGGTGGGCCAAGGCGTCGATGAAACCGTTCAGCGGCAAGGGCTTGCCGAACAGGTAGCCTTGCTGGAAGTCCACTTGGCGTTGGGCCAGGTAATCCCGTTGCGCCTGTGTTTCTACGCCTTCGGCAACGACGCCCATGTCCAGCTTGTTCGAGAGCTCGATGATGCTGTCGAGAATGTGCAGTGACAAGGCATCCACACCGATCATGCCGACAAAACTCTTGTCGATCTTCAGATAATCCACTTTGAACTGGCGCAGGTAGGTCAGGCTCGACTGACCCGTGCCGAAGTCATCCAGGGCAATCATCACCCCCAATTCGTGCAGCTTGGCGAACAGGTTGAACGTGCTGTCGGTGGGGGTTATCAGCGTACGCTCGGTCAACTCCAGGGTCAGCCGAATGCGCCCGGGTGGAAAGGCCGCAAGCAGCTTCTGGCAGTCATCGTAGAGCGCCAGGTCCTGGCAGTGGGCTGCGCTAATATTGACACCGATATGAAAACCTTCCTCGAAGTTGTCCGCATGGGGTGCCAGTTGTTCAGCGACCTGCTGCATCAGGCGACGGGTCATGGGGATGATCTGGCCACTGTGCTCGGCGTAAGGAATGAACAGGTCAGGACGTACCAGACCGTCACGCGGGTGCATCCAGCGCATCAGCACTTCGGCACCGGCCCAACGATAGTCACCCTGGCGTACGACGGGTTGAAAGTACGGCACGAATTCATCTGCCTCGAGTGCCCGTTGCAGTTCTGCCCGAGGCGAATTGGCGCGCTTCAGTTGCCAGTTGCAGGCTACCCCGGCAATGATGCCGAGGAAGACCAGCAGGCCGAACAAGGGGCCGTACTGGCGTTGCATCAGGCGCCACACCTCGCCCTCCGGGTAACCGCTATGGACCGTGAAGCTGAAATGCGAGGACTTCAGGGCTGTCGGGGCCACGGCAAAGCCTGGCACGGGGTCGTTGCGTACCCGGCCGTCAGTTCCCATCCAGTGGGAGCCCACCTGTACCCGCAGGTCGGAATCCGGGTCGATCAGGCGCAACAGGTGTATCAAATGATCGCCATCGACGGTTGTGATTGCACCCTTGCTGCCTTGACTGAGGCGGTAGACCAGCAGTGGGTGCCCGGGGGAGACGGAGTTACCATCCATCAGCCAGAGGCTGCCGTCGCTATAGTCGCCTGGATTGACTGCTTCGCGGTAGCTGCCGAACAGCGAACTGCAGTAAAGGGTGTCGTCGTAGAACAGGTTGGTCGAGCGGACGAAGGTGCCTCGCGTGACCTGTTCACGCAAGGGCAGCTTGACCTGCTCGCAAGGTTGGCCCGCCAGCGGTAGCAGGTTGCGTGCGGCCTGGGCAATGTTGTCCAGCACCCGGTCGAACTGTTCGATGGCGTGCTCTGCGTTGAGCTGTGCTCTGGCTTGCAGCTCTCGCTGTGCTTGCCAGTTCAGCAGGAGCACGCCGCAAATTAGCGGAATGAAACCCACCAGCCAGGGCAGCAGGACGCGTCCAGTGGAGCGGCTGCGGCGTTTTCGCGAAAGGGGCATGGTTGACTACCTGTCATGGCAAAGGGTCCTTCGTTGGCAAGCATAGCGCTTGCCCCGCCCGCCTGTGATAGCGGGTGTGGCAGTAGTCTATTATGGCTACAGTGTACTCACCATCCTGATAGGGCACCGGCGTTGTCCGAGAGTGTGCCCTGCAACCCCCATGGCCGTGCAAGCAGTGGCGTGAACTAAAGTGCGGACAAATGTTTTTACGCCATGTAGAATCAGGTTACGCATACAATAATAAGGTTCTCCGCCTCCGGGGAATCAAACCCGCCGAGAATGGGTCCATATGAAGTGTCATGGGTTCAAACTGATCTTTGGTGACTACCTCGCACGCAGTGTGAGGGGCATCTCCTGCGCGCCACCCCGTCTGCTCGACATCGATAGCAATTGAACCTGTTTTTACCGTATTGATGAGGACACGAGCATGGCTGATATCTTTGACAACCCGATGGGCCTGATGGGCTTCGAATTCATCGAGTTTGCTGCACCGACCCCAGGGGTTCTGGAGCCGATCTTTCAGATCATGGGCTTCACCAAAGTGGCGACCCACCGCTCCAAGGACGTCCATCTGTACCGCCAGGGCGGTATCAACCTGATCCTCAACAACGAACCCAAGAGCATTGCCTCGTACTTTGCTGCCGAGCACGGTCCGTCGGTGTGCGGCATGGCGTTTCGCGTGCGTAATGCCCACGAGGCGTATGCCCGTGCACTGGAACTGGGTGCGCAGCCGGTGGAAATCGAAACCGGGCCAATGGAGCTGCGCCTGCCAGCGATCAAGGGGATTGGCGGCGCGCCACTCTACCTGATCGACCGCTTCGAGGAAGGCAGCTCGATCTACGACATCGACTTCAATTTCATTGAAGGTGTCGACCGTCATCCAGAGGGTGCGGGCCTCAAGATCATCGATCACCTGACGCACAACGTTTATCGTGGTCGTATGGCCTATTGGGCGGCGTTCTACGAGAAGCTGTTCAACTTCCGCGAGATCCGCTACTTCGATATCAAGGGCGAGTACACCGGCCTGACCTCCAAGGCCATGACCGCACCGGATGGCATGATCCGCATTCCGCTGAACGAAGAATCGTCCAAAGGTGCCGGGCAGATCGAAGAATTCCTGATGCAGTTCAACGGTGAAGGCATTCAGCATGTGGCCTTCCTCACCGACGATCTGCTCAAGAGCTGGGATGCCCTGAAAAAACTGGGCATGCGCTTCATGACCGCACCGCCGGAGACCTACTATGAAATGCTGGAAGGCCGCTTGCCTGGCCATGGCGAGCCGGTAGAAGAGCTGAAGGCACGGGGCATTCTGCTCGACGGCTCCTCGCAGCCTGACGACAAACGCCTGCTGTTGCAGATTTTCTCGGAGACCCTGATGGGGCCGGTGTTCTTCGAATTCATTCAGCGCAAGGGTGACGACGGTTTCGGTGAAGGTAACTTCAAGGCACTGTTCGAGTCGATTGAACGTGATCAGGTACGCCGTGGTGTATTGGCTACCGACTGATTACCGATAGCGTGATACACAAGAGGCCAGCGTTCGTACGCTGGCCTCTTTGTTTTTCAGGTGATGATGCCTGCTCGTGCAGCCCTAAAGCTTGCGGTTGCGTCGGGAAAACAGGCTCCAGTACACAAAGGCGGAGGTAATGATGCCGACCAGTAGTAGTGAGGGCGCACTGGCAAGCATGTTGCTGCGCACTTCCTGCCAGGTGCTACCGTCCGCAAAGCCGCTGTGTACGATAAAGCCGTGTTTGTGGGACACGACGTGAAGGTACTGTTCGTTGATGTTGGTGTGGCTTATATCTTCGACAATGTCCGTCGCTGACAAGTATTCCGTACCGAATTGAACGACCACGGTCGCGGGCTCCTTGATGGCACTGATCATTTGCTGCAAAAGTAAGCCGTTGGTCAGCGCCAGTACCCCGAACGGGTATTCCTGAAGGCGGTAGTACAGAACTGGGGAGTCGGGTGTTACCTGGTTACCGGCGGCCAGCAACAGTTTCTGGTTATGGAAAGTGCCTGGGTCGACGATGATTTCGCTCTCTCCATGTTGAGTGCTGCAGTAGGCGCGGTTTTCTCTCAGCAGCACCAATGAGCGCAGATTCGGCTCGGAGACGACTTCCACGCGCAGTTTGGGCATTGCTTTATCACAGGCCAGCTCTGCAAGACTGAGCACTTTACTGCTGGTAGTGTGCAGCGTTTCGATAACGGTCTCGATTCGATCAAGCGCTTCATGAGCGGCTTTTTCAGCCGCCTCCAAATGCTTTCGGTCTACTTGCAGGGCAATGATCAGCAGGCCGCTGGCCACAGGGGTCAAACCGATCAACATGATCGTCAGGAATTCGAGCAGGACACGGCCTGCGCGTTTTTTATGGATAGCCACGGTTCACCTCTGGACGCTGAGTGAAAGCCAGGGCTCGTATGCCCCGCAGAGGGGCGTTGCGAGCTTTTCGACTGTGTCGTCAGCATAAAGGGTGTTGTGGGGCGCTCCTGTAGTCCCTGAAAACGATCCGCCGTGGTATCGGTCAACAGCGTTGGTCAGGCGTATCGGTCAGGCACGCGGCAGTGTTGCCAGTACCCGCTGCGCTACTGCCGCAGCAGATGCCGGATTTTGCCCGGTAATCAGCCTGCCGTCCTTTGAGTCAACGGCTACAAAGGACGCCCAGGGCTCTTCAGCTTTCTGATAAAGCCCGCCGCGTGCGATCAACTCGGTTTCCGTTAAAAACGGAACGGTTTTGTCCAACTCTGCCAGTTGTTCTTCGATATTGGAGAAACCCGTGACCTCACGGTCCTTGACCAACAAGGTGTGATCGCTGAGCTTGATGTTCAGCAAGCCAACGGCGCCATGGCACACGGCCGAAACAATACCGCCGTTGTCAAAAATCGTTCCAGCAATGCCTTGCAATACCGTGTTTTCCGGGAAGTCCCATATCACGCCATGACCACCGGTGTAATAGATGGCATTGTAGTCCTGCACCTTGACCTGCTTTGGGTTCAGGGTCGTGCCCAGCCTGTTCATGAAGGCCTTGTCTTCATACCAGGCCCAATCGATGTCGGCAGCCATGCTCAGGCTATGTGGGTCGATAGGGACATAGCCACCCGCAGGGCTGACATAGTCAACTACCAGGCCCGCCTGTTGAACCGTATCGACAAAATGCACCGCTTCGCCCAACCACAACCCTGTGGCGCGTTTGAGTGAGGGGTATTTGGCAGTATTGGTCAACACCACCAGGATTTTCTTGCTCATTACGCTCCTCCTTAGACGATCGGCGTTTTGACGTACACCGGCAGCTCAATCTCGGACTTTTGAGCATAGCTGTCGGCTTGAAAGGTGCCATGGTGACTGTCGTGTTGATGGCCCTGTGCTAGTGTTCATTTATCCAAATGCCATTGAGTCAGCCTTATGAGCACTAACCACTCGTCATTCATGCAGGCGGCTATCGATGAGGCCCGCGCCGGTCTCGCCGAGGGCGGCATTCCTATTGGCTCGGTGATTGTCTATGAGGGCCGGATTATCGGGCGCGGCCACAATCGTCGGGTGCAGTCGGGCAGTGCAATCCTGCATGGCGAAATGGACGCCTTCGAGAATGCCGGTCGTCAGCCTGCCAGCGTGTATAGGCAAGCCACCCTTTACACCACATTGTCACCCTGCTCGATGTGTAGTGGGGCGATTCTGCTCTACGGTATCAAGGAGGTGATCATCGGTGAGAACAGTACGTTCATGGGGGAGGAGGCTCTGCTCAAGTCGCGGGGCGTGCATTTGCAAGTGTTGCAGGATCCCGACTGCATCAAGCTGATGAACGATTTTATCGCCGATAACCCCAAGTTGTGGAACGAAGATATCGGTCTATAAGTTTCAGTTGCAGCATTTCAGTACATGGAGTCGACAATGCGCATGAAGCATCTTGCTTCGCCGCTCATGCCACCGAGCGAAATGGGTGAAAAAGTCAGGCAGTTCCCTTGGGAAGACACGCCGCTGGGGCCTATCCTGAGCTGGCCTGCGACCTTGCGCATTGCGGTGGACATGCTGCTGGTATCAAAGGTGCCGACGTGCCTGGTATGGGGCGCGCAACTTTCCACGATCTACAACGACGCCTTCAACGAGATGCTGGGCAAGCGCCAGGTATTGGGCTGCAGTTTTGATGACGTGCTGGGTGAGAGTTGGGAGAAGGTCGGCCCGATCCTGTTCAAGGCGCTTTCGGGTGAAGCGACGCTGATCGAAAACCTTCCGTTGATCATCAACCGTAATGGGGCGTCAGAACCCAGTTACTTCACCTTCAGTTGCACGCCTGTACGGGATGAGAGTGGCGCCATTGTCGGGGTGCTCGACAAAGTGATCGAAACCACGGCCCATGTTCAGTCCGAGCAGCAATGGCGCATGCTGGCGTTTGCCCATGAACAGCAAGTGCGGGCGCGCACTGCCGACCTTGAGCATCTCTGGCAGTTGTCGGGTGGCATGGCGCAGGATGTGAAAAACCTGCTGGGCGGTATTTGCTCCAGCTTGGCATTACTGGAGCAACGTTTGGCGCAGGGGCACCTGGAGCGTCTGGACACCTGTATTGAAAGCGCCAGGGGGGCGGCAAACCAGGCCGTTGCACTGGCAGATCGGTTACTTGCCTTTTCTTGTTTCCAGGCGCTTGACCCTCAACCTGTCAATGTCACTCAACTGATTGATGGCATGGCAGCAGTGTTAAGCCAATCCCTCGGCTCGCAGATCACCCTGCAGATGCACCTGGAGCTGTTGCCCTGGACGGTGCTGGTGGATGTCGAGCAACTGCAGCGCGCGTTGCAGAGCCTCTGCTTGAATGCCTGTGATGCCTTGCCGCACGGCGGCAGGGTGATCGTCAGCACCGGCAATGTGCGCTATGACGCGTGCGAGCAGGGCCGTGACGGCCTGCTGCCTGGCGATTACACCTACGTGCAGGTAGAGGATAACGGTTGTGGCATGGAGCCTGAGGCTGTGGTGCGAGCCTTCGAGCCATTTTTTACGGGCAAGCCTGCTGGGCAGGGGCATGGACTGGGGTTGGCAATGATCTACGGTTTTGTCCGACAGTCGGGGGGACGCGCCTTGATCGAGTCCGAACCTGGCAAGGGCACTCGGGTAAGATTGCTGTTGCCTCGACACTTGGCTCAGGATTGAGCGTTGCGCAATCGCCGCAGCGCTCAGAGGCCTTGTTGTACCAGCGGATCGTCTGGGTTCTGCTGTTCCAGTTGGGCCAACAGAATCTGTACATTCTGCAACTGGCCGGTTTCCTTCCAGTAGTTGATCAGCAAGACCCTGGCCTTGCGGTTGGCCGGTTGTCGGGCAAGGATGGTTTCCAGCTGTTTCTGTGCTGCATCGGTCTGGTCGAGGTCGTGCAGGCTGGTGGCCAGGGTATAGCGGTAATCGTTGTTGGCCGGTTCAAGCTCAAGGGCTCGGGCAAACGCCAGCAGTGCATATTCGTCCTGATGATGACGCAGCAGCCAGAGGCCCAGCTCATGTTGCAGGAAGGCAGACTCGGGGTGGCGCTGCAGGGCCTTGGCCAGCACCTCGCGAGAAGCGTCAGTATGACCTTGGCGCTCAAGCAGGCGCACCTGGGTTGCCAGTGCCTGCAAGTCATCGGGCGCCAGGCTCAATGCGCGCTCCAGTGCGATGCCTGCCTGGTCGAAGCGTTGTTCGTGGATGTACAGCCGTGCCAGATGCACTTGAGCGGAGGGGTCGTCGACGCTTTGCAGTACGTGTTGGTATTGTTCCAGTACATCCTGCAACGGGCCAAAGTACAGGCCGATTTCATCAGGGCTGAGCCCTAGCAGGGCGTCGGCAGCGGCGAAACGTACGCTTTGATCCTTTTCATCGAGCAACGGCCCCAGCAACAGGCTGCGCTGCGCTGCCGGAACCAAGGCGGCAATGCTGGTGATTGCGGCGCGGCGTACCTGCGGGTCTTCATGCTGCAGGTCTTTGCTGGCCAGCTTCAACGCCAAGGGAGAAGGGTAGTTTGGCAATTCGGCATGCAAGCTGGCTCGGCGGATGGACGACAAGTCGTTGCGGGCCAGTTGCTGGTAGAGCACGCGTGCGGCGCCTGGCAGGCCGTCATGGGCCTGGGCCAAGGCGTTGGCGTAGCTGTTTGTGAGCGCCGGAGAAGGTTCAGGGCTTTCGTCGCGCCAAAAGTAACTGCCCAGCCCGAGAACAATGAGCAGGGCCAGACTGATCAGCGTGTAAGTTTGACGCTTGGGCATGCTGAATCCGCGTGTACGGCTGGAGCCAAAAGGGCAGCTTGTGGCAGTGCGCTGTTGGAGTCAAATCGGTTGTCGGCGTGACGCCTGGGTGGCGGGCAATTCAAGGCCTGATAAAAAAGCCCCGCAAGCCATGAGCTGCGGGGCAAAGGGTTGGTTTGCAACCAACCAAAGGAGCCGTTGCGTCAGTGCGCCGAGGCGACGGTTTCGGCTTGCCAGCCTCCACCCAGTGCCTTGTAGATGGCGACGACACCGCTATAGAGTTCAACTTCCGCTTGGGCCTGGGCATCTTCGGCGCTGAGCCGCTCACGCTCGGCATCCAGTAGCACCAGGTAATCCACCGTACCTTCGCGGTAGCGAATGGATGCCAGCTCGGCCGCCTTGCGGCTGGCCTCACTTTGGCGCAGCAGCGCAAGCAGGCGTTGCTGGCGCTTGCTGTAGTCGCTGAAGGCATTTTCCGACTCTTCCAGGGCGAGCAACACCTGCTGCTCGTAGCTGGCCAAGGCGCCTTCGGCTTCAGCATTGGCCCCGCGCAAGCGGGCTTTGACGCTGCCCAGGTCGAAGGCTGCCCAGGTAATGCTCGGGCCCAAGGCCCATGCCTGTGCTGCCGAGGAGCCCAGTTGGGAGCCGCGTGCGGCGGTGAAACCGAGAAAACCGCTCAGGCTGACCCGTGGGAACAGGTCTGCGGTTGCCACCCCGACATTCGCGGTCGCCGCCGCCAACTGGCGTTCGGCACTGCGTACGTCCGGGCGGCGCTTGAGCAGCTCGGCAGGATCACCAATCGGCAGCGCCTTGGCGATGGCGGGCAGTTGCGCCGGGGACAGGTCGACGCTCAAGGTGTCCGGACGCTGACCCAGCAGGGTGGCGATACGGTTACGTGCCCGTACCTGTTCTGCCTGCAATTGCGGCACCGTAGCTTCTACTGCGGCCAGACGCGCATCGGCACGCACCACATCCAGCTCATTGCCGACCCCGGCCTCGTTCAGGGTCTGCGTAATGGCCCTGGAGTCCTGCTGGGTTTTCAGGTTGGCCATGGCGATCTTTTCACGCAACTGGGCGCCACGCAGTTGGCCGTAGGCATCGACCAGCTCGGCGATCAGGCTGACCTGCAGCTGCTGCAAGTCGGCTTCGGCAGCGTCCTGTTGCGCCTCACTGGCTTCCAGTTGCCGCTGGATACGACCAAACAGATCGAGCTCCCAGGCCATATCCAGGCCCAGGTCATAGCGCTCGCTGTTGACCCGATGGTCGCTCTGGCCTGGAATCTGGCCTTTACCCAGATCACTGCTGGCGCGGCTGGTCACGGTTGGCAGAGCATCGTTGCTGACGTCATCGCGGATCGCCCGCGCGGACTTCAGACGGGCGAACGCCACGCGCAGCTCACGGTTATCGGCCAGCGACTGAGCCACCAACTGGTTCAGCACCGGGTCATCGAACTGGCGCCACCAGGCTGCTTCAAAACGGTTGCGGTCGAAGGCTTTAGGCGCCCCCGGCTGGTCCGCTGCACTCAGGTGTGCCGCTGCGGTATCGGGTGCGCGGTAGTCTGGCCCGACCGCACAGGCGGCAAGGGCCAGCACCAGCAGGCTGGGCATCAACAGTCTAACGTGGCTCATGCGTGCTGCTCCCGCTGGGCAACCCGGGCCGCCTTGCGGGCCTGGCTGCGTTCGACATAACGACGGATCAAGACAAAGAACACCGGGGTCAGCAACAGGCCGAAGAACGTTACCCCGATCATCCCGGAGAACACCGCGACACCCATGGCATGACGCATTTCAGCACCGGCACCGGAAGAGAACACCAGTGGTACGACACCCATGATGAAGGCGATCGAGGTCATCAGGATTGGCCGCAGACGCAGGCGGCAGGCTTCCAGTACCGCTGCCAGCGGGTCGAGGCCTTCTGCCTGCTTATCCTTGGCGAACTCGACGATCAGAATCGCGTTCTTGCAGGCCAGGCCCACCAACACGATCAGGCCGATCTGGGTGAAGATGTTGTTGTCGCCACCGGACAGGATCACCCCGGTAATGGCCGACAGCAGCGTCATGGGCACGATCAGGATCACGGCCAGTGGCAAGCTCCAGCTTTCGTACTGGGCTGCCAGCACCAGAAAGGCCAGCAGCACACAGAGCGGGAACACGAACAGCGCGGTGTTGCCGGCAAGGATCTGCTGGTAGGTCAGTTCGGTCCATTCGAAGGTCATGCCGTTGGGCAGTTCTTCCTTGAGCAGCTTCTCCATGGCTTTCTCGGCTTGCCCGGAGCTATAGCCTGGCGCTGCGGCACCGTTGATTTCGGCCGTGATAAAGCCGTTGTAGTGCATCACCCGGTCGGGGCCGGCGGTGTCGCTGACCTTGATGAAGGTCGCCAGCGGGATCATCTCGCCTTGGTTGTTGCGCACCTTCAACTGGCCGATCTGCTCGGCATCAAGGCGGAACTGCTGTTCAGCCTGGACGTTAACCTGATAGGTGCGGCCAAAACGGTTGAAGTCGTTGGTGTACAGCGAACCCAGGTAAATCTGCAGGGTGTCGAAGATGTCGTTGATCGCCACACCATGGGTCTTGGCTTTTTCGCGGTCGATAGCGGCATCGACCTGTGGCACGTTGACCTGGTAGCTGGTGAACAGCCCCGCCAGCTCCGGCACGCCCCGGCTCTTGGCGATAATGTTCTGGGTTTCCTTGTACAGCGCTTCATACCCCAGGTTGCCACGGTCCTCGATCTGCAGGCGGAAGCCGCCGATGGTACCCAGGCCCTGTACTGGCGGTGGGGGGAAGATCGCGATGTAGGCGTCCTGGATGTCCGCGAACTGGGCATTCAATGCGGCAGCGATGGCGCCGGCCGACTGGCTGGGGTCCTTGCGCTCATCGAAGGGCTTGAGCGGAGTGAACACGATGCCGCTGTTCGGGCTGTTGGTGAAACCGTTGATCGACAGGCCCGGGAAGGCGACCGAATCAGCAACGCCAGGCTGCTTGAGGGCAATCTCGCTCATCTTCTTGATCACCGCTTCCGTACGGTCAAGGCTGGCCGCATCGGGCAACTGGGCGAAGGCCACCAGGTACTGCTTGTCCTGAGCCGGGACGAAACCAGTCGGCGTCGAGGTAAAGCCCAGCCAAGTCATGACCATCAGCCCGCCGTAGACGAACAGGGCAATGCCGCTGCTGCGGATAACCCGTCCTACGGTGCCCACGTAGCTGTGGCTGGCGCGCTCGAAGAAACGGTTGAACGGGGCGAACAACCAGCCGCCCAGCAGGCGCTCAAGGGCCTTGGAGAAACGGTCCTTGGGTGCATGGTGGTCTTTGAGCAGCACCGCTGCCAAGGCTGGCGACAAGGTCAGCGAGTTGAAGGCCGAGATCACGGTGGAAATGGCGATGGTCAGGGCGAACTGCTTGTAGAACTGCCCGGTGAGGCCGGAAATGAACGCCGCCGGTACGAACACCGCGCACAGCACCAGTGCCGTGGCGATGATGGGCCCGGTCACTTCGCCCATGGCGCGCTTGGTGGCTTCCAGCGGGGTGAGGCCAAGGCCAATGTTGCGTTCGACGTTCTCCACCACGACGATGGCGTCGTCGACCACGATCCCGATGGCCAGCACCAGGCCGAACAGCGACAGCGCGTTGAGCGAGAAGCCGAACAGGTGCATCACCGCAAAGGTACCGATCAGCGAAACCGGCACTGCCACCAGCGGAATAATCGAGGCGCGCCAGGTCTGCAGGAACAGGATGACGACCAGTACCACCAGGATCAGCGCTTCAAACAAGGTATGGACGACCGCTTCGATGGAGCCACGGACGAACACGGTCGGGTCATAGACGATGCTGTAGTCCATGCCTTCAGGGAAGTTCTGCTTCAGCTCGTTCATCTTGGCCCGCACTTCATCGGAGATCTCGATGGCGTTCGAACCTGGACGCTGGAAGATCGGGATGGCGACGGCGGGTTGGTTGTTCAACAGCGAGCGCAGCGCGTACTGGCTTGAACCGAGCTCGACCCGGGCGATGTCTTTCAGGCGAGTGATTTCACCGTCGGCACCGGAACGGATGATGATGTTCTCGAACTCTTCTTCGCTGACCAGACGGCCTTGGGTGTTGACCGACAGCTGGAAGCTGGTGGTGCCCGGTGCGGGTGGCGCACCCAGTTGCCCTGCGGCAACCTGACGGTTTTGCTCACGGATTGCGGCCACCACATCGCTGGCGGTCAGGTTGCGCGATGCGGTCTTGTTCGGGTCGAGCCAGACCCGCAGCGAATAGTCGCCCATGCCGAACAACTGCACGTCGCCGACACCGCCCAGGCGTGCCAGCTCGTCCTTGATGTTGAGGATCGCGTAGTTGGACAGGTAGAGCATGTCATAGCGGTTATCCGGCGAGGTCAAGTGCACGACCATGGTCAGGTCGGGCGAGGCCTTGTCGACGGTAATGCCGATCCGCGTCACTTCTTCGGGCAGTTTCGGCTGGGTTCGGGTCACGCGGTTCTGCACCTGCACTTGCGCGTTGTCCAGGTCGGTGCCCAGGGCGAAAGTGATGGTCAGCATCAGCTTGCCGTCGGCGGTGGACTGCGAGGACATGTACAGCATGTTCTCCACGCCGGTGATGGCCTGCTCCAGTGGCGCGGCGACGGTTTCACCAATGACCTTGGGGTTGGCGCCCGGGAAGTTCGCGCGCACTACCACCGTCGGTGGTACCACTTCCGGGTACTCGCTGATCGGCAGCTGGAACAGCGAAATGCTGCCAGCGATCAAGATCAGCAGTGACAGCACTGCGGCGAAGATCGGCCGAGTGATAAAAAACTTGGAAAAATTCATCGGTGGTGTCCCTTAACCGCGTGGTGCCTGGTTACTGGCGAGCTTGACCGTGGTGTTGCCCATCGGTTTGCCCTGAGTGCTGGCTTCAAGTGCCTGACGTTGCCGGGCGAGGGCGGCCAAGGTCGCTTCGCTGGCCATCGGTGTGTCCTGCGGGGTGACTGGCGCGCCAGGGCGAACCCGCTGCAGGCCCTTGACCACGATGCGCTCGTCCTTGTTCAGACCGCTACGAACGATGCGCAGGCCTTCCAGCTTCGGCCCCAGTTCGACCGCGCGATAATCGGCCTTGTTGTCCTTGTCCATCACCAGCACGAACTTCTTGCCCAAGTCGGTACCGACGGCTTCGTCGTTGATCAACACCGCAGAGTAAGTGGCACTGCCGACCAGCTTCAGGCGAGCATACAGCCCGGGGGTGAACTGCCCGTCGCGGTTGTCGAACACGGCACGGCCGCGGATGGTGCCGGTCTTGGGGTTCACCTGGTTGTCGACGAAGTTCATCTGCCCCAGGTGTGGGTTGCCCTGTTCGTTGGACAGGCCGAGGTACACCGGGGTGCTCTGGCCACGCTGACCGTCGCGGGCCAATTGGCTGTATTTGAGGTAGACCCGCTCGTCGGCATCGAAGTAGGCATACACCTTGTCGGTGGAGACCACACTGGTCAGCGGCGTGACATCGGCGCTGACAATGTTGCCTGCGGTGTACTGGGCGCGGCTGACGCGACCGCTGATGGGGGCGGTGACGCGGGTGAAACTCAGGTTCAGCCGGGCCAGGTCCAGTTGTGCCTGAATCGCCGCGACGCCGGCGCGTGCTTCTGCAGCGGCGCTGGTGCGCGACTCGGCCAGCTCGGCGGAAATCGCATTGCCGCTGCGCAGGCGCTCGCCACGTTCGGCTTCGTTGGCGCTGCGGGTGGCGGTGGCACGGGCTTGCTGCAGTTGTGCCTCAAGGCGGCGGACTTCGGCCTGGAACGGGCGCGGGTCGATCTGGAACAGCAGGTCGCCTTTCTTCACCTGAGCGCCTTCGGTAAAGGCCACCTGATCGATCTGCCCGGAGACGCGAGGCCGAACCTCTACGGTTTCCGGCGCTTCCAGCCGGCCGGTGAACTCGTCCCATTCATTGACAGGCTGCTCCAGCACCTTGGCCACACTGACCGTGGGCGCACTGGGTGCCTGTACGGCTTCAGGGGTACGGCCGCAGGCACTCATGACCAGAAGTGCCAAAGCGGCGAGGGGATAACGCAAGGGTTTGAGTGTCTGCTCCATGGAGAGAATCCGCCAATTATTGAAAGTGGGCGAATTCTGCGTGCTAGAGCGGTCAACAACGAATCGAACGAGGCGAAGGTAACTATCACTGGGAATGATGGATGGTGTTGGATCCCTATCATCAGTATCAGCGATAGGCGTCGCCTGGCCCGTCCAGGGGCGCGTGGTTGGGCATCAGGCCTGCTGGCGGGTCGCTGCCAGAACGATCTCGCGGATGCACACGCCTTGGGGCTGGCCATAGGCGTAGTCGATGGCATTGGCGACGTCGTCGGCCGAGAGCACCACGCCACCCATGTCCTGTTTCCAAGCGTGGTAACCGGTCTTTATGGTTTCCTCGGTGGTGTGGCTGAGCAGTTCGGTTTCCACCGCGCCTGGCTCAATGGTGATGACCCGGACGTTGTGGGGGGCCAACTCTTCACGCAGGTTTTCCGAAAGGCCTGTGACGGCGAACTTGGTGCCGACGTAGGCCACGTGGTTGGAGAAGGTTTTGCGCCCGGCGACGGAGCTGACATTGATGATGGTGCCGTGTTTACGCTCTACCATGCCACGGGCTACGGCGAGGATGCCGTTGAGCAGGCCACGTACGTTGATGTCCAGCATCTGGTCCCATTCCGATGGGTCCTGTCGGGTGATATCGCCCAGCAGCATGACTCCGGCATTGTTGATGATGGCATCCACCGGGCCGAACTGTTGCTCGGCCTGGGCGACCGCGTCGAGCAACGCGGCGCGGTGGGTTACATCCACTGATACCGCCAGGGTGTCAGGCAGGTTCAGTGCCAGCATGGGTTCCAGGCGACGAGCCAGCAGTAACAGCGGGTGTCCACGACGGGAGAGCAGTCGGGCGGTGGCTTGGCCAATACCGGAACTGGCGCCGGTGATGACAATGAGGGGCTTGCCGGTAGTCGTCATGAAAGGTGCTCCTGGGATCGAAATATTTGATGGCTTGAAGTGGGCAAAACTATAGGCTTTCTCTTGAAAGCCTGAAAAATGGATTATTCTTCTTCCTGCCATCGGTTTTTGTTATGGGTAAGCAATGGACTACCGCCAGCTTCGCGCTTTTATCGCCGTTTTTGAGGCGCGCAACATCACGGTTGCTGCGCAGCGTATCCACCTCAGCCAGCCGGCACTTTCCGCGAGCATCAAGCTGTTGGAAGAAGCCTTGGGTACCCCATTGTTTGTGCGCCAGGCGCGTGGGGTGGAGGTCACCGAAGATGCTCGCGCGCTTTACCCGCAGGCCAGACGCATGGTGGCGGATGTCGACAGTCTGGCCCGACAATTTCGAGAAAAGCGTCACCGTGTGCTGCTGCAGGTCGGCGTGGAGCAGGACATAGCCCGGTGTTACGTTCAGGCGCTGATTCGCGGCGCGAGTCAACTCGTTCCCGGCGTGTTACTGGGGCTATTGGAGGGCTGTGAAGGAGATGCTCGGCTGGCGAGCGAGGAACTGCGTTGTGAAGACGAACTGTTCTTGCCGTTGTGGAGCGAGCCTTATGTGCTGGCGCTGCCTATGGACTTCAGCCTGGCGGAAGGTGAGTCGACCGTCGACCCTGCACTGGAGCAGGCAGCCTGGATCACATGCCCAGGCCATGCCAGTCATCAGCGCTTGCTGCCCTTGTATGGCGCGGGCGCCATCACGCCTGAAGCCCAGGCCGGTTCCTTCAGGCTGGCACTGGCCTTGGTCGCTGCCGGTCAGGGCATCGCGGTGGTACCAAAGTCCTTGGCCGAAGAGCAGCCTGAAGTTCTCGTACGGTCATTGCCCATGCTTGATCTCAAACGCCGCATTGGCCTGTGCTATTCGGCCCAGGCACTGGACAACCCGGCGTTGGTGCAACTGCGTGACGCCATGCGTTGACCCCCGGCGTGAATCTGTAATTCGACCGTGCTGTCGACCTTGAGCTTGCAAAATCAAGGAGGAGGCAATCTTCAGCAGCGGCCAGCGGTGATGACGACGCACTGCTTGCCCGTCTTTGGCGATACGTAGGTCATCGGGCCACTTTGGCTGCCCATCGGCATGCCTACCGATTTCGGCTGGGTCAGCGAGTAAGGCTCGTTCGGGATGTTGGCCGCCTTGACCGGAACTTCTTCAACCTTGGTTAGCGGCTGGCCAGTGTTGCGGTCCAGCACATAGATCTGGCCGGCTTTGGTGCCGATCACAACGGCGGGGACTTTGCCGCCGTCAGCCTTGGTGAAATCGATCAGGCTTGGTTGCATCGGCAGGTCGAATGCCCAGCTCATATCAGGGGCGCCGAGGACAGCTGGTAATAGGCTTTAGGCACATTGCCCAGACCGACCTTCAGTTCAACCTGTCCATTTTTGCCGAAGCCTTGGCAGTACTCGCAGGTGTCGGGGTCCAGTGCAATGAGGTTGTTGTGCGGGGTGCAGATGAATACCCTGTCGCCAACCTGCAACGGCGTCATTTGGTCTTCGGCGCCATTGCCATCACTGATGGCCATGGCGCCAATGTGGTAGGTCCAGGCTGGCGCCAGCTTCGAAACGTTGTCACGGTTGATCTGGTCCAGCACTACGAAGCGACCACCCCAGACCTTGCCCTCCAGCAATTTAGATAATATGTTAATAAAAATAGATCCTGGAGGCGCCATGTTCCTGTCATCAAGCGAGCAGATCGGATTCGAACGCTGGTGCCAGTCCCTACGCAGCATCTGCGGCAATTTCAGCACGCTGCCTTCTAGCCTTACCCGGCATTTCATCGGCGAAATCCACAGCCAGGCGATTGGGGCGCTGGATACGGCGCATATCCGTACTAATGCCCGTTTGATCAGTCGTGAGCGTATCGGTATCGACAGTGATGACAGTCACTGCTTCCTCATCTATCAGCGCAGCGGCCGCCAGCGGATCCGTCAGGCCGGGGTGGAGGTGGAGTTGGGGCCGGAGGACATTGCACTGGTGGACTCGGCGAGGCTGTTCGAAATCGAGCCGCTGGGGTTGGTGGAGAACGTCTCGGTGCATCTGCCCCGGGACATCGTCACCTGCAAATTCAAGGGCGATAACCTGTTCGGCAAACTGTCGCGCAATAACGTTTCCAGTCGCATGGTACGTTCGCTGGTGCAGTCGATCGGCATGCTTGGCGACGGTGCCGCCAGTGGTGACGATGGACAGGCGATCCAGAGTGCGCTGGTCAGCCTGGTGCTGCCGGCGATGTCCGGCCAGGCGCAAGGGCAGGAGCATCCGCTGGAAAGCAGTAATCTGTATTTGACTGCGCTGCGCCTGGTGGATGAGTCTTTGCATGATGTCGATCTGGGCCCGGCCTATCTCGCCGATCAGTTGCACACGTCTGTGCGCAGCCTTTATCGCCTGTTTGAAGAGCACGGTGAAAGCGTGTCGCGCTACATACTCCGAACCCGCCTGAGTAAAGTGGCCCATGACCTGTGCAGCCCGCCATTGCGCAGTCAGTCAATCACCCAGATTGCCTTCAAGTGGGGCTTTGTCGATGTTGCCCATTTCAGCCGGGCGTTCAAGCGTCAGTTCGAAGTCTCGCCCCGTGATTACCGGGCGCATGCGTTCCAGAAGTAAGCCCAGTCGGTACTGGCAGAAAATGCCAACTGAATTGGCGGCCACAGTCAAGCGCAGCCCTCCCGCAAAACTTCTAATACCTCTACGTAGCGCAAGCCCTGCTATTGCGTGACCCGCGTGGGCGGTCTGCCCTGTGGATTCATAAAAACAATAAATGTGTCGTTGGAGTCAGAAACACATGAAAACCCTCTTTCTGCTGGCGGGTCTCCCATTGCTGCTTTCCTCCCTGCATGCCTCGGCTGTGGAAAGCACGCACCCTGCCCAGGTCGATACGAAACGCCTTGTTAACGCCAATCTCGAACCCGGCAACTGGATGAGCCACGGTCGTACCTATGATGAACAGCGCTACAGTCCGCTCAGTGGTGTCAATGACAAGAACGTCAGCCAGCTCGGCGTGGCCTGGACCACTCGCCTGGATATCGACAGCGGTACTGAAGCGACGCCCTTGGTGGTTGACGGGGTGATGTATACCACCGGTGCCTTCAGCATCGTCTATGCGATGAATGCGGCCACCGGTGAGCTTCTGTGGAAGTACGATCCGAAAGTGCCGCCAGCCAACCTCAGCCAAGGCTGCTGCGGCCCGGTCAACCGTGGTGTCGCGGTGTGGAACGGTAAAGTCTACGTCGGCAGCTTCGACGGCCGTCTGATCGCCCTCGACGCGGCTACGGGTCAGGAAGTCTGGTCGGTGGACACCATTCTCGATCGCTCCAAGAGCTACTCCATCACCGGCGCCCCGCGCATCGTCAAAGGCAAGGTGTTGATTGGCAACGGCGGTGCCGAGTTTGGCGTGCGGGGATATGTCACCGCCTACGACGCCGAGACTGGCAAGGAAGCCTGGCGCTTCTACACCGTACCGGGCGATCCGAAGCTGCCGCCGGAAAACCCGGCGATGGCCATGGCCCTCAAAACCTGGACCGGCGACAGTTGGGTAAAGTGGGGCGGCGGCGGCACGGCTTGGGACTCCATGGCCTATGACCCGGAGCTGGACCTTCTGTACATTGGCACCGGCAACGGCTCGCCGTGGAACTACCAGTTCCGCAGCGAGGGCAAGGGCGACAACCTGTTCGTCTCGTCGATCCTGGCCCTGCGCCCGGACACCGGCGAGTACGTCTGGCACTACCAGGTCACGCCGCAGGACCGTTGGGACTACACCGCAACTCAGCACATGATTCTCGCCGACATCAAGGTTGACGGCCAAGTGCGTAAGGTGTTGATGCAGGCGCCGAAGAACGGCTTCTTCTATGTGCTAGACCGCACCAACGGCAAGCTGATCTCGGCGAAGAACTACGTGCCGGTGAACTGGGCCAGTGAGATTGACCTGAAGACGGGGCGTCCGGTGCTGACTGGCGCCGCGGACTACTCCAAGGAGCCGAAAGTCGTACAGCCGAGCTTCCTCGGTGGACACAACTGGCACCCAATGTCCTACAACCCCAACACCGGTTACGTGTACATTCCGGCCCAGCACACCCTGGCCGAGCTGAAGTCGGCCAAGGAGCCGGTGTTCTTCCCGAACAAGTCGGTGGTGAACTTCGGTCTGGACGTGCCCGACCTGCCGGAAGACCCGAAGATCCTCAACCAGATCCGCGACGCCTGGACCGGCGAGTTGATCGCTTGGGACCCGGTCAAGCAGGCGCCGGCCTGGAAGCAGGCGTACATCAGTGCAGGCAATGGCGGCACCCTGAGCACCGGCGGCAACCTGGTGTTCCAGGGCACCGCCGATGGAAGGGTTGTGGCTTACAGCGCCGACAAGGGCGAGAAACTCTGGGAGCACCGTGCCAACTCCGGCGTGATGGCCGGACCCATTACCTACACCGTTGGCAACGACCAGTACGTGGCGTTCTCCGTGGGCTGGGGCGGTATTCTGCCGTTGCTGACCGGGCCGCTGACTAACAAGGGCAAGGTGCAGCCAGAGTCGCGGATCATCGCCTTCAAGCTGGGCGCCAAGGGTGAACTGCCGCCGCCGCGTCAGGCACCTGTGTTCCCCAACGTCGACCTTGAACTGACTGCCACGCCGGAGCAGTTGGTTCAGGCCCGCGGTATGTTCAACGGCCTGTGCGCCGGCTGCCATGGCCTCAACGCCATCAGCGGTGGTGTGGTCCCGGACCTGCGCTACCTGACCAAGGACAAACATGCGGCCTTCCCGGCGTTCGTCAGCGGCGCGCTGATCTATCGCGGCATGCCGAACTTCTCCGACATCCTCAAGCGCGAGGACATGGAGCTGATCCGTCAGTACCTGATCAAGCGCACCCATGACCTCCAGGCCGACCTGAAGGCCACTGCCGCGCACTAAGTCTCACCGCCAACCCAACCAAAGCCTTGGTGGCCCCTGAAAAGGGGCTGCCCGGGGCGCTTCACGCCAACAAAAACAACAACGAGAGTTCACCATGAAGATCATCAGTCCCTCGACCCTGGCGACCGGCCTGGCTGTGTTTGGTATTTCCCTGTCCGCGCTGGCCGACGTAAAGCCCGATCCGGGTGACTATACGGCGCTGCCCAAGGGCACCGACGTGGTCGTGCTTTACCAGCAGAACCCGCGCGGCGACAAGGTCTACTCCGGCGGCAAGAAGGTCGCCGACGACCTCGACCTGGACATGACCGTCGGCGTTCTGCGTCTGATCCACTTCACCGACTTTTTCGGCACCGGGTATACCTGGGACCCACAGATCGTTATCCCCTTCGGCCAGCAGGACATCGGCGCTAGCCATAGCAAGACGTCAGGGCTGGGCGACATCACCTTCGGCGGCACCTTGTGGACCATCGGCGATCTGGAACACAACGAGCACCTTGGCTGGTCGGTGTTCTTCACGGCACCTACCGGCAGTGACAAGAACGAAGGTTTTGCCCTCAGCAACAACCGCTGGGCCGTGGACTTCCAGGTGGGCTACATCAAGGGCCTGACTGACAAAATCAGTTGGGATGTGATCGCCGAAGCTGAGTTCTATGACGATCAGCGCTCTACCGACGCGAAAAAGGACACGCTGCTGCAGCTGCACAATCACCTGCGCTACAACTTCACGCCTGACACCTATGCCGCCATCAGCTACAGGCACAACTGGGGCGCACGGGAAACCCTCGACGGCGAGACCCTGGCCACCAGCCACAACAATGGCACTGTCGGTTTCACCATGGCGACCATGGTCAACAAGCAATTGCAGTTGATGGGGCAGGTGATGCACGACACCTCGGTGCGTGAGGGGGTGAAGATCGATAATTCGCTGCAGTTTCGGTTGGCGTATTTCTATTGATCCGACTCGCTGGGGTAACGGGCCGCACGGCGGCCCCAACTTCCTGCCTTCGAGTGACCAACCTTCGTACCCTGCGCTTCTAAGTCCTGCTTAATAGCCATGTGCCTGTGAGCTTGCGCATGGTCTGCCTTAAACAGCGTCCAACCCAAGAGAGGGCGCCCCGGTACGTTGGAAAATGTCCAGCGCTGCCAAGTGGAACAACCCATGAAAAATAACCAGCGGCACCGTGCCGCACATCGCCGTAATGCATTCGGCGCACTTTTACTGACCACCACCGGCGCTCTGGCGGACTCATCCGTCGAAGTCGAACCGGTAGTCGTCACGGCTACCCGCACCGGTGACCAGTGGGCGCAGACCGCGCTGTCGGCCAGCGTCGTAGATGCCGCTGACAGCCGTGGCGAGCAGGCGTTGACTCTCGGCAATATGCTTTCCAGCGTGCCCGGTGTCGTCGTGCAGAGCCGCTACAACGCCGCCCAGGGCCTGCGGCCGGAGATCCGCGGTTTCGGCTCGCGCTCCAGTTTCGGCGTGCGCGGCATCCGCGTGCTGGTGGACGGCGTTCCCCTGACCATGCCCGACGGCCAGACTGAACTCGACGGCGTCGATATCGGCCTGGTGGAGCGTATGGAAGTCATCCGCGGCCCGGCCGCGGTGCTCTATGGCAACGGCGCCGGTGGCGTACTGGCGATCAACACCCGCGAGCCGGGCGACCATCCGAGCGTATCCGGCAACTTCGGTTTTGGCAGCTCCGGCTATCGCTGGCGGAGCGTCGAAGCCAGCGGCACCGAAGGCAACTTCGGCACCTTGGTGGCGGTCAGCTCGACCCAGGTGGATGGCTATCGTGATCACGCTACCAGCGAAGCCAACAATCTCACTGGCAAACTGCGCTGGTGGGGTGAGACCGGCCGTTTGGCGCTGAGCTTGCACGCCCTCGACAATCGATCCGAAGACCCCGGTGGTCTGACGCTCGATCAGGTTCGTACTGATCGTCATCAGGCGCGTCCGCAAAGCCTGAGCTTCGACGCTGACGAGCGCATCACCCAGCAGCGTCTGTCACTGGTTTGGGACGGCCAGTCGGTGGGCGAGGATACGTATCAGGTACGCAGCTACGTTGGTCAGCGCGACTTCACCAACCATCTACCGTTGGCGGCCAACGGGCAGACGAGCTACGAGCGACTGTTCGATGGTGTCGGCGCGCACTACAGCCATGTCGCAGATTGGTTCGGCCTGAGCCATACGCTGACGTTCGGAGCAGACCTGGAATCCCTGCGCGACGACCGTGATCGCAACAACAACCTCATCGGAGGCGAAAAAGGTGCCCTGACCCAACGTCAGCGTGAAGAGGCCCAGAGCCTTGGACTGTTCATTGAAAACCAGACTGCGCTAGGCGAAAACTGGATGCTCAGCCTCGGCCTGCGCCATGACGAAGTGCGTCTGAGCATCGACGATCACTTCCTCAGTGATGGCCGCGATGACTCCGGTGATCGGGTCTTGCGCGACCTTAACTACAGCGCAGGCCTAAGCTATCGCCTGGACGAGCACCACACCCTTTACACGCGCGTTGCGACCTCCTTCGAAACCCCGACGGTCAGCGAACTGGCGAACCCCACGGGAGGCGGTTTCAACAGTAGCCTGGAGCCGGCCCACGCCCTCAACCAGGAAATCGGCCTGAAGGGCGAAACCGCCCACTGGCGTTACGAAGCGGTGGTCTACCGCATCGACACACGCGATGAGCTGGTGCCTTATGTCGATGGCCGTACCTTCTACCGCAATGCCGGCTCCACCCGCCGCGACGGCCTGGAACTGAGCGCGCGCTGGCAGCCCGACGAGCACTGGCAACTGACCACCGCCTACAGCCTCAATGATTACAGCTACCGCAGTTTCGAGAATTACGATGGCAAGCGCCTGCCGGGCATCCCCGTGACGAGCCTGTTTGGTGAGCTGAGCTATAGCTGGGACAACTGGTATGCACGCATCAACACCTCGGTCTATGACCGCCAGTACGCGGACAGCGCCAACACCGCACGGGTGGGTGGCTATGCGGTGGTTAACCTGCGTGCCGGTATGTCACTCAAGGGCAAGGCGAAAAATCTGGAGCCTTATGTGGGGCTGGATAACCTCACGGACCGGCGTTACTACGACAACTTGCGGATCAATGACAATGCTGGTCGTTACTACGAACCTGCTCCAGGGCGGACGTTCTATGCAGGGCTGAAGGTACAGTTCTGAGTGGGGAGGGCAGTGCTCAGCTTGCGGTACACGAACGCGTACCGCTGATTTAGAAACCGATCTCAAAGACTGTCCGGGTCCTTAACCGAGTCCGGTTCTTCGAATGCTGAGCGCACGGCTTCCACAACACGTTCTGCCCGGTGAGCGTCGTCCAGTTGCGGATACGCTTTTTTCAGCTTGCCAGATACCTGCCAGCCGTTCTCCTTGAGAGAACGAATGATCCGGCTCGCATCCTGATCCGGCATTTCCAGCACCTCTTTGAGCCGTTCCTGAGCACGCTGGAAAATAACCAGCACACGGGCCTCGTCTGCCATTTCGGTACGGACCGTATGCGCAACGACCTTAGCCGTGTAAAGAACGTGTTCGGTCAAATCTGGATGGCGCCATGCGAATTGCGCGTCGTTGTAGTCATCGAAGACAAGGTTGCTTTGTGTGCCATCTTTGTAGACGACGAGTTCGCCAAATCGATAGGATGCTGCGTATCGTTGCATGAGTGGCCGCGAAAACACCTCCAGCGTACGGTCGTAGCGTGCCCGGAAATCGATCGAGCTCGTGATGGTGGCCGACACTGGCAAAATCACGCCATCTGGCACCACTTTATCGCGGATCAGTGTGTCATTGATCAGGAAGCGATGGATCCGGCCATTGCCGTCCCGCATGGGGTGGATGTATACAAAAGCGAAAGCGATAGCCGCTGCTCGAGCCAGCGGCTCGGCGCCCCGCGTTGCCAGTTCGAATGCTTTCAGGCCTTCGAGCAGTTGCGGCAGCACCTCAAATTGCGGCGCAATGTAGTGCACGATGTCCTCGCGCATGGTCGCTTGCCCGACGAAGACCGGCGAGTGCCGAAGGCCAAGTCCGAGGGCGTCATGCCCCAAAATACCGGCTTGCAACCTGTGCAGGCTGTCGTTGCTCAGCGGATCCTCGATATGGCCACAGTACTTGGCGATCACGTGGGCAAACCGCTGGATCCTGTCGGCCTTGTCTGCCTCTTTCTCGATCAGAAAACTCGCACGCGACTCCTTGAATGTCAGCCAACTGGCTGTGCGCATGAGGATGTCTGCGCCAAAGGTCTGGTTCAGCTCGCGCAGTGCCGCATCCAGGTCAAATTGCAGTGCTTCCTGTACGGATTCGGTACGGCGGACCAGGGGGCAGAACTCCGGCACGCCGGGCAGATTATCGTTGATGCGCCAGCGCCGTATCCGCAGTGGCTCAACGCGGGTCAGGTACTGCAGTGGCGAAATGGCATCGACATAGCCACCATTTTTGATATCTGGTACATCCAGCCGTTGTCCGGTCAGCCACTCGTACAGGAATCCGGTGCGGCGGGCATATTGGCCAAAGGGCGCTTGTCGGCACCAGGCTTCGATGGGCTCTGGGCCAACAGCCGCAAACAACCGGGCGAAAAACTCGAGGTGAATTTCTTCATACTTGAGCCCAAACTCGAAATGCCCCGCGAAGTCGTCCGTCGGCTGGTAGCTGGCCGGATACTTGCCCTCGATATGTCCGTTGCTCTCGCGACTCATCCGTCTTGTACCGATCACCGATTCGACGCGTAGGGGTTGTGCAAGTGCGATACCGTAGTGATCGGCGAGTGCCTTGAAACCTACTTGCATTGTCGAATCCCCTAATGAGAGCTTAAAAATGATAGCCAGAAGGAAATGGTAGGTGAAAACAGTAATTTGGTGGGCGCGAAAACGCTAACGATCACTTAGATTTGATAACGAATCTACTAGTTTTGCTGAAAACGATAACACGCTAGAGGCCCATTACAACCAGGCGTAAAGTCGGCGCTACGGATCTTTGATCCATGGCGGCAAGCCGGCCTCCTCGACGCTGGACGAGTCCTGGCAGGACACTGCCCACTGATGCTCGATCAGGGTGATAGCCGGCAGACATCGAATTTTCTTGCTCAGACCTCGAGCGGTGCGCGTTGCGCCAGCCGACCGGCGTGGGTCGGCGCCGGGGCCGCGCCGGGATGGCGTGCCTTGGCGGTTTCACGGCGCAGAATTGGGAGGACCTCGCTACCGAACAGCTCCAGCATTTCCAGCACTTCAGGCAGTGGGATACCGGCATGGTCGAAGAGGAACAGCTGGCGCTGGTAATCGCCGAACTGCTCGCGGAAGGTCAGGGTCTTGTCGATGATTTCCTGAGGGCTGCCGACTGACAAAGGGGTATCGCGCATGAACTCTTCCAGCGAAGGGCCATAGCCGTACACCGGCGCGTTGTCGAAGAACGGGCGGAAACGCTCGCGGGCGACTTGCGACTGGCGGTTGACGTAGATGTGCCCGCCAAGTCCGACGATGGCCTCCTGAGGAGTGCCATGGCCGTAGTAGGCGTAGCGAGAGCGATAGAAGGTGACCAGGCGCTGGAAGTGACCCTTGGGCCAGAGGATATGGCTGGCAAAGAAACCGTCCCCGTAGCGCGCCGCCTGTTCGGCGATCTCTGGGGTGCGGATCGAACCATGCCAGACGAACGGTGACAGGCCGTCCAGTGGACGCGGAATCGAGGTAAAACCACGCAGTGGCGTGCGGAAGCGCCCCTCCCAGTCGATGTTCTCCTCCCGCCAGAGCTGGTGCAACAGGTCGTAGTTGTCCAGTGCCAGGGGCAGCCCCTGCATGATGTCCTTGCCGAACCAGGGGTAGACCGGCGCGGTGTTGCCGCGCCCGAGCATCAGGTCCATGCGCCCACCCGACAGGTGCTGCAGCACGGCATATTCCTCGGCCAGGCGTACCGGGTCGTTGGTGGTGATCAGCGTGGTCGAGGTGGAAAGAATCAGGCGGGAGGTCTGTGCGGCAATGAATGCCAGCAGCGTCGTGGGCGACGAGGTCACGAACGGTGGGTTGTGGTGTTCGCCAGTTGCGAACACGTCCAGGCCAATTTCCTCGGCTTTGAGGGCGATGCGCACCATGGCCTGCAGTCGCTCGGCTTCGCTCGGGCTACGTCCAGTGGTCGGGTCGCGGGTCACGTCGCCGACGCTATAGATTCCGAATTGCATCCTTGCCTCCAGTAGTCGAGATTTTTTTCGATTGTACGCATGTACGCGAACTGTTCAACTCCTTTTCCCCGGCGTATTATCGTTCTGTCGCCGGCGCTTTGGCCGCGACGTCCATGGATAAGCAGACAAGGAGACCCTTCATGCCAGAAGTCATCGTCTATGCAACCGCCGGCCGTTCCGAGCAGCAGAAGAAGAAATTGCTGCGTTCGGTCACAGAGGCCGTTGCCAGCAGCTTCGAAATTGCCCGCGAGCACGTGGTGGTGCAGATCGTCGAGGCGCAGCCTGGCGACAAGGCCAAGGGCGGGATCCCTTTCGACGAGCGTTGATGCCCACCTGGGGGACGGTGTGCGGCACCGTGTCTTTCTATGCATTGCCTTACAGATATCTGGGCAGTGCCCTGTGCGAGCTGATGTTTAACGGTGTTTTCAACCCGTTTTCAGTGAATGGCGTTTACATGCGGCCTTTTACAGAAAGACTGTACGAAGGGCTTGCAACAGTACGACTGTATGCGTACATTGGCCTCGTTCGATGTCGACACGGACCCCAGGATTTATCCCACCCAGCAAGGAGCTGAACATGAAGACATTGATGCAGTGGCGTGACCTGCCTGCCGAGGCGGAGGAATGGATGGCGCGTATCGAGGCGGTACGGCCGCTGATCCTGCGGCATAGCGACTACGCCGAAGAACACGGTGAAACCCATCCCGAAGTCATGGCCGAGCTGTTCAAGCTGGGCTTTTCCCGTCTGTGCGTGAGCAAGGCCTTTGGTGGCCAGCAACTGGATATCCGCGTCATTTCGCAGATCGTACAGCGCCTGGCCGCGCTGGATGCCTCGGTCTCGTGGCAGGTCATGGTGCAGGTCGCCATGGGGCGCCTGGCCGACTACCTGCCTGAGCAGGCCGCGCAGGAAATCTACAGTTCCTGCCACGGCTTTGTGGTGGGCGCGATCCATTCGGGCGGCGAAGCCATCGCGGTCGAGGATGGCTACCGTGTGAGCGGCAAGTGGGGCTTTGCCAGCGGCTCGGCGCATGCTGACTGGCTGGTGTGCACTGCGACGCTCAAGCAGGAAGTCGCCGACGGTTCGCAACCCCAGGTTCGCATGTTCTTCGTGCCGCGCAACGAGTGCCGCATCATCAAGACCTGGGATGTGCTGGGCATGCGCGGCACCGGCAGCAACCACTTTGAGTGCAACAATGTTTGGGTTCCAGCCCATTACTGCGTCGACACCGAGGCGCTGAAGAAAGCACCGGCACCGCGTGATTCCCTGGCTTACAAGGTGGGCTACTACGACTTCGGCACCATCGCCGCGATGGGAACCGTGCTGGGCGTTGCCAAGGGCGCGCTGGAGTATTTTCGCGACGAGCGCACCGTGCCGGCCGACGAAGGCGTGGCCGCCCTGACCTGCGAGAAGACCGGCATCGTGCTGGCGCAACTGCACACCGCCCAGCTGTTGCTTGAGGACGCCATCAGCCACGCCCAACAGGCCGATGGCGATGGCCTGAACGTGCGGGTCGGGTTGGCTGGGTCGATGCTCAACGAGCATGCCGTCAACGCGGTCAACCAGCTCCATGGCCTGACCGGCTCCAAGGGGGTCTACAAGGCGTGTGCGCTGGAGCGCAGCCTGCGCGACATCCATGTCGGTTCCAAGCATTTTGTCCTGTCGCCGTTGAACCTGTTCGGCCTGGGCAAGCTGTATCTGGGCAAGGCGCAGACCAGCAAGATCTATTGATCGGGCGGCATCGGTCGTCCATCCGTGACAGTCAGTTCGTGCGGCTCCCGGTCAAACCGGTCGGGCCAGGGCTGATGCAGGTTGGAGTTTTTTAAATGTTGAATTTCCAGGCGGTCGCCGTAAGAGGCGACAGGGGGTAAGTCATGCGGGCGAAACACTATCTAGGGAAGGTAACGGCGTCGGTGGTCACGCTTGCTGTGCTGGGCGGCTTGACGCTGCGTTACATGGCTCACGGAGAGGAACCGGCGCCCGCCCCTGCACTGGTACCCGCGGCACTGGCTCTGGTCCGGCAAGTGCCGTACACCTATTACCAGGTCGCCATCGGCCAGATCGAGGCTCGCCAGCAGGTGCTGCTGTCGGCCGAGGTCAGTGGGCAGGTGGTGGCGCTGGCCTTCGACTCGGGCGACCGGGTCAAGGCGGGCAATGTGGTGGTCAGGCTCAACACTTCGCCGGAGGAGGGTGAGCTCACCCGTCTGCGTGGCGAGTTCGAGGCCGCCAAGACCCATTACGCACGGCTGCAGGCGCTGGCGCGCAATGGTGCCGAGAGCCAGCGGGCGCTGGACAGCGCACGGGCGCAGTTCGATGCGGCCAAGGGCAACCTGGAGAACATCCAGGCGCAGATCGCGCAGAAGACCATCCGGGCGCCATTCTCCGGCGAGCTGGGCATCCGCCAGGTTCACCTGGGCGACTACGTCCAGGCTGGCCGACCGTTGGCCACGCTCACCGACCTCAACGGGCTGCGGGTCAACTTCACCGTGTCCGAGCGTGACAGTGCCAGCATCGTCAAGGGGCAGGCCGTGGAAGTGGCGGTCGATGCCTGGGGCGGCATGACGTTCGAAGGCGTGGTCAGCGCCATCGATCCGCAGGTCAACAATTCCCATGTGATTCGTGTCCAGGCGCTGCTCAAAGACCATCAGGACAAGCTGCGCCCGGGCATGTACGCCAAGGTGAAGGTGCAACTGCCGGGCAAGGACGAGCTGGTCGTGCCGGAGACCGCGATCACCTACAACGCCTATGGCGAGAGCGTCTTCGTCACCTACGAGGAAAATGGCCAGAAGAAGGTGCGGCGCAAGAACATCAGCATCGGCGAGCGTCGCGATGGCTTGGCGGTGGTGCTCAAGGGGTTGCAGGCCGGTGAAGAGGTGGTGACGTCCGGGCAGATCAAACTGCAGGACGGCGTTGCCATTGAGCCCGTGACCGACACGGTGCGACTGAACGTCCAGCGCTGAGGAGCGATCATGCATTTCACTGATATTTTCCTGCGCCGCCCGGTGCTGGCGCTGGTGGTCAGCACGTTGATCCTGCTGTTCGGGATCATGGCTTTCAGCAAGCTTCCGGTGCGTCAGTACCCGATGCTGGAAACCTCTACCATCACTATCACTACCCAGTACCCCGGCGCCTCGTCGGAGCTGATGCAAGGCTTCGTGACGCAACCGATCAGCCAGGCCGTGGCCTCGGTCGAAGGCATCGACTACCTGTCGTCCACCTCTACCCAGGGAAAGAGCCTGGTGACCGTGCGCATGCAGCTCAACAGCAACTCGATCAATGCTCTGACTGAGGTGATGGCCAAGGTCAACCAGATCCGTTACAAGCTGCCTGAAGAAGCTTATGACCCGGTGATCGAGCGCACCTCGGGCGGCTTCACCAGTGTCGCCTACGTGGCGTTTTCCAGCGAGCAGCTGTCGATGCCCGAAGTGGCCGACTACATCTCGCGAGTGGTCGAGCCGATGTTCTCGGGGATCGATGGTGTCGCCAAGATCAACGTGCTGGGCGGGCAGACCCTGTCCATGCGCCTGTGGCTTGACCCGGACTTGCTGGCCGGCTACGGCATCACGGGCCAGGACGTGGCGGATGCGATCAAGGAAAACAACTTCCAGGCCGCGCCCGGCCAGGTCAAGGGCCTGTATGTGGTCAGCAACCTGCGGGTCAACACCGACCTGAGCAGCGTCGACGACTTCAAGGACATGGTCCTGCGCAACGACAACGGCAACATCATCCGGGTGCGCGACGTCGGTACCGTGGAGCTGAACGCCGCGTCGTTCGACACCAGCGGTGCGATGAGCGCGGTCCCGGCGATGTTCCTGGGCCTCGACGCGGCTCCCACCGGCAACCCACTGACCATCGTCAACGCGGTCAAGGCACTGATCCCCGAAATCGAGAAGACCCTGCCGCCAGGCGTCAAGGTGCAGATCCCGTTCGAGGTGGCGCATTTCATCCAGTCCTCCATCGACGAGGTGACCCATACCCTGGTCGAGGCACTGGTGATCGTGGTCCTGGTCATCTACCTGTGCCTGGGCACCTTCCGCACCGTGCTGATTCCCCTGGTGACCATTCCGCTGTCGATGCTGGGTGCAGCGGTGCTGATGCAGATGTTCGGTTTCAGCCTAAATCTGCTGACCTTGCTGGCGATGGTGTTGGCGATCGGCTTGGTGGTGGATGACGCCATCGTGGTGGTGGAGAACGTTCACCGTCACATCGAAGAAGGCAAGACACCGTTCGAGGCGGCCTTGCTCGGCGCCCGTGAGGTGGCCGGCCCGGTGGTGGCGATGACCTTCACCTTGGCGGCGGTGTATGCGCCTATTGGTCTGATGGGGGGGCTGACCGGGACGCTGTTCAAGGAGTTCGCGCTGACCCTGGCCGGCTCGGTGGTGGTATCAGGCATCGTCGCCCTCACGCTGTCGCCGATCATGAGCACCCGCCTGCTCGATGCCAAGTCGAGCGAAGGCTACATGGCGCGCAGGGCCGAGGCTTTCTTCAGTTGGCTGGCCGAGCGTTATGGCAAGTTGCTGGGCATGTCGTTGTCCATGCGCTGGATCAGCCTGGCCATCGCCCTGGTGATCTTCTTCAGCCTGCCAGTGCTGTACAAGTCGGCGCAGAGCGAACTGGCCCCGCTGGAAGATCAGAACATCCTGCTGACCGCGATCAAGGCGCCGCAGCATGCCAACATCAATTATGTCGAGGCGTTTTCCCAGAAGCTCCACGAGGTGTTCCAGGAATTCCCCGAAGGCTACAGCGACTGGGTGGCCAACGGTACCGACGGCTTGTCCAATAGTGTCGGCGGCATCAACCTGGTGGATTGGGACAAGCGCGAGCGCAGTGCCAATCAGATCCAGCCACTGCTACAGCAACGGGTGAGCCAGATCGAAGGCACCAGCATCTTCGTCTTCCAGATGCCGCCGCTGCCAGGTTCCACAGGTGGCCTGCCGGTACAGATGGTGGTGCGCAGCGACCAGGACTACCAATTACTGTTCGACGTAATGGACAAGCTCAAGGCCAGTGCTCGCAGTAGCGGCCTGTTCGCTGTGGTCGACAGCGACCTTGACTTCAACAACCCGGTGGTCGAGGTTCAGATCGACAGGGCCAAGGCCAATGCCATGGGTATCCGCATGAGCGACATCGGCAGGACGCTCAACAGCCTGATCGGCGAGAAGTACGTCAACCGGTTCGCCTACCATGGCCGTTCCTACGATGTGATTCCCCAGTCGGTGCCCCAGGACCGCCTGACCCCCGAGGCGCTCAATCGCTACTACGTCAAGGACCAGCATGGCAACCTGGTGCCGCTGTCGACCCTGGCTACCATCCAGGTCAAAGTCGAGCCGAACCTGCGTCCGCAGTTCAACCAGCAGAATGCCGCGACCTTCCAGGCCATCCCGATGCCAGGCGTGACCCTGGGCGACGCCGTGGCCTTCCTGAGCGAGCAGGCCAGGCAGTTCCCGGCTGGCTACACCTACGACTGGCAGTCCGATACCCGGCAATATGTGCAGGAGGGCAACACCTTGGTGCTGACCTTCGCCTTCGCCCTGGTCATCATCTACCTGGTGCTGGCAGTCCAGTACGAAAGCTTCATCGACCCGTTCATCATCCTGATCAGTGTGCCATTGTCGATCTGCGGGGCGCTGCTGCCGCTGGCGCTGGGCTACACCTCGCTGAACATCTACACGCAGATCGGCCTGATCACGCTCATAGGGCTGATCAGCAAGCACGGCATCCTAATGGTAGCGTTCGCCAACGAACTGCAGATGCAGCACGGCATGGGCAAGCTGGAGGCGATCCGGCATGCGGCCGAGGTGCGCCTGCGGCCAATCCTGATGACCACTGCGGCCATGGTGGTGGGGCTCGCACCGTTGATCTTCGCCACCGGCGCGGGTGCCAACAGCCGCTTCGGCTTGGGCCTTGTGATTGTCGTCGGCATGTTGATCGGCACCTTGTTCACGCTGTTCATCCTGCCGACGGTCTACAGCCTGTTGAGCACTGGCAGGCAGCCAAAGGTGCTGCCCGTCGCGGAGCACGACGGCCAGGTCATCGATGCCGCGGCGCGGGGATAATCCAATGTTGAAAATGACACGATGTGCACGGCCGCTGTCGCTGGCGGCCCTGGTGGTAATGGGTGGTTGCGTGAACTACGCCGGCATCGACCATCGTCAGACCCTGCTGACCCCCGAGGGAGCGCCTTCGGCGTCCCTGGCCGACGCGCGGCTGCCAGCCGCGCCCTGGCCGACCGACAATTGGTGGCAGCAGTATGCCGATGCCCAGCTCGACCGTCTGGTGGCCAAGGCCTGGGCGAGCAACCCCGGATTGCAGGAAGTGCGGGCGAGGGCGGACAAGGCCAACGCCTATCAGGAATACTACGACGCCGACCGTGCTCCACAGGTCGATGCCGCAGGTGGTGTTTCCCGCTCGCGGCTGTCGCGCAGTGAGGACTTCGCCGGACAGGGCAATCGCTATGTCAGTGTGCGCAGCCTGGGCGTGACCTTCGACTACGACCTTGACTTGTGGGGCGGCAAGCGCAGTGCCTGGGAGGCTTCGGTCAACCAGGCCCGGGCCGCGGAGGTCGAGCTGCAGTCGGCGCGCTTGCTGCTGGCCGCCAACGTGGTCAAGGCCTACAACCAACTGACCTATGCCTGGGACGTGGTCGACCTGAGTGAGCGTGATCTCAAGCGTTTGCGCAACCTGCAGAGCCTGACCGGTGACCGCTTCCATAACGGTTTGGACAACAAGTCCCAGCTGCAGCGGGTCGATGGCCTGGTGGCGCGCGCCGAGGCGAGCCTGCTGGGGGCGCGCAGCGATGTGGAAATTGCCCGCCTGCAGCTATCGGCCCTGCTCGGCGCGGGCGTTGACGGTGCCCGCGACATCGTCCGGCCCAAGCCGCTGAAAAGCACCGAGGCGGCGCTGCCGGAGAGCCTGCAGGCCGAACTGCTTGGGCGGCGTCCAGACATCGTCGCGGCCCGCTGGCGGGTTGAGGCCGAGTCTCGCACGGTGGCCTCGGTGAAGACCCGTTTCTATCCCAACATCAACCTGCGTGCCGCAGGCGGTATCCATGCCATGTCTGGCGACAGTTTCAACGACACCGTCAGCCGGTTCTGGAACATCACGCCAACCGTGACCGTGCCGTTGTTCGATGCCGGTCGCCTGCGTGCCGACCTCAAACAGAGCAACGCCGACCTGGACCTGGCGATTGCCCGCTACAACGCCACGTTGAACACGGCGTTGCACCAGGTCGCGACGTCGGTGACCGAACTGCAGGCCGTCAACCGGCAGATCGGCCTGCAGCGTACTGCGCGCGATACGGCCCAGTCTTCCTTCGACTTGGCTGTAGAGCGGTTTGAAGTCGGGGAAAACAACTTCCTCGATTCGCTCAATATCGAGGAGCAATTGATTGAGGACGAACTGCGTCTTGCCCTGTTGAGCAGCAAGCAGATTGACTTGGCAGTGGGCCTGGTGACGGCACTGGGCGGTGGTTACCAGCCCGAGTCAGTGAACGTTCAGTAGATGCCCGTCTTCCGGCGCCAGGGTTGCATTCTGGCGCCGGCTTTACACCTTGAAACAATCCCTTCATCCGCTCGCATGGTTTTCAACCCTTTGTTTTGCAAGGCTCAATGGGTTGCGCCTCAAGGGCCTCCGGTAGCACGTTTGCCGTGTCTGGTTCACGGAGCGCTGCAAAACTGGTGTATAGTCCTATATTGCTCGTACTAACAAACAGTCGCGATTCCAGATGCAGGCAGCCATAGGCTGACGGCCCGAGGTCAATGGGAGATTGCTTTCCCCCAAGGGCGCGACATGGAATCGTACCTGTTCAATACGAGGAAACCGCTGTGCCGACGCGCTTCCATGCTTCAGTACGCGGTGATCCTTGTAAGGTTATTGAGGTATCGCATGTACACTGCCAACCACCCCAGTATTGAACAGATCCGCCTGGAAAACGTCCTGACAGCACTTGGCAATCCGTTGCGCCTGACCGTGCTGAAGGTACTTTCCGATGGTGAGGAACACCCTTGTGGGCGCATTCTCAAGGGGGCATCGAAATCGACCATGACCCACCATTGGCGTGTCCTGCGTGACAGCGGTGTGATCTGGCAACGCCCTTATGGTCGCGAGAACCTGCTGTCGATTCGCCGCGAAGACCTGGAGAGCCGTTTCCCCGGGCTGTTGAGCTCTCTGCTCGAAGCCGTTGCGAATGACCCGCAGACCGTGCAGGTCATTCGCGACAACGAAGCACGTTTGGAGGAAGGCTGAGTCGCCTTCCTGGGCGCGCCCCTGGCTCAGATCGCCAGCTTGAGCGGCGCGCCTGTTTCCTGCAGCCGTTTCCAGAATCCAGGCACGAAGCATTCTGCAATCAGTAGAGGTTGGCCATCGCGCGTGAAGCGCGAACGGCGGGCCAGCAGGCCTACGCAAGGCTGGCCCAGTGACTGGGCCAGGCGCAGCAGTGGCGAATCGCCCTGCGGGCGCTGGCACTCGAAAGCACCTCGATGGATCGCTGTCGAGGTGTACAGCATGCTGCCCAGGGGTTGGTTGCCATAGCCCGCCAGCTCCGGCCAGGCCGGCAGGTCATTGTGCATGGGGGTCAGGCTGCGTGCGCAGACCATGACCTGGCCATCGACCTTCAATGCCACTTCGCGGATCCAGACCGGCAGGCCCGGGGCGATGCCCAGAGCCCGTGCTTCACCCTGTCCGGGAAGCGCGACCCGTTGCCCGGCCACTTCCAGGCCGAACTGACCCAGCGCCTTCAGGCGCAGGGTTAGTGACCCGGGGGCGAACAGCCAGTGATGCTGATCGTCGCAGAGGCCAGGCAGCGGCAGTGAAGTCCAGAAATCGTCCATAGCGCGTGTTCTCCGGAAAACTCAGGCGGCTGGCTGGCTGGCCACGGCGATCCGGTGATACGCGCGGTCGAAATAGATCAGACCTTCCGGGTACTGGGCACTGTCGATATTCAGTACCTGGCAGTAGAAGATGCTGTGGCTGCCCACGCTGTGGATTTCGTTGATCCGGCAGTCGAAGCACACCAGTGCCTCGTCCATCGTCGGTGCGCCACTCTGGCCGGTGGACCACTTGGTAGCGAGGAAACGCTGCTCCATGTCCAGGTGTTTATTGGCGAAAATACCCGACAGATGCTGATGGTCGCCGCGCAGCACGTTTACGCATAGCACGCCGTTTTCTTCGAAGCTGCTGCGCTGGCGTGACTGGCTGTTCATGCACACCAGAAGGGTAGGTGGAGTGTCGGTGACACTGCAGACCGCCGAGGCCGTGAAACCGTGCCTGCCACTGGGGCCGTCGGTGCTGATGATCGAGACGGCGCCGCCTAGTCGGGCCATGGCATTTCTGTAAGTGGCAACATCCATTGCTGAAACGCTCCATTATTGATTGAGTGTGGCAGTCCTTAGCGAAAAACCTTTAGCTATCATGCATGTACGCCATTGTCGATACTTTGTAAGCCAGGGTTGACGGACCCCTCTGGCGGACGCATATCATTGATTGTACGGATGTATTAGTACAATACAAATATTTTTGTAGCGCGGTCTATCTATTGCCTGTTAAACCCGCGTGGTATGAGGCGCGTGAGCCGCAGGTGGATGTGAATGACGCTTTAAAATCTCGGGCTGTGACTGCCCTGGTCGCGGTCCACCCGCTGTGAGAAGGGAGAAGTAGATATGAGTGGTCGTGGAAGACCCCGGGAATTTGACCGTCACCAGGCGCTGGTCAAAGCCATGCTGTTGTTTTGGGACAAGGGCTACGATGGGGCGTCGCTGAATGAGCTGATGGCCGCGATGAACATCAAGTCCCCCAGCCTCTATGCCGCCTTCGGCTCCAAGGAAGACCTGTTTCTGGAAGCGCTGGAGCTCTACTGGTCGACAGTTGGCGAGGAGATCTGGAGCGAGTTGTACAAATACGAGCGGGCACAGGACTCGATCCACGCCGTCCTGCTGGCAACCGCGAGAAGCCTGACCCGTGAGGACCGACCGCATGGTTGCTTTGTTACCCAGACCGATCTCAAGTCACCGTTGCCCAACCTCAGGGTCGGACTCAAGGTGCTGCGCTGCAAACCGTTCGAAATGCTGAAGAACCGCTTGCGTCTTGGTCAGGCCAGTCGGGAAATCAGTGAGCACGTCGATTGCGAGAGCGTGGCCAATTACTATGGTGTGGTCCAGCGCGGGATGGCGATGGTCGCACGCGATGGCTCGCCACGGGACACGCTGGAAAAAGTGGCGGGCCATGCCATGGGCACCTGGGACACCATCGTTCCGCATCACCTGGCGCACTGACGCCCACTCTCTAGCTGGCCTTTGGCCAGCTCTTGTGTTTATCCTCCCTCGATTCAGCCACTAGAGTGGCTGCTCTCGTCTTTGTCACGCCTGTGCATTTATGTGCAGGCTGCACGTTAAATTCTGCTTTTTTTCATACAATCGAAACATTTTCATGTGTTCTGGCCCCGCTTAAATTTTCTAACGACCAGCACAGAAAACGTGTTGCCTCGGCAATTTGTATGTACTAGGATGTGCGAACAGTACTAATCGACTAGTACATTATTTCCTTCGCAAGGCCGCTCAATTTCCCCCTGCTCAGCAGGGCGAGCCCCACCAAGGACTGGCAAGCAGGACGCTGGTAGAAGCACCGCTCAGGCGGCAGCAACGACAGTGTCCGAACACGCAAGGGAGTGTGTGATGCAGACAACATGGCTTGTCGAAATAGGAACGCGCGTCTCGCCCGACAGCTGTATCGGCGAAGCGACCTGGGTTCGCGCTGGCAACCAGTTGGAAGGGGTGACCCTCGGTCAAGGTTGCTTCGTCGGCTTCAACTGCCATCTCGAGCACCTGGAAGTGGCCGATCGCGGCATGCTGGCCACCGGTGTCGTCGCCCGTGGTACCCGTGAGCGTCCGATCAGTATCGGGCGGGGCGCCTGGGTTGGCGCCCGGGCCACCCTTGCGCCTGGTGTGCGTATTGGGGCCGGTGCGGTTGTGGCCGCTGGCGCTCTGGTCAACGAGGACGTCGAACAGGATTGCATCGTCGTAGGTCGCCCCGCACGGATCATTGCTCGTCGGCAGATCCGTGAGGATGGCTGGCCGGATCCTGCACCTGTGCTGCAGAAAGTGCTCAAGCGCCAGCGAGAAGGGTTGCCGTCTTTCCTCGACCCTGAATCCTGCGCGATGGACCGTGTGCGCCAGCTCAATCCGCAACTGGCCGCCTGGCGGATCGGGGAGGGTGCGCTGATCGATGCCGAGCTTCGCGGTGGCCCCTTGGTGCAGGTCGGTGCGGACTGCGTGCTGATCGGGCGCAGTACCCGACTTGGCGGAATGCACGAGCTTGGCGGCATCACCCTTGGCGAGCAGGTCGTGCTCGGGCGCGGGGTGGTCATCGAAGGCGCTGGCGGTGTCAGCATCGGCGCGCACAGCTGTCTCGGCGACCATGTCACCCTGGTTTCCTCGTCCCATGATCACGGTTTTCGGTCGCTGCCCTGGAAGGCTGCGCCGATCCGCATTGGCAAGCGTTGCCACATCGGTGCCGGCGCGCTGATCGTCGGTCCCGTTGCTCTGGGCGACGACGTGAGGGTCGAACCCTACGCCGTCGTCATCCGCGATGTACCCGCAAAATCCGTAGTCAAAGGCATCATTCAACTCAAGGAGGAAGTCGCATGATTCTGTTCGCCCCCGCTCCCACGGGATCTGGTCACAACATGCGTGTGCTGTCGATCGGTCGTGCCCTGCGCGAGCGCAATCCTGGTATCGAACTGACGGTCGCCCTGGCCTCGCTGCAGGATGTGTTCACCCCGATGTTCGAAAGCTCCGGCATCGATGTGATTGATGTGGCCGGGCAACTGATGGACTATTCAAAAAAGAGCAATCTGTCGCGCCAGCTCGACTGGGGCAGCTACATTGCCGGCTATATTTCCAACACCTTCCTGTCCAGCGAACGCATGCTTGCTTACCTGGCGATCATCGAGGAACACAAGCCACGCGTGGTGATCTCCGACTTCAACATGGCAGCCTGCCTCGCGGCGATTTTCAGTCGCACGCCCCTGGTGTTCGTCACCGAGCGGTATGACTTCACCCTCTGTCAATTGACCGACCAGGACCTGAGCGAAGGTGGTTTCGAGCTCAATACCGAAGACCTCAAGCGTGCGCGCAAGGCCCTGCACAAGCAGTTCTCGTGGATGATCGAACAAAGTCAGCTGGTGCTGACCGACAAACCGTACATCCCGGAGATGGACAACGGTACGCCGGTGGCCAGCGCACTGAAGGAAGGCAAGGCACACTTCGTCGGACCAATGATCCGCGACTTCAGCCAGACCAACGCCTCAACCGTGCGGGCTGACCTCGGCCTGGGCGACGGACCATTCATTGTCGCCTCCATCAGTGGTACCACCATGTTCGCCGAGAGCAAGCAGAGCCTGCTCAATGCTTACCTGGAGGCGTTCGAGAAACTGCGCACCGAGCGTCCCGAACTGAAGATGGTACTGCTCGGGCGCCAGGACATCGCGCCACGGGAGGGTGTCATCAGCGTGCCTTATTACCCGGACTGGATGGGCCTGCTGCGCGAGGCCAGCCTGTTGGTGTCGGCGCCAGGTTGGATCACTGTCACCGAGATCGCGGCATTGAACATTCCGACCCTGTTCGTGCTGCCGTCGAAATCCGAGTACCACGAAGCCGAAGCGCTCGAGCGCCTTGCACGCCTTGGCTTCCCGACCTATCTCGGTTGCCAGGCCGCGACCATCGCCGAGTTGATCGATGCCGAGCTGGACAAGGACACAGGTATCCCCAGCTACTTCGGCGCGCACCAGCGTGTGGCCTCGCCTGACGGGCTCGGCGCCCAGCGTGCGGCCAGCCGGATCCTCAGCCTGGCGCAGTAAGCGTGAACATCCACAGTATTTTCAGGGAGGGTGCCATGCACAGCACCTCATTTACCTTCTTGACCGACGCCTTGATGGACCGTGAAGTGGGTGGCTTTCTCGCCATCACCGATGCGGCTGGCGCGTTGCGCATCAGCAGTGACAAACGTCTGGAAGATCAGGTGGCAGCAACCTTGTTCTTCACCCATCATGGCGACGAGCAGCAGGCCGAGTTCGCCTTGGCCGGGCTGCTGGCGCTGCACGACGGCGAACAGGAGGGGTTTACCGAGCTGGCCGACCGGCACTGGAACGCGCACGGGTCCGGTCGCTGTCGGACCCTGGCGCTGCAGTTCGACGCCCTGCGCGCGTTGCTCGAGTTCCGCCGCCAGCGGCGTGACGATGCCCGACTGCAGGGGGTGACCAAGGGTGTTCTGCAGCGCTTGGAGCAGGTGTACGACAGTCGCCTGTTTGGCGGCGTGCTCAGCAGCGACTGGACGACAGTCGTCGACGGTCCTATGCCGTTGGAGCTGGACATCGCCGCGCTGAACCTTCTGTGCAGCCTGTGCACCTGCAAGGGCGACAACCCCTTGCCCGCGCACCTGCAGCAGCATGTGTGGAAGCTCGAGGACGAAGTGCGTGCAGAGCTCGACGGGCTGGGCGCCGGCCCGCTACGCCAGACCGCCAGCCGTGCCCGTGCCGTATCGGCACTGGCGCGCTGGGCCCGGGCCAACAGCCACCAGGAAATGCTGCAACTGGCGCGCAAGCTGCTCGACGACACCCTCGAGCGCCTGCATGACAGCGCCTACGGCGGTTACTGGGACCGTCTGCGCTACGACCAGCGCGTCGGCGCCGACTGGCTGACTTCGTTCAAGCGCAATGAGTCGCCGTTCCCGATCAAGACCAGCTTGGACGTGGCCTTGCTGCTCGAGGCCCTGGAACTGGCGCAGCCGCGCGAGACCAGCGTGCATCGTGAGCAACTGCTCAAGGCGCTGGCCGACTTCCATGACAGCCGCCATGGTGGGTTCTTCCTCGGCAAGGGGTATTTCTGGTCGACGCCGGTCGATCCGACCGTGCCGTTCATTCGCCAGTTCTGGGCACCGCCCCGACAGCTGGGTGTGTTCCATATTGGCAATCTTTCATACCTGCCGCTGCATATCAAAAGCCTTGAAGGGCAGTTGGCCTGCCTGGGCGCACTGCGGGCGCATGGCGCAGTCCTGCCGCAAGCATCGGCGCCGACGAAGGTCGACGGCAGCATCCTGCGCGTAGTGAACAACCGCGGCCGGCTGGAACAGCCTCACCTTGGACAATCGCCAGCGCTGGATGTCGATCTGCCGGCCTATTTCGCCTGGCTTAGCCAGGCGCGTGCATCCTTGGCAGTGCCATATGGCCTGACCGCGGAAATGGCGCCCCAAGGTTTTCGCGCCGACCGTTGCTGGCAAGTGTTCTCAGCGCTGCATGTGATCTCAGACCTGTATGCCCTCAAGGCGGACATCGACGACACCGCCAGCCTGGTTGCCTGCATCCAGGGTTCGCAGAACGTGGATGGCGGGTTTTCCGAGCAGCCTGGCCAGCTCAGCGATGTTTTCGCCACTTACTGCGCAGTGATTTCCCTGCGCCTGCTGGGTAGCGAACCGCGTGCGGTGCAAGCCTGCGTGGCCTACCTGCACCAATGTCAGCAGGCCGATGGCGGCTTTGGCAACGTACCGGGCTACCAGTCGGACATCTGGCACAGCAATCTGGCAGCGCTGTCGCTACATGTGCTGGGGGCGCAGGCGAGCGAGCCGCAGGCGCTGCTGGATTTCATCCTGGCGTGCCGTCACGCCGACGGTGGCTTCGCCAACCGTCCGGGTAACCCGCCGGATACCTTCTCCACCTACCGGGCCCTGTCGCTGCTGCATGCGCTGGACCGCGAGCTGGTCGACCCTTCCGCCACCGTGTCCTGGCTGCAAGGGCTGCAACAACCGCAAGGGGCGTTCCTCTATCGCCCGGGCAAGGCGGTCAGCCTGGTCGGCAGTTACATGGCCGTTGCCGCCCTGTACCTGCTCGATGCCCACCCGCGCGACGTGCTGGGCGTCCAAGCCTGGATCGCCCAGCACCAGAAGCAGGACGGCGGTTTTGGCCCGCTGAACACTACGTCGGCGACCACCGACGAAAGCTTCACCTGCATCCAGTCGCTGCTGATCCTCAAAGGGGCGCTCAGCAAGTACTGGGTCGCCCTGGTCAACTGAACCCACTGAACGGACGCGTCACATTCATTACAGGAGTACTTGCGTGAACATCTTGATTACCGGCGGTGCGGGCTTCATCGGCTCGGCTGTGGTCCGTCATCTGATCGAACAGACCGATTGCCAGGTGGCCAACGTCGATGCCCTGACCTATGCCGGCAACCTCGAGTCGCTGACGAGCGTCTGCGATTCCGAACGCTATCGCTTCTACCAGGCCGACATTTGCGACAAGGCCCGGTTGAAGCAGATTTTCAGCGAGTTCCAGCCTCAGGCGGTGATGCACCTGGCGGCTGAATCCCACGTCGACCGCTCCATCGAGGGGCCGGATGCGTTCGTGCGGACCAACGTGCTGGGGACCGCGACCCTGCTGGAAGTCGCTCGGGCCTATTGGAACGGCCTGGGGCCAGAGGCCCGCGCAGCGTTTCGCTTCCACCATGTTTCCACTGACGAAGTGTTCGGCGATCTGGAAGGGACCGACGACTACTTCACCGAGGACACGCCCTATGCGCCCAGCTCGCCATATTCGGCGAGCAAAGCCGGCAGCGATCACCTGGTCCGTGCCTGGGGGCGCACCTATGGCCTGCCGGTGCTGGTGACCAACTGCTCGAACAACTATGGCCCCTGCCATTTCCCGGAGAAGCTCATCCCGCATGTCATCCTCAACGCGCTGCATGGCAAGCCGCTTCCGGTCTACGGCAACGGGTCACAGGTCCGCGACTGGCTACATGTCGAGGACCATGCCCGTGCCCTTTACACTGTACTGACCCGTGGTGCGGTGGGGCAGACCTACAACATCGGTGGCCACAACGAGCGACGCAACCTCGAGGTGGTACAGGGCATTTGCGCCCTGCTCGAGGAGTTGCAGCCGAACAAGCCGGAAGGCGTGAGGGCCTACAGCGACCTGATCGAGTTCGTCAGCGATCGTCCGGGGCATGACCAGCGTTACGCGATCGACGCCGGCAAGATCGCCGACGAGCTGGGTTGGACTCCGCAGGAAACCTTCGAGACCGGCCTGCGCAAGACCGTGCAGTGGTACCTGGACAACCGCGGCTGGTGGCAGCGCGTGCTCAACGGCGCCTACCGCCTGGAACGCCTGGGTAACGCCGCCTGATCCTTACACCTTCATTCATGTTTCAAGGGAGCTGTTTCATGAACAAGACCAAGTACAAAGGCATCCTGCTGGCCGGTGGTTCGGGCACCCGCCTGCACCCGATCACCCTGGGGGTGTCCAAGCAATCCCTGCCGATCTACGACAAGCCGATGATCTACTATCCACTGTCGGTCCTGATGCTGGCAGGTATCAGTGAAATCCTGGTGATCTCCACGCCGACCGACCTGCCGGGCTTCCAGCGCATGCTGGGCGATGGCAGCCAGTTTGGCATCAAGCTCAGCTATGCCGAGCAACACAGCCCGGACGGGCTGGCCCAGGCGTTCATCATCGGTAAGGAGTTCGTTGGCGACGACAACGTCTGCCTGGTGCTGGGAGACAACATCTTCTACGGCACCCAGTTCAGCGAGACTCTACGGCAGGTCACCAGCCGCGTCAGCGGCGCCACGGTGTTCGGCTACTATGTGGCCGAGCCGCAGCACTTCGGAGTGGTTGAATTCGATGCGCAAGGCAAGGCGGTCAGCATCGAGGAAAAGCCCACGGCGCCGAAGTCCAACTACGCGGTGACCGGCCTGTACTTCTACGACAACCAGGTGCTCGATATCGCCGCCCAGGTGAAGCCATCGGCCCGTGGCGAGCTGGAGATCACCGATATCAACAACGCCTATCTGGAGCGCGGCACACTGAACGTCAACGTCCTGGGGCGTGGCTTCGCCTGGCTCGACACGGGAACCCATGACTCGCTGCTCGAGGCTGGCAACTTCGTTCAGGCCATAGAGAGCCGTCAGGGCCTGAAGGTGGCCTGCCTGGAGGAGATCGCGTTCCAGAACGGTTGGATCAACCAGGCCCAGTTGCTCGCGCGCGCCTCGGCGCTGAAGAAGACCAGCTACGGGCAATACTTGGCGTCCATTGCCGCGGCGGCCGATGACGGTGTGCTTAAGGCGTTGATCGCCTGATACCGCTCGTCAACGCTGACGGGGCGCCGCGAATGAGAGACCACAACAGGATGGGCGCCCCTATGCATGTCAGTTCCTGATGGACGCGTTAGGCAGCCATCAGTAGCGTTTTGATTGCACCTGCAGTAGCCTCTGGCCACGGTTGCATAAGGCACCGTTGGCCAGGGTGCCAGCTTCTGCGAAAGGGATTATTCCGCGTGTCTGCTTCTTCTGTTCCTGATCCACGCGATAGCGTGGGCGCTACCTCCTGGCTGTCCACCTGGACCGCTCCGGCTCAACCTGTCTGGGGGGCCGAATTGCCATTTCCCACCCAGCTTCCCGCACTGATCGGTCCCTGTACTGTGCGCCAACCCATGCGTATCAGCAAAGGGGGCAAGGCGGTGCGCCTGCTGTTCTCCAACGAGTATGGCTACGCGCCACTGCGCCTTGGATGTTGCCGGCTGGCTTTGCGTGAGCAAGGTCAGGCCCGCGTCTGGAGCGATGTCACCTTCGCCGGTCGGCCCCAGGCGACCCTGGCCCCCGGCCAGCGTCTGCGTAGCGATCCCCTCATGATGGACATTCCGGACCTTGCCGACCTGGAGGTGGCCCTGCATTTGCCCGAGGCTTTCGAGATCGGAACGTTTCACTGGGATGCGCGCCAGACGGGCAGCCTTGAGCCTGGCGATCGCATGGGCAACGACAGTGCATTGCCCGACGCCCAGCCGTTGAATGTGCGGGTATTGGTTCATGCCATCGAGGTCCAGGCCGAAGGCGCGGTCCTGGTGGCAATCGGTGATTCGCTGGTCAATGGCCATGGCCTGGAAAAGAACACCCATGGCTGCTGGGCGGACCTGTTGGCCCGCCACTTGGCGCCATGGGGAATTGCCTTGGTCAATGCCGGGCAATCGGGTGGCCGCCTGCTGTGTGACAAGATCGGCATCAGCGTGCTAAATCGGTTCGAGCGGGATGTGTTGCAGCAGCCCGGCATTGCGCTGGCGATCCTCCAGGTAGGCTTGAACGACCTCGGCTGGGCCGACTCGGTGGTCGATCCTGGGGCGCCGCTGCCGAGCTACGAAGCTCTGACCGCCGGTTATGCCTCGTTGGTCGAGGCTGCCCATGAGCGGGGCGTCCAGGTATTGGGCATGACGCTCACCCCGTTCGAAGGGGCATTCGCCGGCACGCCCTTCATGGCGTTTTATCAACCGGCGAAGGAGTGCCTGCGCCAGCGTCTGAATCGCTGGATCCGCGAGGCCGGTTGCTTCGACGCCGTGTTGGATATCGACGCACTGCTGCGTGATCCGCAGGAACCGCAACGGTTGTCGGCCTTGCATGATTCGGGCGACCATTTGCATCCCGGGCCTGAAGGCAGCCAGGCGATCGTGCAGTGGTTGCTGGAGCAGCCGATACTGGCTGGTCTCATGGCGCGGCAGACGAGCCAGCATGGTGAATTTGAACGGGCGGATGCACGGCCGACCTATGAATAAGGCCCCACAGGTTTGTCGCAAGCGTCAAAGGCTATCCGGATCCCCAAAAAACATCTGAATCCGCGAACGCAGCCAGCGTTCACCCGGGTCGTTGTCCTGAGCGCCGCGCCAGGCCATGTGCAGTTCAAAGCTGCGGACGTCGATCGGCAGTTCTTCGGCGCGCAAGCCGCCTGCAGCGGTCAGCACTTCGGCGGTGTAGTCGGGCACGATGGCCAGGATGTCGGTGCCGGTCAGCAGGCTACCCAGGCCATTGAACTGTGGCACGGCCAGTACGACATGGCGCTTGCGGTCGAGTTTGGCGAGTTCTTCGTCGATAAAGCCACTCAGGTCACCGGCGAACGACACCAGCGCATGGGGGCGGCAGCAGAAGTCGTCCAGGCTGAGGCTGCCCGGCATGCTGTCGGCCCGCAGCAGCTTGGGTTTGCTGCGCCGCAGTACCTTGCGCTTGGCATTTGCCGGCAGGTCACTGGTGTAACTCACACCCACCGAGATCTCGCCCGAGGCGAGCAAGGCCGGCATCAGAATGTAGTTCACCCGCCGCACGACCAGCACGATACCCGGGGCTTCGGCGCGAATGCGTTTGAGCAGTTGCGGCAGCAGGGCAAACTCGGCGTCGTCGGAGAGGCCGATGCGAAAGACCGCCGTGCTGGTGGCTGGGTCAAAGTGGGCCGCACGGCTGACGGCAGTGGAGATGGAGTCCAGCGCGGGGGAGAGCAGGGCGAAGATCTCTACCGCACGCGCCGATGGCTCCATGCTGCGGCCGGTGCGGACGAACAGCGGATCGTCGAACAGCGTGCGCAGGCGCGACAGTGCGGCACTGATGGCCGGCTGGCCGAGGAACAGTTTCTCCGCTGCACGGGTCACGCTGCGTTCATGCATCAGGGTTTCGAAGACGATCAGCAGGTTCAGGTCGACGCGGCGCAGGTCGTTACGGTTCATCGCTTTGCTTCACTGGATGGGGCAGGGGTGAATCTTAAGGGGAAAGGCTGCTACCCTGCACCGAATAAATTGAACGTATGCCAGTACCTTCAATCAATGACAGGCATGTCGACTATTAATAGCCACGGATGGCCTAACCAGGAAAGCCCCGATAGAGTTCAGGGTATTAGCGATTCACTTGGCGAGGTTTGCGATGTCCCGCATGATCCGTTTCCACAAGTTCGGTCCGGCCGAGGTGCTCAAATGCGAAGAGCAGGCAGCGCCGACCCCGGCTGCCGGCGAGGTGCAGATTCGCGTCCAGGCGATCGGCGTCAGTTGGTACGACGTGCTCTGGCGGCAGAACCTCGCCTCGTCTCCGGTTCGCCTGCCTGCCGGCATCGGGCATGAGATGGCTGGCGTGGTCATGGCCGTGGGTGAGGGTGTCGATGACCTCGCCGTTGGTGATAAGGTCGCCAGCTTTCCGGCCAGCAGCGCCAATACGCACCCGGTGTACGGTGAAGTCATTGTGTTGCCGCGAGACGCCTTGACGCGCTACCCCGATGTCCTCAGCCCTGTCGAGGCCAGTGTTCATTACACGCCCTTGCTGATTGCCTATTTCGCCTATGTCGACCTGGCCAGGGCCAAGGCCGGGCAGACGGCACTGGTGACCGATGCCAGCCACTGTGCCGGGCCTGCCTTCGTGCAACTGGGCAAGGCGCTGGGCATTCGGGTCATCGCTGCCACCAAGCAGGCGAGTGAGCGTGACTACCTGCTCGGTTTGGGTGCCGAGAAGGTGATCGTCACTGAAGAACAGGACCTGCTCATGCAGATCAACAAGTACACCGAAAACCGTGGCGTTGACATGGTGCTCGATGGGCTCGGCGGGCCGCAGATGTCGTTGCTGGGCGATGTCCTCGCACCGCGTGGCAGCCTGGTGCTGTACGGCTTGCAGGGCGGTAACCAGACGCCGTTCCCGGCGTGTGCGGCCTTCCAGAAGAACATTCAGTTTTTCGTTCACTGCATTGGCAACTTCACCGGCAAGCCGGAACTGGGCATTGTGCAGGACCATGTGGCATTGCAGCGTGCACTACGTGACATCAACCAGTTCACCGCCGACCACTTGCTGACACCCCAGATCAGCAAGGTCTATCCGTTCGAGGCGTTTGTCGCCGCGCATCGGCATATGGATGAGTGCCCGAGTGGCGGGCGGATTGTGCTGGAGCTTGCTCCGCACTGACGGCTTGGGCCTGTTGGGCCGCAGTCGTTTGATTTAATGACAGGCTAGGCCTTACGGTTGCGGTTCGTAAGGTCCTGGCGGGGCATCGATAGCGCGAACACTGCTTTCGATCTGCTCTGCCAGGTAATACACCCCGGCCATTACACCCGTGGCGCGGTTTTCCAGCAGTGTTGCCCATTCTTCGTCCAGGGCGACGTTCAATATGACCCTGAGCTGCTCGACCATCTCTGGTCGCTCGCTGTCATGCATCAGTGCGCCAACGCCCGTGACTACCAGTGAAATCATCATTCCGGCAACCCGGCCCACGGCGGCCGCCGTTGCGCTCGCCGCACCACGCACGGGCAGGGTGGACTCCAGTTTTTCGCTGGTGCGTTGCGCAACCGAAGACAACACCGCATCTGCCTGGTCTGCTCCAGTTGCACCCGCAGCCGTGCGCACCTGCGTTACCAGTGCCGCATACGCCGGCAGTTTGCTGACTGGGTTGGTGTAGACCAACTGGTAAAGCGATGCGTTGAGGGTAGGGGGTGGCCCCAGGCTGATCGCAGGGATACGGCTGAGCCGCAGGTTGAATTGGTCGGGCGGTAAACGATAGCGCTGCACGATACCCTGAAGTTGCGGACCGAGCAGTTGGGCGTACAGCGCGATGGCTTGTTGCATGACCGCATCGGGATCAATCTCCTTGGCGACCGGCTCCAACACCCGTTCGTGGTATTGCTCTTGAAGGTATGCAGCCAGGCGCTTTTCGCCGGGTTCAGTGTCATTGCCGGCGTTCATTTTGTACCAGGCAACCTTGATGGTCAGCCATTGCTGGGTCCAGTAGCTGGTGAACCAGGGAATGAAGTCGGCTTCGGTCTGCTGGTAGACGCGGTCCCGCCAGGCTTTCATCGAGCGGCGTGCGTAGTCTTTGACCGACTCTGTGACTGCCTGCGAAGCACTGACGATTTCCCAGTCCACCTGCTGCCAGGTGGATTCAGGTATCACCACAGGCGCTTGCGTTTCGGGTGCCGGCGCTTTTGAGGCGCAGCCAGGCATACCCGCCAGGAGCGCAATGATCAGGGCCACGGTCAGGGAACGTCGATTCAAGACCGCAGTCCCCCAGATGAGGTTCGACAATGGGTGGGTTCTGCTGTGCCTGCCCCCCCCCCCCCGCCAGTACGCTACCTGTTAAGTATAGGTGGCGAACCGGTCGTTCAGCGCCCGTGCGGTACAACGCTTTCTATTGTGTGCAAGCCGCTGTCCAGTGGCTAACAGAGTTGCATAAAGGCTGTTGCGCGAACAACAGCAGCGGTGTTCTTCCTGGAAAAATATTCAATAAAAACAATTGGATACGATTGGCACAAAAGCTGCTGATAGTCCTGCAGCCTGTCCGCCGGACATACCGAAACAGTGCCTTAGCCGGTGCGGTGTTTAGCCCGCACCCAGGTCCAATCGAAATCGACAAGGAAGAACCGCATGTCAATACACTGGCTTCGCCATGCCGCCCTGGGTGGGCTGCTGCTGGCGGCGAATGGCCTCGCTCTGGCGGCAGACAGCCCTTGGCAAGTGCGCCTGGGCGTCAGCAATATCGTCCCAACCTCCGAATCTGGCAGCATTCAGCCTGGCACGGTCGATATCGACAGTGATGCCGGCCCGACCTTCAACCTGGCGTACTTCCTGACACCAAACCTTGCCATCGACGTACTGGGCGGTCTGCCGTTCAAACACGACATCAAACTGAACGGCAGCAAGGTTGGCAGCACCAAGCAATTGCCGCCGATTGTCTCGCTGCAGTGGCACTTCGCCCCCGACGCCCGTGTGCGGCCCTTTGTCGGTGTCGGCCTGAATTACACCTATTTCTACGACGAGCATCTGGATAACGGCGCCAAGCTGGAGCTTTCCGACTCTTGGGGAGCCGCCTTCCAGGCGGGGCTCGATATTGCCATTGATGACCACTGGAGCCTCGGCGGCGATGTGCGCTACGCGAAAATCGACAGCACCGTGAAGATCGACGGCCAGAAGGTCGGCAGCGTCGATGTCGACCCGACGGTGTACAGCCTCAACCTTGCCTATCGTTTTTGAAGGAAACTCGCCATGACTGAATTGAACATCCCATTGGCCGAGCAGGCCGACGCCTTTATCCAAACCCAATCAAGCACGCCGGCACAGCGCCTGACCAGTGAAGCGCAGGCCATTGAAACGGCCCGGCGCCTGGCCAGCGAGTTTGCCCGTGAGGCCGTTGCGCGTGATCGCGAGCGGCGTCTGCCGGTTGCCGAACTCGACGCATACTCCCAGAGCGGGCTATGGAGCATCGTGGTACCCAAGGCGTACGGTGGGCTGGGCGCCGGTTACCGAACGGTCGGTGAAGTCTTCAAGCAGATCTCGTCGGCGGACGGCTCACTGGGCCAACTGGCGCAGAACCACTTCGTTATCCTGGCCCACATCGCCTTTGACGCCAGTGAGCAGCAGAAGCGCTTTTTCTTCGACCTGGCACTGTCAGGCGCACGCTTTGGCAATGCCTTCTCCGAGCGTGGCAGCAAGCACGTAGCAGACTTCCAGACCCGTATCAGCGCTGAAGGCGACGATTTTGTGGTGAGCGGCCAGAAGTTCTTTTCCACGGGGGCGCTGTTGGCGCACTGGGTGCCGATTGTCGCGGTTACCGAGGAAGGCTTGCCACACCTGGCCGTGGTGCCACGCAATGCACCGGGGCTGAAGGTGGTGAACGACTGGTCCAGTTTCGGTCAGCGCACCACCGCCAGCGGTACGGTGCTGATCGATCAGGTAAGGGTACCTGCCGCGCAGGTGGTGCCGATCTGGAAGGCGTTCGACCGTCCGACCGCAGGCGGTGCCATTTCTCAGTTCATCCAGGCTGCCATCGATGCGGGCCTCGCCCGTGGCGCGTTCAACGATACCCTGGACTATGTGCGTCGGCATACCCGTCCATGGATCGACTCGGGGTTGGAGAAAGCCACGGATGATCCGTACATCATTCAGCAGGTGGGCGATTTGCAGATTCGCTTGCGTGCCGCTGATGCGGTATTGGACCTGGCGGCTGATGCGATTGACCATGCACTGCGCGAGCCGACAGAAGACAACGTGGCGCAGGCCTCGCTGCTCACCGCCGAAGCCAAGGTGCTGACCACCGAAGTGGCAATCCTGGCCAGCAACCGCCTGTTTGAATTGGCGGGTACCCGGTCGACCCTTGAGGAATACGGGCTTGACCGTCATTGGCGCAACGCCCGCGTGCATACGCTACACGACCCGGTGCGCTGGAAGTACCACATCGTTGGCAACTATGCGCTCAATGGCGTCAAGCCACCTCGCCACCCCTGGAGCTGATCGGCGTGTGCTGGCTAGGCACTGTGTGGTGTTGTAATGCGACCTAAGTGTCCTGTTTTTATCCAAACGCTTGCGCCATCAGTGCCCGCTGTGGCGACCAAATGGTCGCCTTTGGGCAGGCGCATCCACGACAGGGTTGAGAGCAGGTCGCCATCAACCTCCACCTCACCGGCCAGCACCAGCAATTCGGCGCCATCCGGGCATGCCATCTCGATGTGCGTGCCTGGCACCAATACCTCCAGACGTACCGTTTCGTGGCCGTCCTGGAACAATGGGATAACGCCTACACCCGGGCGTTGGGTATCCGGTATCAGCGTTGCGTGGTTCATGTCGATCACGCAGTGATGACGGTCTGCCGGATCGAACTGCCAGAGTTTGACGAAGATGATGCAACCATTGCTGGAGCGAGGTGTGTGCCGCGAGGTTGGAGGATTGCGCACATAAGTGCCGGCAGGGTAGTCGCCATGTTCATCCTGGAACACACCCTCCAGTACGATGAACTCCTCGCCGCCGTCGTGGGTGTGAGGGCTGAATTGACTGTCAGGCGCATAGCGCACGATGGAGGTGGCGCGTGCAACTTCGTTACCGATGCGGTCGAGCATTCGTCGCTGCACGCCCTGCATAGGGGAGTCTACCCAAGGCATGTGTGCTGCGTGCAGCACGATACGCTGGTCGAAGTCGGCGTTGATTTCCATGCAGGGGGTTCTCGTTTTGGCGGCGGTTCGGGTTACCTGTCACCCGTTAGTGTTGTGCCAACGCCGCGGCCGCGCAAGGCGTTAGTACTTGCCGCTGGGAAGCAGGCTCTTTAAATAAAAAACCCTTGCGTTCTGGCAAGGGCTTTTCCACGTCTGAGGGTGGTTATTCTTCGACAGTTTCGAGGGTGTTCTTGATGTGCTGAAACAGCGTGTCCTGGCACGTCCGGTATTGGCGTTCTAGTTCATCAAGCTCTTGCATTCTAGAAAGCCAAACCTCGTCGGATACAGTACTTAGTTGTTCCAGGGTGTTTTGCCAAGTAGCTTTGGCGCAGTCAGTGGCATTCAGCAAGGCTAGAAAGTGTGCGTCTACAGGCAGTGCTTGCGCAGAGTGTTTCCGTGACAACATTAAAAAACCCGGTAATCCATTGAATTAGTGTGGTTAATGTTAACCCTCTGTGAGCGAAAAATCGTGTGGTATACGACGAATGGATAGTGGGCTATCGGTTTGTGCTCGGTGTTGTCAGAGGTTTTCCATGGCCTGTCACAAGGCTTAAACATGGCGTCGGCAAAATGACGTCAAAATGCTCACGGGGCGATGTTAAAGTGATATTATTCTGCGCTGGCGATGTGCAGGTTTGAGCTGTGAGGGTGTGCGTATCGGCCCAGGAGCAGATTATTTAGAAGCGTATTCACGGATGGCATCGTAAAAAGGACCCTCGGGTTTGTAACTTTCACATACCGCATTCATAACCGCTCAACTTATTCAGGGTTCGCCGTGTGCCTGGCGATTTAACGTCATGAACGCTGCGATGTAGTACCAGTCGCCTGAAAATCATCGGATATAAAGTTTTTGCCAGAGCGTTTTACACGTCGTGGCCGCCAAGGATTATGTGCATGTTCAATCAGCTTAAATTCAGCCAGAAAATTTTGCTCGCCGCCGCTGTGGTAGTGGTGATGATTTTCTCCTTATCCAGCCTCTATAGTTACTCGTTACAGCGCGATGCGGTCAGCAAGAGCCTGGAGAACTACCTCAACGATATTGGCGGCGCCACCGCCAAGGGCATCCAGAGCTGGCTGGCAGGGCGTATTTTGCTGGTGGAAAACACTGCTCAGTCGATTGCGCGTAACCCGGCACCCGAGGAGGTCGTTAGCCTGCTGGAACAAAAAACGCTGCTGTCAAACTTTGTGTTCACCTACCTGGGGAGCACTGACGGCCGTTTTACCATGCGCCCGGACAGCAAGATGCCGGATGGCTATGACCCCCGCACGCGACCTTGGTACCTGGCCGCCAAGGCGGCTGGAGGCACCATCCTGACCGAGCCCTATGTTGATGCGGTCACCGGCGGGCTTGCCGTAGCCATCGCCACGCCTGCAGGCAGCGCGGGTGTGCTGAGCAGCGATCTGAACCTTAACGTGCTGAATGACACCATCAATTCGCTGAATTTCAATGGTTTGGGTTACGCATTCCTCATGAGCAGTGATGGCCGGATTCTGGTTCACCCAGACAAGAGCCTGGTCATGAAGAACCTGAAGGATGTGTACCCTCACAATACGCCACGTATCGGCGACAACTTCAGCGAGGCGAGCAACCAGAACGGTACGCGTATTCTCAGTTTCTCCCATATCGACGACCTGCCTTCCGCTGACTGGTACATCGTACTGTCTGTTGATAAAGCCAAGGCTTACTCGCTGCTCAGCGAATACCGCACGTCAGCGATCATCACCACGCTGGTCGCGGTCGCTGTGATCATGCTGTTGCTCGGCGTCCTGATCCATGTGCTTATGCGCCCGCTGAACGCCATGGGTGTTGCCATGCGTGACATTGCCAAGGGCGAAGGGGACCTGACCAAGCGCCTGACGGTACATACTCAGGACGAATTTGGTGAGCTGGCCACGGCCTTTAACCAGTTTGTCGAGCGCATTCATGCCTCTATCCGCGAAGTGTCGTCGTCGGCTTTCCATCTGAGCGATGTGGCGACCCAAGTGGTCACGGCTTCCAATTCGTCGATGCTCAACTCCGACGAACAAGCCAGCCGTACCAATAGCGTGGCTGCGGCCATCAATGAACTGGGTGCCGCCGCCCAAGAAATCGCACGCAATGCCGCAGAGGCTGCACACCAGGCCAGCGATGCGCGGGCGCGGGCGGAAGAAGGCCAGAGCATTGTGGACGCCACCATCAAGACGATGAACCAGCTGTCCGCCAGGATCAGTGACTCGTGTGGCAACATCGAGGCGCTGAACGGCAAGACGGTCGACATTGGTCAGATTCTTGAGGTCATCCAGAGTATTTCCGACCAGACCAACCTGCTGGCACTCAACGCCGCCATTGAGGCAGCGCGTGCCGGTGAAGCCGGGCGCGGCTTCGCTGTGGTCGCCGATGAAGTGCGCAACCTTGCCCACCGCACACGAAGCTCGGCGCAGGAAATCCAGCAGATGATCGAGGAGTTGCAGGTTGGTTCCAAGCAGTCGGTAGAAACGATGGTAGAAAGCCAACGCGACAGCGAAAGTAGCGTCTTGATCGCCAATCAGGCCGGCTCCAGCCTTGGGGTTGTCACCGAGCGTATTGGTGAAATCGACAATATGAACCAGTCCGTGGCCACGGCGACAGAAGAGCAGACATCGGTGATCGAGGCGCTCAACCTGGACATCAACGAGATCAATACCCTCAACCAGGACGGTGTCGAGAACCTGCAAGCGACCTTGCGCGCCTGCAACGATCTGGAGCGTGAAGCCAACCGCCTCAAGCATCTGGTCGGAACCTTCCGCATCTGATTTCGGCCAGCCGCTGCGCCATGTGAGCCAAGGCGCAGTGTTGGACGGGTAGGGGCTTGCCCTTATCCGTCCTGGTGCAGGCGTGCGCCGTGCCGCAAACTCATCCAGTCCTCACGACTCAAGCGGTACATGCGCACTGGTCGGCCATGAAACTCGCGTAACTCGAATGTCGTAAAGCCGGTTTTTTCAGCCACCCTCAACGAGGCGACGTGCTCCGGTTCGATGACTACAACGACAGACGCTATTTGTTTTCGAGCAAAAACGTCATCAACAACAGCGTTGCTCGCTTCGCAGGCAAGCCCTTGGTTCCAGTACCTTCTGGCCAGGCGATACCCTAGATTGGCCTCTTCTGCGCCATCAATCACTTCCGGCCCAACGCCACAAAATCCGACGAGGTCATTCGCGGCTTTTTCGACCAAGGCCCACGGACCTATGCCGAGCGAGGCGTAGCAGGCCTGGCACCATTCAATAAAACGCCGGGTAGCCTGCTCGTTACATACCCCGCGCACCGAATACCTCATCACCTCAGGGTCGCTCAGCATTGCTGCCAGCGCGGGTAGATCGTGCTGTGATAGATGTCGCCCCATCAACCTCGGCGTTTCAAATACATGCACTCATCTCTCCTTGTGCCTGCCCTTAAGTTGATCTGCGCGCGGGTGCGCGTCGTCCTTGCATGCTGAGTAATTGCATGGACTTGACCACCCATTTGCATTCGACTTGACCAGTGCACGTGATCTCCATGACTGGCTGGACTCGAGCCAAAGCATACGGTGGCGAAAGGCGAAAGTCGGCCGATTGTGTTGAAAAAGTCGGTCCTTCCAGACTGCCCTCGTACTTACAGCTGAAAATGCCTTTTTTGCGCGCAGCTACGCGAAATCCGAGCCTGGAATCCTCTGCTGAAAGTAAAGATTTCAATGTCAAGCGCGTACTTTTTTTGCCGTGGAAACGATGGCCGACTGTTTTCAACAGAATCGGCCGTTTTCAGTCGGTCGCGGCAGGCAGTAATTGTCCAATCCACTCTTCCCAGAGAGATCTCGCGGCCCTCGCCCCGAAACCTTCTCGGCCGCTTAAACCTTCCAAGCAATCCCCATCTGTTGCTGCTTTAGTAGAGTCCTCAAAAAACAAAATGATTCCACCTCGCCATTTCGTGACTGATTGGTTTTCACTGTGAGCGTTAAATTGGCACGTGTCGATATCAGGCACGGAGGTGGCGTGATCAGGCAACTGAATCGTCGGACTAGCCGGGTAAGGTGGCGCGTCTTTTCATAGAAATAACCACATCGCGATGATGGATTTGATAAGAACTGCAGCAATTGAAGGTTGCCATTTTTAGGAAGCGGCAGCAGGCAACAATGATGATCAATTGCCCTCATCAATTCGCTTAAATGTTGATCAGCAGAGAAAATAAACCAATGGTTAGCCCGAGCTCCAAGGATTCGAATGGCCAATTGGCGCAGGGCTTCAAGCCTCGTCACGTAACAATGCTCTCAATCGCCGGTATCATCGGCGCCGGTTTATTCGTTGGCTCAGGACATGCCATTGCCGCTGCTGGCCCGGCGGTCCTGCTGGCCTATCTTTTCTCTGGCCTGCTCGTCGTCCTGGTCATGCGCATGCTCGGTGAAATGGCGGTGGCGAACCCGGACACAGGTTCGTTTTCCACCTATGCCGACCAGGCAATAGGTCGCTGGGCCGGCTTCACCATCGGTTGGCTGTACTGGTGGTTCTGGGTGCTGGTGATCCCTATCGAAGCACTGGCTGCCGGCCATGTTCTGAACCAGTGGTTCCCCCAGATCGATGCCTGGCTGTTCGCCCTGGTGTCGATCATTGCGTTGGTCATCACCAATCTGTTCAGTGTCTCCAAGTACGGCGAATTCGAATTCTGGTTCGCCATGGCCAAGGTGGTGGCGATCATCGGTTTCATCGGCGTGGGTTTTGCCGTGTTGATGGGCTGGGTTCCCGATCGGGAAGTCAGCGGATTAAGCGGCCTGATGGCCGAGCATGGCGGATTTGCCCCCAACGGACTGTCGGCGGTAGTCGGTGCTTTCATCACCATCATGTTCAGCTTCATTGGTACTGAAGCGGTCACCATCGCCGCCGCCGAATCCGACAATCCGTCGCAGAATATTGCCAAGGCCACCCGTTCGGTGATCTGGCGCATCGGCGTGTTCTACCTGTTGTCGATTTTCGTGGTCATCTCCGTGGTGCCTTGGAACGATCCGCTGCTGGCCCAGGTAGGCTCCTACCAGCGGGCACTGGAAATCATGAACATTCCTCACGCCAAGTTCATGGTGGACGTGGTGGTGCTGATCGCGGTGGCCAGTTGCATGAACTCCTCGATCTACATTGCCTCGCGCATGCTGTATTCGCTGGGCCGCCGTGGCGATGCACCAAAGGCGCTGAAGGCGACTTCCTCCGAAGGCGTGCCGCGAGCAGCCGTCATCGCTAGCACCGTGCTGGGCGCAGGGATCACAGTATGGAGCTACTTCATGCCCGCCGGGCTGTTTGAGTTCCTGCTGGCCAGTTCCGGCGCGATTGCCTTGGTGGTGTACCTGGCCATTGCGGTTTCGCAACTGCGCATGCGCCGGATGTTGCGTCGGCAGAACATCGAGCTGACCTTTCGCATGTGGCTATTTCCGTGGCTCACCTGGTTGGTGATCGTGTTCATCTGCGCGGCACTGGCTGTGATGATGGCCACCCCTGAACACCGTACCGAAGTGAGCACGACTATTGGACTGGCGCTGGCGATTTCCTTTATCGGTCTTGTGACATCGCGTGAGCCTGCGCAGGCTGCAAGAGCGACATCGGTGGGATAACACAAAGGCATTTGCGTCGAATTTAATACTTGCGGGCGCAAAGACCAGGAGCAGCACAAGCTCCCGCGTCTCAGGCTGTAATCGCTTTTTGTGAGGACATGACCCCCGATGTCATCGAACTCTATCGTTTCCGACCGTGCAACTACCCAATCAGTTGGTTTTCTGCTGCTGGATAAATTCACATTGATGTCCTTGGCGTCCGCCGTAGAGCCCCTGCGCATGGCCAATCAGTTGTCGGGGCGAGAGCTGTATCGCTGGCATACGTTCAGCCCCGGTGGAGAGCCCGTCTGGGCCAGTGACGGCATGCCGATTACGCCGGATGGTTCGTGGAACAATCCGTTGGTGGCGGACACAGTAATCGTGTGCGGTGGTATTGGAATCCAGAGTGCAATTACTCGCGAGCACGTCACCTGGCTGCGAGCTTTGGCGCGTAAATCCAAGCGATTGGGAGCGGTGTGCACCGGTAGCTGGTTGCTCGCCGAAGCAGGGCTGCTCGACGGGTACGAGTGTAGTGTGCATTGGGAATGTTTGGCGGCCATGCAGGAAGCTTTTCCGCGAGTCAGCATCAGCGCGAGCCTCTTTACCCTCGACCGGAACCGATTCACAAGCTCCGGCGGAACAGCGCCAATGGACATGATGTTGCACCTGATCGGCCGCGATCATGGCCGTGAACTGTCAGCTGCCATTTCGGATATGTTTGTCTACGAGCGCATCCGCAATGAACAAGACCATCAGCGCATTCCACTTAGGCATGTACTAGGGACTCATCAACCCAAGCTGCAGGAGATCGTCGCGTTGATGGAAGCTTATCTTGAGGAGCCGCTCGACTTGGATAAGCTCGCAGAATACGTTGATCTGTCTCGTCGACAGCTAGAACGGCTATTTCAGAAATATCTGAACTGTACGCCGTCACGCTACTACTTGAGATTACGCCTTATTCGAGCGCGACAACTGCTTAAGCAAACGTCATTGTCGATCATAGCGTTGGCATATCTATGCGGTTTCGTGTCCACACCGCATTTCTCCAAATGCTATCGCGAGTACTTTGGTGTTCCACCAAGCGACGAACGTTCAGGCTCTGAAATGAGTCGCATACCGGCAACGCTTGCGACTACGCGACAGTCATCGACCAGACCGCTGACAGCGCTCGATCAAGCACGAAACGAATCGAGTTTTGCCAGTGTTCGGACGATTGATCGTTCGAATTTTGGCGAATTGTGCTGATCGGCCATCCCTGCCGCCCCCGTAGTACCTGGGTTTACTCAATAAGATCACGCAGGAGATTTGACGTGCACATTGGTGTTCCTCTCGAAACCCAGACGGGTGAAACACGGGTTGCTGCAACCCCGGAAACCATCAAGAAACTGATCGGCCAGGGTCATAAGGTCACTGTGCAAAGCGGCGCCGGCATTAATGCCAGTGTTGTCGACAGTGCTTATGAAGCGGCAGGCGCAACCATTGGCAGCGCCAGCGATGCGTTTGGTGCAGAGCTGATTCTTAAAGTGGTCGCGCCCAGCGACAGCGAGCTGGCGCTGATCAAGCGAGGCACCGCTGTGGTGGGCATGCTCAACCCGTTTAGCAATGAAACCATCGCCAAGATGGCTGAGTGCGGCATCACCGCGTTCGCGCTGGAGGCTGCACCACGTACCTCCCGTGCTCAAAGCCTGGATGTGCTGTCCTCGCAAGCCAACATTGCCGGCTATAAAGCCGTGCTGCTGGCCGCGCACTACTACCCGCGCTTCATGCCGATGCTGATGACCGCTGCGGGCACCGTAAAAGCGGCACGCGTGCTGATTCTTGGTGCCGGCGTTGCCGGTTTGCAGGCGATTGCGACGGCCAAACGCCTGGGTGCAGTGATCGAAGCGTCCGATGTGCGTCCTGCGGTAAAAGAGCAGATCGAATCCCTCGGCGCCAAGTTCGTCGACGTGCCCTACGAGACCGACGAAGAGCGTGAATGCGCCGTCGGTGTCGGCGGCTACGCGCGGCCCATGCCGGCCAGCTGGATGCAGCGCCAGGCCGTGGCCGTGCACGAACGCGCCAAGCAGGCAGATATCGTCATTACCACCGCGCTGATTCCGGGCCGCAAGGCGCCGACGCTGTTGAGCGCGGATACCGTGGCGCAGATGAAGCCAGGCTCGGTGGTCATTGACCTCGCGGCAGCCCAGGGTGGCAACTGCCCGCTGACCGTGGCCGATCAGGTGGTTGTCGCAAACGGCGTGACCATTGTCGGTCCGACCAACCTGGCCGGCGCGGTCGCGGCGGACGCTTCGGCGCTGTACGCCCGCAACCTGCTGGACTTCCTGAAACTGGTGCTCACTAAGGAAGGCCAGTTCGACATCAACCTTGAAGACGATATTGTCGCCGCGTGCCTGATGTGCCGCGATGGCCAGATCGTGCGCAAGAACGGCTGAGGATAAAAACAATGGAAGACATGCTGATCTCTCACGGTATCTACAACCTGATCATCTTCGTGCTGGCCATCTACGTCGGCTACCACGTGGTCTGGAACGTGACACCTGCACTGCACACCCCGCTGATGGCCGTTACCAATGCCATCTCGGCTATCGTCATTGTCGGTGCCATGCTGGCCGCTGCACTTACCGTGACCCCGCTGGGCAAAACCATGGGCACCCTGGCCGTGGTGCTGGCGGCGGTCAACGTGTTTGGTGGCTTCCTGGTCACCCGGCGCATGCTGGAAATGTTCAAGAAGAAAGCGGCTCCAGCAAAGGCTCCGGCAGCCAAGGCCGAGGTGCAACAAGCATGAGCATGAACCTGGTAACACTTCTCTATCTTGTCGCCTCGGTATGTTTCATCCAGGCCCTCAAAGGCCTGTCGCACCCGACCACGTCGCGCCGCGGTAATCTGTT
>NZ_MBPN01000238.1 GCF_001695625.1 Pseudomonas defluvii
AGCTTGGCCTCGATCTGGACGATCACCTCCCAGGCCTTGGGCTCGGTCTTGGCGAAGTAGTGCTGGGCGTACTCGATAAACAGTGCGTCGATGTTGATGACGTGCCGCTGGATCAGCATGTAGTCCGGGCGCTGCCCCAGTTCCACCAAAGCGCGGGCAATGATGTTGACGAAGCGCCACGCGAACTCCCGGAAGGCCGCGCTGTTGCCTTCACCGGAGAGTTGCCCTGCGATACGGGTGGCGACTTCCGAGATGCGACCGAAGCGTCCTACCGCGTTGTAGCGGGCGCTGATTTCCGGCCAACCGAGGTGGAAGATGTAGAACTCGCCTTCACGGCCTGCGCGCTGGGCTTCGACGTACATCCGCTTCAGGAGATCCGCGTCGCCCTTGGGATCGATAACGATCACGACCTCGTGCTCGCCGGCAGCGTTCTTGCGACGGATGTCCTGAGTCACAAACAGCTCGGCCAGCCGCGTCTTGCCCACGCGCGTCGTGCCCAGCACCAGCGAATGTCCGACGCGCTCACCCAGCGGCAGGCTGACGTCCACCTCGTCGGGTTCGATGCCATGCAGCCGCGGCAGGCCACCTACAGGTGGCAGCGGGCGCACAGGGTTGAACGGAACGTCCCAGCCCGTGAGAGCGGAGAGCCGGGACAGCGGGAACGGCGCAAACTCCAGCCGTTCCTCCAGCCGACGCGCCAGGCGATAGGCCGGTGTCGGCTCCGCGTAGCGGCGAAACTCCGGCCGGTATGTCTGCATGAGCCTATGGGTGTGCTTCTGCTCCCACAGGAATCCGCGCCCGATGAAAAGCCGCTGCTGGCTGACGGGCACATCCTTGCTCGTCATCACGTAACGCGGCAGGCGGCGGATGTTGCGCCTATAACGCAGGATGACGCGAGCGTCGCGGTAGCGGATCGCGCCGTAGGCGCCGAACGCCAGGGCGCTGCCGACGCCCATGGCCGGACTCAGCGCGAGCGACCACGGGGCCACCAGGGACAGAAACGCGGCGCCTGCACACGCTGCGACGGTGTATAGCTCCACCGCTGGGCGTAGCAGAACCTCGACCGGCTGTTTCCCCGACATGGCTTCATTGCTCGATGCCGGTGGCCGTGATCAGCGCCGGGTAATGCCGCAGGCCTAGGCGATCGGCCAGGTCGTCTCCGGCTACGGGCGCGAGCGGCACGCCCGGCACCAGGGCACGCAGCCCTGCCAGGCCCTGCGCGGTCTCGACATTGACCACTAGGCCGACCGCGCCGCGTTCGCGCAAAGCAACGCCGCGGCGCTGCAACCAGGCCCGGGAGGCGTCGTCGTCGCCGATGACCACGAACGGCCGCAGGCCGGGCGCTTCGATCACGCGCCGAGCGACGGTGCCAGGCGTGAGTTTGGTGCTGCGCACCGGCAGCATCGCTGCCTCGTCCGCGGGTGTGGCGGGAACCTGTGGCGTCGGAATGGGCGGCCGGGCCGGGACATCGGCGCGCGGCTGGAGGTTGAGGGCCTCGTAGTACGGCAGCGCCGACGTGCCACCGCGATCTTCGACCACGATCAGCGGATCGCCGGCACGCGATGCCAGCGGCAGACCCGCCAGCAGCACAAGCAGGCCCCGCAGGGCCAGATGGGATTTCGTCATGGGGAAGTCTCCTGGCGCGTGGCGAGCACCGCGGCGTTTGGGCGTGCGCCCTGCACACGCGCGAGATGGCGCGACACGCTGCGCCGGTAGCGGGCGGCGGGCTCGCCGCCCGCAGGACGGTGGTAGCGGCCGATCGCCAACAGCCAGTCTTCGCCGGACGTGTGCTGCTCCTTCAGGATCTCAGCGGCGATGGCGAGGTTGCGATAGGGGTCCAGCAGGTCGCACGCGCTGGTGAAGCGGTGCTTGTGGTAACCGAGGTTGATCTGGCCCAGGCCTGCATCGATGCGCGTGTGGGGCGTGGCGCGCATTGCCTGTTGCAAGCCCGAGCAGGCGTCGGCGCGCGTGGCGAAGCGGCGCGACTGGCCGGCGACATTGAGGGACCACGGCCACGGGACGATGCGCCCGTTGCGCCGAACACCGCTCTCCTGCAAGGCCACGGCGAAGAGCACGGTCGAGGGGATGCCCGCCCGCTGTGCGGCGAGTTGGTAGGCCGGTGGTGGAACCTCCTGGGCATGGACGGCGCAGGCGCACAGGCCGGTAGCAAGCACCAGTGCGCGCAGGAGCTGCGAGACGGAGGTGGCCGCTACGGCTGACGCTGCCATTGGCCGTTCACCTCGCGCACAGCCGCGGGCAAGTCACCGGGCAGGCCCAGCGACAGCCAGCGGCCGCCGTCGTGGTTGAGGGTAATGCTGCCGCTGCGCACGCGCGCCGGGTCGATCTGCGCGCGCTTGGCCCAGTCGCGGATGCGTGCATCGTCCTGGCGGCTGCCCACCATATACAGGTCGAACTCGGCACCCGAGGATTGCAGGCGCTGCACGAGCTGCCCACAG
>NZ_MBPN01000239.1 GCF_001695625.1 Pseudomonas defluvii
CGCTGAGAGCATCCTTGCCTACTTCGACCGGCCAGGAACCAGCAACGGTCCAACAGAAGCTATCAACGGGCGACTTGAGCACTTACGAGGTACCGCCTTGGGCTTTAGAAATTTAACCAATTACATAGCCAGGTGCTTGCTGAAGTCAGGAGGGTTTAGAAATCAGCTACACCCTTAAATGCGAAGAGCCACTTAACTGGTCGCGACGTGGACCGACCGTACCAGCTGGTTGATGGTAAGCAGCAATGAAGTTCGATAGCGCGATATTGCTGTCCGGAGAGAACCAGATGCTGTGGTCACCAAGATCCCGGTGCGCGACTTTGAATCCGTGCATTGTGGCAAATTGTGCGACCATCACTTTAGCCAATCGAACCCGGCCAGCTTCGTCAAACTGCTCTACGAAACGATTGATAAACTCATTGAGCCGGTAATGTTCTGAGGGCAATTCGCAAAGCTCAGAGTACTCCTGAGTTACAGAGTCTCTTGATGGATTCTTCATCGGACGAAGGCATCGCCTGCCCAAATCTAGGTCTCGGTTACTCAAATAGACTAATACATCACGCTCACGGGAAAGAATCTTGAAACGTCCCTCTGGAGTTTTAGCATCAACATCATCTAGCTTGGAAAAGTCCCAAAGTCGGAGCAGAGCCCGCTCATGCTTATTGTTATCATTTTTTGCCTGGTGTTCGACATACACTTTGCCTGGGTGCTCGAAAATTATCTCCTGAGCCCGAAACCCGTCAACAACCAACTCTTTTGGTTTTGTGTTCCCCTTACTAAACAAGCGGTCAAACACGCTGAAATACTGATTAAGGCCTTGGGCGTTTGGATGCGGCCGAAACCTCTTGTTATATAAGCCTTCGTTAGCGAGCTTAAGAAAATCCGCCAGCGTTAGAACGTGCTTTAGATCACTTTCTGGCAAGCTTGAAAATTTACAATCGCCTGACAGCACCACACAAAATTGAATGTTAGGTACACGGCCATCAGGTAAGTTCTTCTTTACAGCCTGCAATTTCCTTTGGAGCAAAAATGATTTGTTTTGAGTGATTGCAACAGGCGAGCGCCCTCGTTCATCACCGTTCTGATACCACTTCCCTCCGTTGGAAGTGATCTCGCCATTCCAATGCTTGAGTTCAACGATCAGAACGTTCTTGTGAGTCACAATCACAAGGTCAAACTCACCCTCCGAACCTCGTGCATCCGCAAAGCGGAAGCCTGCGTACCCTCGCCAGGGCCACATTCCCCCCGCCCCTGCTGTAAGCGCTTTCAGTTGCTCTGCCATTCCCCCCTTGAGGTGGGAGGAGCTGCTAGCAGGCTTCGGGTTCTGAAAAGCATCCTCCATCTCTTCGATAGCACAAACCTCGTGGCGTAACAGCCCACCTTCCCAGTACAGAACGTCCATTCCATGATCTCCAAAGCCGTACGCCACTCAGGTAAGCGGGCTCAATTGCTGAAAATGGCTGGAACTGTATCAGCGAAAACATGCTGCCATCAAACTGACATCGGGACGTTCTCGGGCTTGAAGGCCATCATTCGGTGGTAACTGGGTGGAAAATCATTTCCTCTGCCCAAGGCTGGAGCTCGCAAGGTAGCTTGGCCGGGCAATGACGCAACTATGGCTTTGCTTACTGCTTATTTTGTGGGCATGCTGTTAACGAAAGGCGCGAGGGGAACAAGCCATGGACCAGGAGGCATTTCAACTAGCAGCATCGTCGGCTGCCGAACTGGTCGACTACCTATGCAACACGAAAGGGGCAACCTCTTCATCTGAGCGCTATAACAAGGTCTTCGGCCTCAACCCGGCCGAATTTTCCGCTCAGCTTGCTACCTATCGTCACAGCCAATCAGATGGCGCAACCACGCCTGAAGCCGAAGCAGCGCTACGCTTTATCACAGATGCCCTACGTGTGGTCATGACGGTGACCGAGAGCGGGGTAGCTATCGAGCGGGCGATTGTCTGGTTCCGCCAAGATCCATTGCCAGCTTTCGGAGGGCGAACAGCAGAGCAACTGGTCAGTCATGGCCAAGTTGAGCGGCTTCTGCAGTTTCTGGCCTCCTGGCAGGCCGGGAGTCAAGGATGAGTACCGACGCCTACCTACAGACCGGTCCGCAGCCGAACTATCACTTGTGCTATCGAACCATCCTTTGCGCCATGGATGAACGGTACGACATACGCGGCTATGTGCTGGCGGAGATGGTGAGAACCTGTTTGAAGCACCGAGCTACCCTACCTGCGGCACAGCGCGCGTACTTTCTGCAGTATGCGCAGTCGGAGGCAATAAGCGATCTCGAAAACCTAACGGCCATTTTGCTATTTGGTCCCCTGGGGCGCTTTTCACCTGAGGAGTATTAAAGTGGACCCATCGGTCAAGACAGTTTTTCAGCGAGTTTAAGCTGCGTCGCTTACTGCCACTGCAGCTGGTCGGC
>NZ_MBPN01000240.1 GCF_001695625.1 Pseudomonas defluvii
ATTGCGCCCTGCCGACCCCGTCTGCAGGGCGCAAACCGTTTGCGCAATCGCTTCACTTCCGTATCATGGCCGTCTGACCGTTTCGCTGGCACCACCGTGCCAGCCTTTTCTGCGGAGAGCCCATGAGCTTGCAACATCTCGACACACTTCCTGGCGTCACTGCACAACCGGACGCTGCGACCCAAAACTTCGTGTTCAACCACACCATGTTGCGGGTCAAGGATGTCGCCAAATCCCTGGACTTCTACACCCGTGTACTGGGCTTCAGCCTGGTGGAAAAGCGCGATTTCCCGGAAGCTGAATTCAGCCTGTACTTCCTCGCCCTGGTCGACAAGGCGCAGATCCCCAGCGATCCAGCAGCACGTAACACGTGGATGAAGTCGATTCCTGGCATCCTTGAATTGACGCACAACCACGGCACCGAGAATGATCCTGCGTTCGCCTATCACAATGGCAACACCGATCCGCGCGGCTTTGGCCATATCTGCATTTCGGTACCGGACATCCGCGCGGCCTGCGAACGCTTTGAAGCACTGGGTGTCACCTTCCAGAAGCGCCTGAGCGATGGCCGCATGAAGCATCTGGCCTTCATCAAGGACCCGGACGATTACTGGGTCGAGATCATTCAGCCTACTGAATTCTAAGCGATGCCCCGGGCGCTTGCGTCACAGGGGCACAGACAGCCGAAAGCGCTTCCACCCTCCTGGGGTAGAAGCGCTTTCGGTAATGGTCAGGCTAGGCCTCAGGCTGGCGCCGAGGTACGAATCAGGTGATCAAAGGCTGCCAGTGATGCTTTGGCGCCCTCACCGACCGCAATGACAATCTGCTTGTACGGCACAGTGGTCACGTCACCGGCGGCAAAAACACCTGGCAGGTTGGTCTGACCGCGGGCATCGACCACAATCTCGCCACGCGCGGACAGTTCAACGGTGCCCTTGAGCCAGTCGGTATTGGGCAGCAAGCCGATCTGTACAAAGATCCCTTCCAGCGCCAGATCATGCACCACTTCAGTCGTGCGGTCCTTATAGCGCAAGCCGCTGACCTTCTGCCCATCGCCCAGGACTTCAGTCGTCAAGGCGCTGGTAATGACCTTGACGTTGGGCAAGCTGTGCAGCTTGCGTTGCAGTACCGCATCGGCACGCAGTTGGCTGTCAAACTCGATCAGGGTGACCTGAGCAACGATACCCGCCAGGTCGATAGCCGCTTCCACACCGGAGTTGCCACCACCGATCACCGCCACGCGCTTGCCTTTGAACAGCGGGCCATCGCAGTGCGGGCAGTAGGCGACACCGCGACTACGGTACTCCTTCTCCCCCGGGACGTTCATTTCACGCCAGCGCGCACCAGTAGCAAGAATGACGGTCTTGGCCTTGAGCGACGCACCACTGGCCAGACGCAACTCGTGCAGGCCACCATCGGTACCTGGAATCAGCGCGTCGGCACGCTGCAGGTTCATGATGTCGACGTCGTACTGTTTGACGTGCTCCTCCAGCGCCGTAGCCAGCTTCGGCCCTTCGGTTTCCTGCACCGAGATAAAGTTCTCGATTGCCATGGTATCCAGTACCTGGCCGCCAAAACGCTCAGCAGCAACACCGGTACGAATACCCTTGCGCGCCGCGTAAATGGCCGCTGCAGCACCGGCCGGGCCACCACCGACCACCAGCACGTCGAACGCGTCCTTGGCATTGATCTTCTCGGCCTGACGCTCACCGGCGCTGGTGTCGAGTTTGCCGAGGATCTCCTCCAGCCCCATGCGGCCCTGACCGAAGACCTCACCATTGAGGTACACACTTGGCACGGCCATGACCTTGCGTGACTCGACTTCATCCTGGAACAGCGCGCCGTCGATCGCGACGTGGCGCACGCTCGGATTGAGTACCGCCATCAGGTTAAGCGCCTGGACCACATCCGGGCAGTTCTGGCAGGACAACGAGAAGTAGGTTTCAAAGTTGAACTCACCCTTGAGCGCACCAATATGCTCGATCACTTCGGCGCCGGCCTTGGACGGATGACCGCCGACCTGCAGCAGCGCCAGCACCAACGAGGTGAATTCGTGCCCCAAGGGGATACCCGCGAAACGCAGGCTGATATCGGCGCCAGGGCGATTGAGCGAGAACGACGGGCGACGGGCGTCACTGCCATCCTCACGCAGGGTAATCAGGTTCGACAGGCTGGCGATTTCGCGCAGCAGGTCGTGCAATTCACGGGACTTCGCGCCGTCGTCGAGGGAAGCAACGATCTCGATCGGCTGAGTGACCCGCTCCAGGTAGGACTTCAACTGAGTTTTAAGCGTGGCGTCCAACATACGGGCGATTCCTTTTTAAACAGTAGAAAAAACAACGCCCGGGCGAAAGCGCCCGGGCGTTTTGCGGGGCGG
>NZ_MBPN01000241.1 GCF_001695625.1 Pseudomonas defluvii
CCGAGGTCATGCTGCCGCTCGTGGTCGGGCGGTAGCCGTCTTCGATCATCCGCCCGGGAAGGGCTCGGAACAGCAGGTAGAACAGGTCGTCCCCGTAGCCGCCCATCAACGTGCCGGTCAGCAGCAAGGTTTTGCGAGCCTTCGCCGCCAGCACGCCCATGGCTTGGCCCTGGGCACTGCCGCCGTTCTTGTACTCGTGTGCCTCGTCGGCGATGAGCAGGTCGAACGTGCCTTGCGGCAGGTATCTCTTGATGAACTCGGACGGCTGATAGCCGCCCTCGCCAAACCCGAACTCCATGTTGGCCATCGCGCGTTCCATGCGCGTGGCCTGACGGTCGGAGAACACCAGTTCGCCGTTGCCGTCCATGAGGTTGATGAACTCATGGATGTTGTCGCCGAGCATCGAGGCCAGGAAGCCGTCGCCGAACTTCTGCATCAGCTTCTGCGCGGTGACTTCCCCGATGGTCGGGATGCGCTTCAAGGCTTTGAGGACGGCCGAGGACTGATCGCTGCCGGACAGGCTTCTCGGGCGGATCAGCGTCCACAGGGGGGCGGCGCAGTGGCTGCACTTCCTGCGGGATTCCTCGGCTTCGAGTTCGACCGGGTTGACCGGCTCGCCGTCGAGATCGGTGATGACCGTGCCGCAGTCCGGGCACGCTGCCACGTTGCCGTGGCGGGTACGCCGCTGAGTGAAGACAGGCTTCCAGTGGAACCCCATCCGCATCCTGACGCGCCCCAGGACAAAGAACTCCTGGCCCGTGGGCTGCACGCCCAACTGCTCGCGTAGCTTGATGAGCTTGACCAAGGTATCGGGGCCGTTGAGCACCCACACCTTGGCGCCTGCTACCGTCTCCTGGATCTCGCGCCGCCACTTGTAAACAAGGTGCGGCGGCGAAAGAACCAAGGTGCGGCGGTAGCCTTCGGCGTTGAGCACGGCGGCCGTGGCGATGCCGACGGTCGTCTTGCCGCAGCCCATTTCGCCATTGACGATCGCGGCATGTTCGCCACGGTCAATCAGCAGCTCGGCGGCGGCATGGACGACTTCGGCCTGGGCCTGGAACAGCTTGCGCTTGAGGCTGGCGACGATGAGCTGGCGATGTGCCTGCGGTTGGCCGGTATAGACCGGCGGATTAGCGCTGTTGAGGGCGTCGAGCAGTTCGTCGCCGAACTCGCCGACGAAATCCTGAAGGCTCAGGGTCAGAGGGGAAGATTCCGCATCGAGCAGTTCGCCCTGTACGGGCGCGGCTTCAGCGGCATTGGTTTCGAGATCGAGGGACATGGTGATGCTCCAAAGAAAATGGGGCATGCACCACCCCCAGTGGGGCAGTGGCATGCCCCGTGGTGGGAAGTAAATCGGCGCGTGGCCGAAGGTGGTTGAAGGTGCTGGCCTGGATGGCCAGCGGGTGAACCGTGCTCAGTCCTCGGACGGCAGAACGATGACGGTGGCGCGGCGCTCCGCGTCGGTAACGATGCGAATGGCCAGCCCCGGGTGGATCACGTAGTGCGATGCCAGCGAAGCACCTGATTGAAGCGCGGTGCTGTTGGCCTGCCATTGCTGGACGTTGACGTCGCCCCAGTCACCACGGGTGTGGCGCCTGAAGTACGGGATCGGGTCGAGGCGACCCGAGCGGACCAGGCGGTCAATGCCTTTGCTGAAGATAAGCGCCCCGATGGGGAACGCCAGCCTCTGGCAGTAGGTTTCGATGCGATGTGATGCCATGGGCTCCTCCTTGAAAGGTTATTGAGCCACGACACCCCTGGCGGAGTGAAGTGGCTCCGTCAGGTGGATGAGAATGACGATGTGGGGCCGTCAAATCAGATCTTGCTCCTCGGATAGCTGGACCACCGTGGTTTCATGGTCCTCGCTGGTCTTGACGATCAGTGCCAGGTCCGGCGTGATCCTGAACTGCGAGATCATTAGGTTGTCCTGTTGGATTGCGACGTTGTTGGCTTGGCGGGTGGCCTCGTCGATCTCGCCCCAGTCACCGCGCACGTGGCGCTGGACATAGGCCAAGGGGTCGATCAGGCCTTTGCGTGCCAACCAATGCACCTTCTCGCTCAACTTCAGCGTACCCGGTGCGAACAACGGTTGCTTCTGCGGCGCGGGCCGCTTGAACGGGTTTGCGAACATGGTGTTTCTCCTTCGATGTGGGAATAGCAGGACGGCAGCGCGTCCGGTGAGTCAGCGGATGGTCAACACCTCGCCCCGTGTCGCGGAGCCAGGCGTCATGTCCCACGCGCGGATGACGGGCACAAACTTGTCGGTGAGGATGCGGGTCTCGGCGATCGAGCCGTCTTCGCGTTCGGTGAATTCACGCTGGAGCGTCTT
>NZ_MBPN01000242.1 GCF_001695625.1 Pseudomonas defluvii
GAGCTTACATTTTCTAAGATCCTCGACTCCTTTTCCAGCCGGTCAGATTTTTTCTACACCCTTAAATGCGAAGAGCCAGTTAAGTATCGGCGCAATCTGCATGCCGGAAGACGCCTCTCCCGACGCGAGAAAAGGCACACCGTTTCAGCGTGACGTATTTGCTTTGGGGCTGATGTGTTGGCATCTCATAACGGCAAACGCGCTTCCTCTAAAATTTGAAAGCTCGCATATAGCGGATGTGCGCCAGAAGCTAAAGAACTCAGATGCGTGGTATTCAGAAATCCTGATCCGAGCAATCGAAATTGATCCCTCTGACCGTTACACAGATGCTGGCATATTGCTCGAAGAACTTAACCGATACATGCCAAGGGCTGAAGGTGAGTTCGAATTCGATCATGGTGTTTTGGAACGCTTCGCTCTACCCGGATTTGTTCCTTACAAAGCGTTTCCGGTAGATGAACAACTTGTAGATTCAGACAGTAAAGACGTCTATAGGTCAGGTTCGCAAATAGTCAAGATGTGGCCAAATCTGAACGCCACCTCCGTTTCTAAAGGCGAAGGGCCGATGCTTCTCGCTTTCTTTGAACGCCTCGAGGTTTTGCAAAAGAGCAGCTATGATTTTCTTCCTGCCATAGAAAGTTTTGGGTATGGTAGAAGCGGTACACCATTTGTAATCCAGCGCCATATTGATGGGGACGACTGGGATGAGTTACCTAGCGTTGCGCGCGATACCGCCTTCGTAGTTGCACGAAAGCTTATCACTGCAGTGGAGTGCCTTCACGAACAGCAGATAGTCCACGGTGATCTACACCCTAAAAATGTGCGGGTAGCTCTAAGCAGCGAAGCAGCAACGTCATCAATATACATATTAGATATGCCTGATATATGTGCCTCTGGTATTCAGCCGTTCAATCATCGATATAGCCCTCTTTTAGAGAGTTGTACTGATATCGAGCGGGACAATTTTGCAGTAATGCGAATGTCGGTCGAGTTACTTGGTATGGACTGGGATGAAGCTAGAGAGAACGATATATCTGTACTCAGAGAAGCTATTAACCAAGAACAACAGAGCGAGTCTGGTTTCATATCTCTTGAGCGGTTCAAGGTGGCTTTTGAACAAGCATGCAGTCCGCCTAAACCAAGACCTACAATTGCAATAGATATCATAAGCCGGGATGGACATGGGGACTTCACAGTCTATCCGGACAACGGCCGTCTTTACGTGAAAATTGACCAGGATCTCCAAGACCAAAAACTCTTGGTCGTGAGCTTTGACGGGGTTGGAGGAGCGTTTCGAGCCACATATGACCCTAGCCTAAGAGCATTTATCAAAGCCTTCGCACCCAGGGTGCAGGACAATATCAGGCTACGTGATATCCAGAACGCTGATTTTGAAATCGACGTTAGCATCAGGGTTTCCACGGGTTCTTACTCTAACTTGACCTCACTGACGGAGTTCATGGCGCAACAGTCAGGCTTCGGTGATCTTGCGGTTAGCATCCTAAAGGAGCAGTCTTCTACTATACTGTCTGATGGCGAGCAGATGTCATCACCCCTGGCTGAGTCGACCATACCGGCCAGAGTCGATCAGCCCTCACCTGAGCCTTCTGCCAATTTATACCCAGTAGCAAAGGTCTGGAAAGCTATTCTGGAGACTGAGCCTGAGTCTTTACCAAGTATTGAAGTTTCCGATACGCCCAAGCTACACAAGGATCGCCTTGGCTTGCTTATTCCGTATACTGCGGAACGAGATATCCTAGAGTCCTTTGATGCAGAAGATGCAGTCTTTCTCTCGAAGCGTAAAGATGGAGTTACTTCCAGCTTAGGCGTAATTGATACTAGAAAAAGTACATTAACAGAAATTTATCTTGTTCTTTCGGCGCGAGCCCAAGGTATTAAAGTTGATGATCAGCTTTTTCTGCAGTCTCAAGCAGCACGAACCTCATTTTCACGTCGCAAGCATGCAACAGAGCGTCTGCTGAAACGCTCAGCAGTAGTTCCAAATTTAGTTGACTACTTCGATGAGAATTGCGATGCAATACCTGAAAGCTTCGGTGACTTGCCGAACGAGCAACACTTTAAAATGTATGAGCGGCCCGCTGCCGATGGATCTGTTATTGGGCTCTTCGCATTTAAGGGTGTAGCTGATTTCTAAACCCTCCTGACTTCAGCAAGCACCTGGCTATGTAATTGGTTAAATTTCTAAAGCCCAAGGCGGTACCTCGTAAGTGCTCAATAAAGTGGACCCATCGGTCAAGACAGTTTTTCAGCGAGTTTAAGCTGCGTCGCTTACTGCCACTGCAGCTGGTCGGC
>NZ_MBPN01000243.1 GCF_001695625.1 Pseudomonas defluvii
CAAATCTTGGCCGGATAGGGATAGGCGGTGAGCACGTCACTGCGGATCAGCGAGCCGAGCGCCTGGGTCAGCGCCGGCACGTCGATGGCGAGCCGATGGCCCACCAAAGGCCCGAGGGCGAACGGCAGGCGGGTCAGCATCTCGCGGCTTTGCAGCAGTTCCAGCACGGTTTCGCGCCAGTGGTCGAGCAATGGCAGTGGGCAGGTGTCCTGCACCAACGTCCACAGGCGGTCAAGCCGGTGGTCGCTATCGCGGGGCAGCAATGCCAGTGCGCTGGCGTTGGCCTTGTCGGGCTTGACGCAGCGCCGATCGAACAGCCACACGTTGGACAGCGAACCGAACAGCGTTCGCCGGTAGGCGCGGGTCATGCGCTTTTCCAGGCGATCGACGTTGCCGACGAACACCGGGACGCTGCCGCCCTGGTCGGTGATGACGTGGAACTGCTCCAGGCCTTGCTCGTCACGCCCGAGGGTCAGGCGAGCAAGGAACTGCTGGACGGCGGTGTCCCGCGCCCAGATCGACAGGAAGATCAGATTGCCCTGGTCATCGCCGACGCAAGCGTCGGCCATCACGTCCGGGCATTCGTCGATGCGATACAGCGTGGTGGAAGAAGGGTTTGCGGGCATAGTGGTGTCCTCGGATAAGCGGGAACAGCAGCGCCGCTGGGGCAAGTGCTGCCCCTTGGGGTGGTAGGGCAAACGCCCTGGCTCAGGCCGTCAGCGTCGTAGCCGGGGCTGCTTTGGGTATGCGCCTCTGCGCGTGGTAGGCGCGAACGCCTGCACGCCAGTCGGCGGATTGCTCCGGTGCGAGATCCAGATAGGACAGCGGGCACGAGTAGTAGTACGGGTGCATGGATTCGTCCAGCGGCTTGTAGCCCCACTGGCCGCCGCTGCGTTGCAGCAGATCGCAGCGGATATAGCGCAGGGACTGACCTGGCGCGAGATCACGATGTACGCCGTCGGCTTTGGCCGTCACTTGCGTAACAGACCAGAGGACGTTGCCACGCAGTGCGTGGGCGATGACCTTCACGCTGGTGCGCTCGGTCTCTTGCGGTGTGATCAGTTCCGCGATCAGTTCAGACCGCGATTGGGGGGAGAAATACCAGCCCATGAGAGGCCTCCGGGAGAAATGAAGCCGGAGGCTTCCCCCGAGGGGAAGGCCCCCGGCGGGTGGGTGAGGAACACCGCAGATGCAGCGTTCCGTACTACGCGGGTTGCAGTTCGGCCTGGCGGCTCCACTCTTGCGTCTTGAAGTCCAGCGCATAACCCAGTTCGCTCAAGCGAGCGATCTGCGCGCGCAGGGTGCGGCGGTCGATGGTCGAATCCAGTTTCACGGACTCATCCAGCGGCCACAGCAGGCCGAACAGCGCGGCATCGCCCTCTTCGGTACTGCCGGAGGCAGTCGCCGTAGCGGGCGTCGGCGCATCCACACCAAAGGGGGTGGTATCGACCAGCGGGTCTGCGGATGCCTGCACAGGTGCGGGCTTGGCGGGCCTGGACGTTTTGGCTGGTTTGGCTGGTTTGGCCGGCGTTACCGCAGGCTGTTCGCCCAGCTCTTCATCAAGTGGATCGAGGTCCTGAGTGGCGAAGCTGCGTGCCTCGTCACGGCTCAGTTTGTCGATGTCGTAGAGCGTCATTCCGTCCAGACTGGCGCGGATTTCGAAACGCATGCCACCACCGACCGGGTAGGACTTCGGGAAGATGTACCTGATGATGAACTCCCCGTCGTACTTGCCTTCGGGGTATTGCTCCAGCTCCGGGTCCTTGACCTCGAACGTACCGAGGTGCGTGGCGAGGCGACCGACGGTGAAGGGGCCGTTCTTGCCGCGAATGGTGCGCAGCGTGAGTTGGCCGGGGACGACAATGGGCGAAACCGATTTATCGGATGCCGATGTGGCTGCCATGATGGTTCTCCTTAGCGATTGGGAAAACGACAAGGCCCGCGAGGGCCTTGCCGATCAGAACGAATCAGCCAATGCCGGCTCCTGCTTCTCGACTTCACCTTCGGGCTCGCGCTCGGCGGGCTCGGCAGGCTGATCGGCAGCGGGGCCGGCGTCCTCGGCTTCGGACGCGGATGCGTCCTGGGCTGGCGGCGTCTCGGCTTGCGCGGGGCTCGTCGGATAGACCTTGGTGCCGTCGATCTTGATCAGGCCGATGTGGATCAGCGTCGATTCCAGGCTTGCGGCCGGTTCCCCAGCGCGTTCACCCTTGGTGCGGATGTACGGATCGATCTTCATGTCGTTGAGACGGAAGGCGAT
>NZ_MBPN01000244.1 GCF_001695625.1 Pseudomonas defluvii
ACCGCGCCAGGGCGCGGTTTTATCGGGTGGTGCGGGCTTAGACGTTAGGTGGGAAGTCATGGTCTGTAAGGTTTTAATTTACTGGGTTTCTTTGGATTTCTATTTTTCCTATACCCGGTTTTGTACCCGTATTTTGTTCGGTCAGTGACAGCCATTGTGAAACGCTCTTGTGGGGTGGAGGAGTGGTACTGGGATCGCCGTTGAAGAGCGCAGGGCTAAACGCACCTGGTTTGCCGAACTCTCGATAGGGACGGGAGCTGATTCTTTTCTCACGAGCAGCAAGCTCAAAGCGTGGAGTTGGGTCTACCCTCTCCATCTTCCAAATCCCATCATTTCACCGTTCCCGAATCCCAAGCTAGTCTATTCCACCTCAAGTCCTTTCAGCTCAGTTCCTCATGCACAGGGCTCGATCACGTCGAGGTCCAGTTTGAGCAGACCCCAGCCTGGGCCTTGGGTAGGTTGGCGAGCGATTTGTTCCATGGACCAGTACCCGGAGCCTACGCATTGAGAGGTGCTGCGGGTTAACCCATGCTGGCGACAGGTCTGGATAGAGTAATTTGATTTGATTTTACAAGACGTCACTATTGCACTTCTGCTGGCTGCCTGTATTCATGGTCAGAATAGCGCGTTCTGGACGAGCGATTGCAATACGTTGGTCGAAATTACTGCCGCGAAGTAAACGCGATTTGATGTACGCCATAATGGTCAGTTCAGAACCTCTCAAGTTTGTGAGTTACATTGCTGGTGATCTCGATTAGATTTTGTAAGAGAAGTCGGTGCAGGTAGATTTTCCACCACAAGTGGCCGGATTCATATATGATCAGGAGCTATGATTTTTTTTAGCCTGGCGGCGGCCTTGACGGACTGGAACCCTATTTTGACTTGATAGTGTGCCAATCAGGTATTAATAGGAACTATCAAGGTAGATTGTTCACCCAGCAGCAATGTGCAGTCTTCCACGCGCCAGCGAGCAGCGCTCGACCCGCCAGATCATTCTGTCCATTAAAATGATGAAAGTCTCGGGTTGCCTCAAGGACGCACCTCATGTAATGGCATGATTTTATTTGGTATCTACGAGAAGATTTTAACGTAGTGTCGAGCCACTAGCTTTGATATCCTGAGGGCATCCAGCAAGCTTGCAAAGTCCAAGATGGAAAAATCTCTAACCAACGGCTGTCTGAAATTGTTCCTGCCGATCAAAATGAGTGCGAATGGGCACCTTATAAAGTTTAAGCAGTCCATAAACGAAAAGCTTGTTCGAAGGTTGCGGATCGATCCTAATGCGTATAAGCGTATTTTGGCTGCTAATATAAAAAACATCCTTTAGGCCCTGGTGGCGCAAGCGGACGGTGCCGGTGGCTAAGAGCTGGAAGAGATTTCTATATGACTACTTAAAGTGAACGCTAATCATCGCCCGTAACAGACTTGGTGAATTACTCAAGAATAACTTGGTTATGGCAGGGATGCTTTCCCATCACGGGTGTCAGTTGGTACCAATGGTCGGCCTAAGGAAAACCGTCATAAGGTGTTGGATGACGCACTAAAGGTTGACCTTAGCACTTCTCCAAGGCATATCTTCAGGGGCAGGAAGCATCGAGCTAACATGTCAAAATTATTGGAAATGACCAGCGCAATTGCGGTGCTGTGTCAATGCCAAAACTCGAAGCGCTCACTGGCTAACTATAAAACAAAAATTAAATAATGAGAGTAGGGTTTGGTCTGTCTTCATGGTTAGTGATGATTTTTCGATTACAGTATTGATGGGGTGATTTTTTATAATCTCTTTATTGCTCCTGCTCCTGCTCCTGCTCAATGTAATGGGTTGTTGGTTGTATCTGTCTTTCGTGTATTCGTATAGCGTCTCTTTTGATGATGGTGTTTGATTTCAAGAGTGTTGATTTTTTCTTTCTGAAGAGTATTTCGATTTGGTCCTTTTGTGGGGTTGGGAGACTTTCCGGGTTGGGGGTTAATGTTTCAATTTGAAGCGTTAATTTGCAGGATTCGGTTAGGGCTTCGCTTAGTTTTTCAGTGAGAGTGACAGCTGCTATTTGATAATTGTCGAGTTGTTTGCGATGGGACTTGTTTAGCTCGTTGAGTTGGCTGCGGTATTGGTTTTTGATTTCAAGCCCGCTTTTAATTAGCCATTCCAGTGTGTCAGTTATGTTTTTGTTTCTTGATTTGGCTAGAGTTTCCAGGGCTTTATTTGCTGAGGTCGAAAGTATAAAGTTTC
>NZ_MBPN01000245.1 GCF_001695625.1 Pseudomonas defluvii
GAGCTTACATTTTCTAAGATCCTCGACTCCTTTTCCAGCCGGTCAGATTTTTTCTACACCCTTAAATGCGAAGAGCCTGTAATCGAATCACAGAACGACTTGCTCACAGGCCTCGATTGTAATTCGCAATCCCTCTCGAGGAAAGAAACGGGAGTCGTAGCCCGTTTGAATAGCATCAGAAGCAAAGCTACTGGAAAAAGAATCCAGGAGCCTGCGGCATCATCAACCCTGCCCTTGTTCTCGGCATACCAGATCACTCTCGATGATAACGATCTGGGAAATCTGGTGAGCATTTACGATGCGCTTCCACGGTTCGCATGGTCTGGGAAGACTGTACGTTCAGTCGCCGAAATGACTATTGTTAAGGAAGGTACGATTAACGGGGAGCCGTTTCGTGTAATTCTTAAAGCCGTTCCAATGCAGAAACGGCTCAAGGTGGATGGCAAGCTATCTAAGCAAGTAGAAGATGTTGGTGTTTTCCCCGGCGCTCGTGAGGAGTTCGTTGAAGAGGCACTTCGCAAATTTTCAACTCAAGGCAATGCCAAATTTAACGAGGCTGAGTGCTCTGTTCAATTTACTCTTTATGAACTACAGAAAGAGCTTCAGTCGCAGAAGCATACTTATACGTACGCAGAGCTCCGGGAAGCCTTAGAAATCCTCAGCGAAGCTCCTCTTACTATCCAGACTCGGACGGCGGATGGCGAGGTGATTGACATTAAATCGACCTACCTTCCTTTCCTAGCTATTCGTAGTAGAAATAAAAGAAGCTCCGCATACGTGCAGCCCTCTCCGGATGACGACCCTGAGAGTTCAGTGCTTTGCAAAGCTGTTCTTCACCCGCTTATTTCAAGAAGCATCGCAAATGGTGATTACCGGCTTTATCAATACACAACATCCATGGGGCTAACGAATGGCATTGCTCGTGTCCTATACAGGATGCTTTCCTTCAAATGGCGAAACGCATCTCCAAGCCATCCGTATACTTTTTCACTGGTAGATTTCTTATCCAACACAGCCCGAGGACTTTCAAACCGCATGCCGGAAGACTTTCGCGCAATGAACATTGCGTTGGAGCAGTTAGTTAAAGAGAAGGCTATCCAGCGTTACGAACACACCAAAATTGCCAAATCAAAAGGGAAAGGAGCAAAAGACTATACCTACAAACTCTGGCCTACTAATGAGTTTGTTTCCACTATCATCAAAGGGCACCAAGCGGAAGCTCGTCGAGAAATTCAGTTGATGGCAAAGCGGGCGCGTTGACCTGTCGTCTGCCGGCAGCTCACCTGCCGGCACCTCCGCTGGACCTTCCACTACTCAGGTTTAGTCCACGTTTCTTCCCCTGGGAACGACCTTCTGGCACCAATTCTTCTCTTAGACAATCTGCCTATCGCTCAGGAGGTAAGTAGATGTCGGCCGCGCCATCCCCCGCACAAACAATTGCTAGTGCTCGTGAATGTGGGGCACTAGCACCTTTAAACCGCAAGAAGATTCGCGCTCAGTTTGGATTGGTGGACGAGGTCACTGCAGACCATGTCCGTAGGGCGACAGCCCTACTGATCGAGCGTATTCAGGACTACTACACAGTTGTCCAGTACACCGGACCAGGCTACGTATATGGCCGCGTGGACAGTGAATGGCCGTCCGCCCTCTACGCAACACCACAGTTCAATTCCATGGAAGGGGAATGGAGCCATAAGGAAATGTCTCCTACTCATCCGACTTGTACCTCAGAGCGGCTGTTCAATGAAGCGGGATGGCTTTGCCTCGACACTGCTTGTCGGGTTGCGGTGTATGAAATGTGCCTAGAGGTCCCTGAGGCCAAGATGGTCTTGGAGCAGGCCCGATATGCAATCCTGAGCATGTGCAATGATCGCGCATTATCAGAGACGGACTGGAGAAGCTCACGACGCAGGATCGGTACCCGAGGCATACGCAAATTGCTCGAGCGATTGGGCTCGGTACTTCACCTTATAGTGGATCCACCTTTTGAGACAGTGACTACGGGGTAGTTTAAGCTGTCGTCCTCGAAAGGATGACAGCAAATGG
>NZ_MBPN01000246.1 GCF_001695625.1 Pseudomonas defluvii
GAGCTTACATTTTCTAAGATCCTCGACTCCTTTTCCAGCCGGTCAGATTTTTTCTACACCCTTAAATGCGAAGAGCCAGTAAACTCAATGCTTTGAGTTTTTCTAACAGGCTCGACTAAATTTGAGGCTCGGACAACGATCTGGATAGCGCCGTGCAGTGGCTCGCGTTTTTTGGAAATCGCAACCCTGAGGTGAAATTCTTCTGGATTATCTTGATGCCGCCACTGTGTGCACTCGAACTCTACAAGTGCGCACGGTTCTGTGGGTTTCCCATCTTTCCAGTAAAAGGCGTTCTGATCACGGGGGCTATTCAAGCCTAGAAGGTTAGTATTCAATCGATCATACCCTGCCAGTGATGGAATGCTGGGTATTTCAAAGCCTCGCAAACTGGAAAAATCTGGATCGCGTACCCATCGTCCCTGAGGTCTCGCAGGTGTGGCTGATAACTCAAGCGGAACTTTGCTTTCTTCAAATTCTTTTGTGCTCGGAATGTCCATCAGTTTTATGTCGCTGGAAGCTGATTGGATTCTTACCAAAACGTCATCTGCGGGTCGTCCACCATTATTGATCAGGCTGGCTGATATAATAAACAATTCAGGTTGGGAGTTCAGCTTGTTGTGGATGTCTTTAAAATACTCGATGCACCTATTTAACCATGTATTGTATCTTTCGGTGTACGCTGAAATATCTTCCGGCGAGACTGGTATGTACTTTTCAATTGAGTGAAAGCCAAAGCGATTTATTGCGCCCTGACGCTCGGTTACCTCAGTTGAACCGAAGTCTGTTGCTATCGGATATAAGGTTTTCAGAAGCTCTGCAAGCTCTAAGAGCTGATCGTGAGTAAGTGGAGTATGCTTAACTCTAGTAAACTTCCAAGGGGCATCCATGAAAGAAATTGTGCAGCGAGGTTCCGAGTCTTTCAAACGTTTAAGGTCAGACTCTAGTTCTTTTATTCGCTTCTGATCTTCATCGTTCTCAGAATTGAGCAGCCAGTTATCAGGTACTTGATGAAACTTAATTCCAACCCTTTTGGCCATCAGCAAGGGTCCAGTATCGTGTGATAGAAAAAGCACTTCTCGATCATGTCTAGCCTGGTAGGCATGAGCAATACCTACCAAACGGTCATCTGCGTGATTGTAGTTAAGCAGGTCGCTAAGCTCATCCGATGGCTCCAGATTTTGCCCCAAGGCTACTGTAAGAGTCGGGCCTCTACCTTGCAAAGAAATCTCTATTTCATCTCCCTGTAAGAATTTTCGAAATAAAGAATTTGCAATTTTTGCTCGCTTGGCCAGTCGGCCGCTTCCGCTTTTTTGACTGTCAACCTCTGATATTACTGGTCGAGTGACTATGAGAATTACCTCGTCATAATTACCTAACACCTTCCATTCCAAAGCCTCTAGCTGCTTGCATTGGACGAAGACATTCGTGTCGGGAAAAACGTAGAGGATTTTTACCTGGCGTTCCATTCCGCGTGGCTCCTTGCTTTGATGGCGCATGTGAGCAAAAAATGATCGAAGGAGCCACTCGTGGTGGAACGTATGGCTACCATGCTTACTTAAGCCAGAGTCTAGGTTTCAGCTAAAAATGCCCCTTGAGCGATTTCCATTCTGAGCAGAAGCAATTGAGGAACTGACAATTTACTGGCTGATAGCATTATAATGTCAAAGAAAACTTAGGGGAAGATCTTAGGTTGGCGTGCATTGCAGGAAAAGCCATGACATGGGCTATGAAGTGAGTAAGCAGCAGCAATTTAGGATCGTTCAATTACTAAAGGATAAGGGGCTCTTCGCATTTAAGGGTGTAGCTGATTTCTAAACCGGCTCTTCGCATTTAAGGGTGTAGCTGATTTCTAAACCCTCCTGACTTCAGCAAGCACCTGGCTATGTAATTGGTTAAATTTCTAAAGCCCAAGGCGGTACCTCGTAAGTGCTCAAGTCGCCCGTTGATAGCTTCTGTTGGACCGTTGCTGGTTCCTGGCCGGTCGAAGTAGGCAAGGATGCTCTCAGCG
>NZ_MBPN01000247.1 GCF_001695625.1 Pseudomonas defluvii
AAACCGAAACCTGCCAGACCCCGGTTCAGCGCGTGGTGGCCGCATGCGGCGCGAGCTATCCCCAGGGGATAGCTCCATGGAGCGCTAACGAACGCTGCACGCCGAGATCAGGGGGGACAACGCCGATGCTGCGGCAGATGGTCGATCCCAGGCCTGCGACAGCTTGGCGTTGTGCCCAGCAGCGGAACTATCCCCAGGGGATAGCTCTACTGGCGGCCATGGGCATCTAGTTTCACCGCCTGGCATGCCGACTCATTTGCTGGCGAGCAGATTGCGTAGCCGCTCGATGTGCTGCTTGGCGACTTCTGGCGGCACTGGCTTACCCTGCGGCTGAGGTGGCGGTGCTGGTGGTGGTCGCTCGTTTGGTGGGACGGATGCCGATGGCGCGTCTTTCTTGGCCCAGGCATTGAACTCGCCATGGATGGCGCGCTGGATGATGCCGAACAGATACCCCGCAGGATTGCGTATGCCATGACTGCTGCATCGTGTGGCCCATTCGTCCAGCACGGCCTGTCTCAGCGCGGCATCAACCTGCTGCAATGCCACCCTGGCACCTGTCTGCTGCTCTGCCTTCAGTTCCGTGAAGCGCTTGGGCCATTGCAGATCGCCCAGCGCGCGCGCCTGCGCGGTAGTACGTACTTCATTAATACGACTACTACGTACTGTACGGGCCTGCTTCGGATTCCGAAGAGAGGCGTTTGGCACGGGTTTCGCCCCTGCTTCGGATTCCGAAGATGGGTCATCCGCATTCCGAAGAAGGCTCGATACTCCTTCTTCGGAATCGTGGGCGGCGTCCTCCTGTGGATAACTTGCGGCGGCCGTGATGCCTTGGCTGGCGAGGCGTTCTGCCAGAACCTGCAGCCGCGACGGCAATGTGCGCCCGGAGAGCAGCGGATCTTCCGCGATCTCCTTAAGGGTGTTCAGGCCGACCATCTGGACGGCCTTGGCCGAATGGCCGAGGGACTGGCTGACCAGTGCCAGGTAGTCGGCGTCGAGCTGCATGGCCTCGAAGGGCGTCAGCGGTTCATCGTGCAGAACGTAGAGGTTGCCGAGGATGCGGCCGGTCTTGGGGTCACGCCGTCGCCGCACCAGGCTCAACCATCGGGTGAGGCGCAACAGCGTCAACGCTCGGGCCACGGTTTCATGCGAGGCCTGCCCGGCGCAGGGCATCGATGCCAGCCAGGGTCGAAGCTGCTCATACGTCGGGAAGGCTGTCACGCCATCGTCGTTGAGCATCAGCCGGAACACCTGCCAGGCGTTGCGCTCCAGCGGCGTAAGGCGACGGTCGAGGAACAGTCGCCGCGGCACGGTCTCATGCCGGTTGCCGCTGAAGAGGAAGGCATCGCCGGACGTGGCGGGCGTCGGCGCAGGCATAGGTGCTGGCGCACTGGGCTTGGGCACGAGGTCTTTCAAGGCGGCGTCGAACAGGTCCGCGAGTGCGACGGGGCCACGGCGTGGTGCGGTGTCGTCCACGGCCATGGCTCAACCCAATCCTTGATCGACCCAGCTCTTGATCGAGGCCCAGACCACCGACAGAGGCAGCGACATGCCTTCGGCCAAGTCCATGGCGGCGTCGAGAATGGAGGTTTCGTCTTCGAGATCGACATTCCTGCTGCCGGTCACGGCCTTCCATTGCCGCCACAGATCCGTGTCCTGTTTCTCGTCCAGCACGGGGTGGCGGCCCTTGCGCTTGGGCAGGCCGAGGATTTCGCGGCGAAGCGCCACCTCTTGGTGGGTCAGGCCATAGAACCGACTGACCATCTCGGTGCTCGCACCCAGCCTGAGCATGCGATCGACCGTGGCGATTTCCTTCTCCACGTCCTGCGCCTGCTTGAGTAGTCGCCGGAGCACTTCGCGGTTGACCGTCACCGAGCACCAGGAGACGTTGGCGTTGGCGAGCACGCTGATCAGCGCGGGATGCTTGAGGGCGTCCAGTTCTTCCTCGCC
>NZ_MBPN01000023.1 GCF_001695625.1 Pseudomonas defluvii
CTTCGATCTCTCGTTAGCGGGAGGCGAATTCTACAGCGTTTCAACTCGCTGTCAACCACCTTTTTCACCGCTGCCGATCTATTCGACCGAAGCACTTCCAGCACCATCTTTAAACATCTAACTCGTTGATTACCAAGGAGTTTTCCGTTTCGACTACGCCGGAAGTGGGGCGAATTATAGACAGTTACAATTCGCCGTCAAGCCTTATTTACAAACTCACTCAGCCTTCAGCGTAATACGCGCAAAGGCCTTCTTGCCGGCCTGGCAAACATGAGTGGCGCCCAACGCGAATACGAAGCCACGATCAACGACCTCGCCATCAATGCGCACACTACCCGCCGCCAGAAGATCGCGAGCCGCAGCAGCATTCTTGACCAGCCCAGCCTTATTAAGGACAGCCGCAATCGGCATCTCTTCATCGGCAGGCACTACAACCTCGGGCAGGTCTTCTGGCAACTCGCCATCCTTCATGCGATTGCCCGCGGCACGGTGTGCGTTCGCAGCAGCCTCTTCACCATGGAAGCGCGCAACGATCTCTTCAGCCAGCTTGATCTTGATGTCCCGCGGATTAGCGCCCGCCTCTACCTCTGCACGGAATGCATTGATCTCTTCCATGGACCGGAAGCTCAACAACTCGAAGTAACGCCACATCAAGGTGTCCGGGATCGAGACAAGCTTGCTGTACATCACACCCGGCGCTTCCTGGATACCAACATAGTTCCCGAGGGACTTGGACATCTTCTTGACACCATCAAGCCCCTCAAGCAGTGGCATGGTGACAATATTCTGAGGTTCCTGACCGTAACCGCGCTGAAGTTCGCGCCCCATCAGCAGATTGAACTTCTGATCGGTACCACCCAGTTCAACATCCGCCTTCAGCGCTACCGAGTCATACCCCTGCACCAGCGGGTAGAGGAACTCATGGATCGCGATCGGTTGATTGGTGGTGTAGCGCTTATGGAAGTCATCCCGCTCCAGCATACGCGCAACCGTGTATTGGGACGCCAGGCGAATGAAATCAGCCGGGGTCAGCGCATCCATCCAGGTCGAGTTGAATGCAACTTCTGTCTTGGCTGGGTCAAGGATCTTGAACACCTGCTGTTTATACGTCTCGGCATTTTCCAGCACCTGCTCGCGAGTCAGCGGCGGACGCGTAGCACTCTTGCCACTCGGATCCCCGATCATCCCGGTGAAGTCCCCAATCAGGAAGATCACTTGATGCCCCAGATCCTGGAACTGACGCAGCTTGTTAATAAGGACGGTATGCCCCAGGTGCAGGTCAGGCGCGGTAGGGTCGAAACCCGCCTTGATCCGCAGCGGCTGACCGCGCTTGAGCTTCTCGACCAGTTCGGACTCGACCAGTACCTCTTCCGCACCACGTTTGATCAGCTCTAGCTGCTCTTCAACCGACTTCATGACAGACCCGTAAGGCTCAGATTAAAAGGCCCCAACCATACAAGATCAGCCGTCAATTACAAGTTTTTGGCCTGAATGTGACCCAACACCCGACTGATGACGTCTGCCCGCTTGCTTTGGAAGGGATTTGGTTATATTTTATACAGTTATTTCATCTTCATCATGTCATTCATCTTTTCCATTTCATCTTTTTCAAAGTCAATTTACCCATGAGCAACGAACCGCCTAAAGCGCCTCCGCTTTATCCGAAGAGCCATCTGTTGGCTGCGAGCGGCATTGCAGCCTTACTCAGCCTGGCTTTGCTGGTATTCCCATCCAGCGAAGTCGAGGCCAAGAAAACAACCCTGAACCTTGAGCTGGAAAGCCCAGTCGAGCAGCTTGAGCAACAACAAGCAACGCCACCGCTGGCCAGCGAAGAGGCTGCACCCTCACCGTTTGCCCAGATAGACAACGCTGACGAAAAAAACGAGCAAGCTGCCAAGGCGGAGCCTGCACCAACAGCAGAAACAGCTAAATCGCCTAGCCACCGCGAAGTCACCGTAGGCCGCGGCGATACGCTGTCGACACTGTTCAACAAAGTCGGCCTGCCAGCCAATGCGGTGCATGAGGTACTGGCCAGTAACAAGCAGGCCAAGCAGTTCAGCCAGCTCAAACATGGCCAGGTTCTGGAAATTGAACTGGACAAGGACGGCCAACTGTCCAGCCTGCACAGCAAGGTCAGCGACCTGGAAACCATCCGCCTGACCAAGACCAGCAACGGCTATGCGTTCAATCGCGAGATCAGCAAACCGACTGTACGCACTGCCTATGTGCACGGCGTCATCAAGAGCTCGCTTTCTGCGTCAGCACAACGTGCCGGCCTGTCTCACAGCCTGACCATGGATATGGCCGGTATCTTCGGCTACGACATCGACTTCGCTCAGGACATTCGCCAGGGTGACGAGTTCGATGTGATTTATGAACAGAAGGTAGTCAACGGCAAGGTCGTAGGCACCGGCAATATCCTTTCCGCCCGCTTCAGCAACCGCGGCAAGAGCTATAGCGCCGTTCGCTATACCAACAAGCAGGGCAACACCAGTTACTACACCGCCGACGGCAACAGCATGCGCAAGGCGTTCATCCGTACACCGGTTGATTTCGCACGTATCAGCTCGCGCTTCTCTGCTGGGCGTAAACACCCGATCCTGAACAAGATTCGCGCGCACAAAGGCGTCGACTATGCAGCGCCACGTGGGACGCCAATCAAAGCCGCTGGCGATGGCAAGGTGCTTCTGGCAGGGCGTCGCGGCGGCTATGGCAACACCGTCATCATTCAGCACGGTAACCGCTATCAGACGCTCTACGGGCATATGCAGGGCTTCGCAAAAGGCGTGAAGACCGGAGGCTCGGTCAAGCAGGGCCAGGTGATTGGTTATATCGGCACTACTGGCCTCTCCACCGGCCCACACCTGCACTATGAATTCCAGGTCAATGGCGTCCACGTCGACCCTCTGGGCCAGAAGCTACCCATGGCAGACCCTATCGCCAAGGCTGAACGCCAACGCTTCATGCAGCAGAGCCAACCGCTGATCGCACGCATGGACCAGGAAAAGGCCACCATGCTGGCCTCGAGCAAGCGTTAAGCGATGCCTCTCTATCTGGGAGTGATGTCCGGGACCAGCCTTGACGGCCTGGACATCGCATTGATCGAGCAAGCGCAACAGCTCAAGCCAACGCTACTCGCCACGCATTACATCCCCATGCCGGACACGCTTCGCCAGTCGCTACTGGCGTTGTGCGCCAGCGGGCCGGATGAAGTCGCCCGGGCAGCACTTGCCGAAAATGAGTGGGTGGCACTGGCAGCGACCGGAATCCAACAATTGCTGAGTACTCAGCACCTGCAACCCAGTGCCATTCGCGCCATTGGCAGCCACGGCCAGACCATTCGGCATGAACCGGCGCGCGGCTTCACTGTGCAGATCGGCAACCCAGCCCTGCTAGCCGAGCTCACGGGCATCAGCGTCGTCAGTGACTTCCGACGCCGCGACGTCGCCGCAGGCGGCCAGGGCGCCCCTCTGGTACCCGCCTTCCATGAATCGCTGTTCGAGCACCCAGGCGAACGCCTGGCAGTACTCAATGTCGGTGGTTTCAGCAACCTCAGCCTGATCGAGCACGGCATGCCAGTCAGAGGCTTTGACTGTGGTCCGGGCAACGTACTGCTGGACGCCTGGATTCAAGACTGCAAGGGGCTTAGCTTCGATGCAGGGGGTGCTTGGGCTGCGAGTGGGACGGTCATTCCGAGCTTGCTGTCTGCCTTGCTCAGTGACCCGTTCTTCGCGGAAACCGGCCCCAAGAGCACAGGCAGGGAAGTGTTTAACCTTCCATGGCTCAAGCACCACCTCAGCTCACAACCCATCCACAACGATGCCGACGTACAGGCCACACTGCTGGAGTTGACCGCACAAAGCATCATCAACTCACTGCAGGCAGCCCAACCGGGGACACAGGTACTGTTGGTATGCGGGGGCGGCGCGCACAACGACGTGCTGATACAGCGCTTGGCCAAGTTGCTTCCCGGTGCGCGGGTCAGCAGCACTGACGCTTGCGGCGTCGATCCGGACTGGGTAGAGGCGATGGCATTCGCCTGGTTGGCTCATTGCTGCCTGGAAGGCATTGCGGGCAATCGCCCCAGCGTCACCGGCGCCCGCGGCCCTCGGGTACTTGGCGCTATCTACCCTGCCTGAAGCGCAAAGCAAAACGCCGCGCAAGTGCGCGGCGTTAGCAGTAGACACCCGGCCTTAGATCGAGAACGAAGAACCGCAACCACAGGTGGTGGTAGCGTTAGGGTTCTTGATCACGAAACGCGAGCCTTCCAAACCTTCCTGGTAATCCACTTCGGCACCTGCCAGGTACTGGAAGCTCATCGGATCGACAACCAAGGCGACGCCTTCGCGCTCCACGACAGTATCGTCTTCGGCAACGTCTTCATCAAAGGTGAAACCATACTGAAAGCCGGAGCAACCGCCGCCCGTTACGAACACTCGCAACTTCAGACGATCATTACCCTCTTCATCGACCAGGGTCTTCACCTTGTGCGCGGCGCCCTGCGTGAATTGCAAGGCCGTAGGGGTGAAGGATTCGACGCTCATGCTGACTATCTCCCGGCGCTGTGCCGCCATAATGCGTGATGACAGGCATTATCCGCTTCTCCGAGAAAATTGGTCAAGAATTGAAGCAGACCCACGCCACACGTGAAACGACACTGCAAGCGTCTCCCACGTGTGGTTTCCCGCACTTTAAAGGTGATTAAGGCAACAGCCCCGCATGAGACAGACCCATGCGCTCGTCCAGGCCAAAAAGGATGTTCAGGTTCTGTACCGCCTGACCCGACGCGCCCTTGACCAGGTTATCGATGACCGAGAGCACTACGACCAGGTCACCACCTTGTGGCCGATGAACCGCAATACGGCAAACGTTAGCACCCCGCACGCTACGGGTTTCCGGGTGGCTGCCGGCTGGCATGACATCGACAAACGGCTCATCTGCATAACGTTTTTCGAACAGCGCTTGCAGGTCAACCGAGGTATCGGCAACGGTGGCGTACAGGGTCGAGTGGATACCCCGGATCATTGGCGTCAGATGCGGCACAAAGGTCAGACCGACATCACCACCGGCAGCACGGCGCAAGCCTTGGCTAATTTCTGGGAGGTGACGGTGCCCTTTGACCGCGTATGCCTTCATGCTTTCACCGGCTTCGCAGAACAGCGACCCTACGCTGGCGCCACGGCCAGCACCACTGACACCGGACTTGCAGTCGGCGATCAGGCGCGAGGTATCAGCAATGCCGGCCTCAAGCAGTGGCAGGAATCCCAATTGGGTAGCGGTTGGATAGCAACCTGGGACGGCAATCAGGCGAGCCTGGCGAATCTGCTCACGGTTGACCTCGGGTAAGCCATAGACCGCATCCTTGAGCAGTTCAGGTGCACCGTGTGGCTGGCCATACCACTTGGCCCACTCGTCAGCATCCTGCAAACGGAAGTCCGCAGAGAGGTCGATCACCTTGGTACCGGCTGCCAGGAGCTCCCCAGCCAGCGCATGGGCTACACCATGTGGCGTGGCAAAGAAGACCACGTCGCATGCTGCCAATGCCTTGCTGTCGGGCACGCTGAAGGCAAGGCCATCGTAGTGGCCGCGCAGGTTCGGGTACATGTCGGCGACGGCCAGCCCTGCTTCTGATCGCGATGTGATCACCGCCACCTCTGCCTGTGGATGCTGTGCCAACAGACGCAGCAGCTCGACACCGGTGTAACCCGTGCCGCCGACGATACCGACCTTGACCATAACGCGTGCCCCTTCTGAACGAACCGACTGTAGAGTGTAAAGCCAGCGATAATATGGGGCTGTCGCTTTGGTAACAACCGTTGAGATGACGGGGGCCACCCACAGCCACTACTATCCGACCACCGTGAACCCTGAAGGAACTGCAAAACATGCTTTATCTATGGATCAAGGCCCTACACATCGTCAGCGTGGTGTGCTGGTTTGCCGGGCTGTTCTATTTGCCCCGGCTCTTCGTCTACCACGCCCAGAGCCAGGACAGCATCAGCCAGGAACGTTTCGTGACCATGGAGCGCAAGCTGTACCGGGGCATCATGGGGCCGGCGATGATCGCCACTTTCATCTTTGGCATCTGGCTGCTTAGCTTGAACCCCGGCTTCATGAGCCAAGGCTGGATGCACGCCAAGCTGACACTTATCGTGCTGTTGACCGGCTACCACCATATGTGCGGCGCCCAGCTGAAACGCTTTGCACGTGGAGAAAACACTCGCAGCCACGTCTACTACCGCTGGTTCAATGAGGTGCCCGTGCTGATTCTGCTGGGTATCGTCATCCTGGTGGTGGTCAAACCGTTCTAAGCCGAACCTCGTCGGCTACTACCCGCACTGCAGGCGCAACGCCTGTACGTAGCGGTAGTGGCTGCGCCGACCCCAACCTGTAAACTACGCGCCTTGAACAACGCCCCCCCTGATTGGAGAACTGCATGACCCGTTACGCCATGATCACCGGTGCCTCCAGCGGCCTCGGCCTGGCACTGGCCGAAGCACTGGCCAGGCGGGGGCGCAACCTGATTCTGGTGGCACGACAACGCGACCTGCTTGAACCTGTCGCCATCGAACTGACTCAACGTTTCGGTGTAGAAGTTCTTTTCCGCGCCTGCGATCTCGGCGAGCCGCTGCGTCTGTCTGGCTTTCTACTTGAGCTCGAAGAAGGCGAACGGCAAATCGATCTGCTGGTGAACTGTGCGGGCATCCGCTCCTATGGTCCGTTCCTCGCTCAGGAATGGGCAGACGAGCAGGACCTGATCGAAGTGAACATTCTCGCCCTTACCCGCCTTTGCCACGCGCTGGGTAACGCCATGGCGGTTCAGGGCGGAGGGCAGATCCTCAACGTTGCCTCCCTCGCGGCGTTTGCGCCTGGCCCCTGGATGAGCAGCTATGCCGCAAGCAAGGCGTATGTTCTGCACTTCTCCGAAGGGCTACGCGAAGAACTCAAGCGCACCGGCATCAAGGTTTCAGTCCTCTGCCCCGGCCCGGTGCGCTCGTCCAGACGCCGTATTCCACGCCTGGACAACAGCAAGCGCTGCCTGAGCGCCGAGGAAGTGGCGCTGTATACCGTTCGAGCGCTGGAAAAAAACCGCGCCTTGATCCTTCCCGGTCGGCGCAATCGCTGGCTTGCATTCAGCCCGCGAATGCTCTCGCGCTGGCTCACACGCAAGCTGGCCGGTGCCATCAACCAACGCTATCGCCCAAGCAGAATCGAATAGAGGCTGGGCGGCAGGCCCTGCGCTGAGTACACTCAGGCCAGACCACCACCATGGAGCAAGCGTTGTGGAGACTCTCTTCACCAAGATCATCAACCGGGAGATCCCGGCCAAGATCATCTACGAGGACGACCAGGTTCTGGCCTTCCACGATATCGCACCACAGGCCCCCGTACACTTTCTGGTTATCCCGAAAAAGCCTATCCGTACCCTCAATGACCTGACCGAAGAAGACAAAGGCCTGGCTGGCCATATCCTCTTCACCGCTCAGCGCCTGGCCAAAGAGCTGGGCTGCGAAGACGGTTTTCGCGTGGTCATGAACTGCAATGAGCTGGGCGGTCAGACCGTCTACCACATCCATATGCACGTGCTCGGTCAACGCCAGATGCACTGGCCGCCGGGCTGATCCAACGCAAGCCGTGTCATCTGGATTGGGGTAAACTATCGGGCACATTCTTGCGGAGGTGCCCGATGGCTACCGAACGTCACTACTCACCGCTCGACCGCTTGTTGCTGCAGGCCGACACTGCCATGCGCACCTTGCTGCCCTTCAGCGGCCAACCTTCCCGCCCGTCTCCGGCGATCATCCAGCCCGACAGTGACATGGACGACGAACAAACGCGCCATGTAGCGGGCCTGATGCGCATCAACCATACCGGCGAGGTCTGTGCTCAAGCGCTGTATCAAGGCCAGGCACTGACGGCAAAGCTGCCGCAGGTACGCAAGGCAATGGAACATGCAGCCGAAGAAGAAATCGATCACCTGGCCTGGTGCGAACAGCGCATTCGCCAACTTGGCAGCCACCCCAGTGTGCTAAACCCGTTGTTCTATGGCATGTCATTCGGCATCGGCGCAGTGGCCGGGATGATCAGCGACAAAGTCAGCCTGGGGTTCGTCGCAGCTACCGAGCATCAAGTGTGCAGGCACCTGGATGAGCACCTGGAGCAGATTCCAGCCGAAGATGAGAAATCACGGGCTATCCTCGAGCAGATGCGCATCGATGAAGCACACCATGCCGAGTCCGCGCTGGACGCTGGGGGCTTCCGTTTCCCTGCGCCGATCAAGTTCGGGATGAGCCTTATGGCAAAGGTCATGACTAAAAGCACCTACCGTATGTGACCATCATGGCTGACCGCTTCGATGCTCAAGATCTTGCCCGTGCCGTAGCTGCGGGGATTCTCCAGCCAGGCCAGGATCAGGCCCTGCTGGACTTTCTCAAGCAGCAACCGCAAGAGCGTGCCAGCTTCCAACTGGCGCATGTCGCCTATTACTTTGGCGCACTACTGATCATGGGCGCCATGGGCTGGCTATTGACCGAAGCCTGGATGAGTATCGGTGACAGCGCCCTGCTGCTGGTCGCACTGAGCTACATCGCCCTGCTCACCCTGGCCGGCAAGGCCATGCACCGCAGTGGGCAGGTAATCCCTGGTGGGCTGCTCGCTGCCGTGGCGGTGAGCATTGTGCCGTTGGCAGTGTTCGCACTCGAACGCCTTAGCGGTTTCTGGCCCATGGACGACAGCCAAGGTGACTACCAGAACTACTACCGCTATGTACAAGGTGGGTGGTTGTTGATGGAAGTTGCGGCAGTGGTTGCCGGCCTTCTGATGCTGCGCCTGGTGCCCTTCCCGTTTATTGTGATGCCAATGGCGATCGCCCTCTGGTTCATGTCAATGGACCTGACCGAGTGGGTCTACGGTGACGGATTCAGTTGGGATCAGCGTCGAGAAGTCTCGCTGTGGTTCGGCCTCGGTTTGCTGCTGGTATGCGTCTGGATTGATGGGCGCAGCCGCCAGGACTATGCCTTCTGGGGCTATCTGGCCGGGCTCGCAGCCTTCTGGGGCGGTTTGACATTGATGGACAGCGGCAGCGAATGGGGCAAGGCCATGTACTGCCTGATCAACCTTGGCTTGATGGCCGTGGCTCTTTTGCTGCGCCGCCCCGTGTTCATGGTGTTCGGGGCACTGGGTGTGGCGGCTTACCTGGGGTACCTGTCCTATGATGTGTTCGCTGACTCACTGCTGTTCCCGCTGGTACTGAGCCTGATCGGGATCGCGATTATTGGCCTTGGCGTGTTCTACCAGAAACACCGCGAGCGCTTGAGTACCGCCCTACGTACCCTGCTGCCAACTGCCATCGTGGATTTTCTGCCCGGATTGCGCCGCTAAATGCAGCGCAACAACCGGAGCAACTGACGAAAATAAAAAAGGGGCCCTCGCAAGGGCCCCTTTTTTTGCCTGGAAATTTACGCTGGCATGTTGCGAGCGTAAAAGATTTCCAGCATTTCGTGTTTTACACGCTCAGTCACCTGCGCGCGCTGTTCTGCAGACAAGTTGTTGGTCGCGTCGCCGAACAGGTAGTTGTCCAGTTCGAAGTCCTTGAGCAGCATCTTGGTGTGGAACAGGTTCTCCTGATACACATTGACGTCCGTCAACTGGTAAGCGGACTTGGTATCTTCAGAGAGGTAGTTCTGGATCGAGTTGATCTCGTGATCGATGAAGTGCTTCTTCCCTTCGATGTCACGGGTGAAACCGCGCACACGGTAATCCACAGTCACGATGTCCGAATCGAACTGGTGAATCAGGTAGTTGAGCGCCTTGAGCGGTGAAATAACCCCGCAGGTCGACACATCGATATCCACACGGAAGGTAGCGATGCCATCCACCGGATGAATTTCCGGGTAGGTGTGAACAGTGATATGGCTCTTGTCGAGGTGGGCCAGAATGGTATCTGGCAATGGGCCCGGCGACTCTTCGATCTGGCTGTCGGTCGGGGTGACCGGTTGTTCAGAGATCAGAATGGTCACGCTGGCGCCTTGTGGCTCGTAATCCTGACGGGCAATGTTCAGGATATTGGCACCAATGATATCAACCACATCGGTGAGAATCTGCGTCAGGCGTTCGGCGTCGTACTCTTGGTTGATGTACTCGACGTAGGCCTGCAGGTCCTGAGGGGACTCTGCATAGCAGATATCATAGATGTTGAAGCTCAAGGTCTTTGTCAGGTTGTTGAACCCGTGGAGCTTGAGTTTGCTTTTCACCGTTGAAAACTCTCTATATGTGTGCGGCCCGGCCGCGTGATCAAGCATGCCCGTCAGATGCGAACGACGCACCTGCGTAGGACGGTTAACACCTCTTCGCGATGGCGATTTTGGTTGTCTGGTCGGAGCAGGTCCGAGACAGGGCCAAAGCCCTGAAAAAGGGGCGCATTATGCAGACCTGAAGCCCGGTCTGCCAGAGTGTGCGCCGCTTTTATGATAGTTGAATGTCGACTCAACCCAGCTCGACGATTTCATAGGCGTGAGTAATCTCGACACCCGCACGCCCCAGCATGATCGAAGCCGAGCAATACTTCTCGGCAGACAGCTCAACCGCACGTTTGACCTGAGCCTCTTTCAAACCACGGCCCTTGACCACAAAGCGCAGATGTATCTTGGTGAATACCTTGGGGTCTTCACTCGCACGCTCAGCCTCCAGGAACGCTTCACAGCTTTCTACTGCCTGCCGCGACTTCTTCAAGATGCTGACCACATCGAAGTTGCTGCAACCGCCCAGACCCAGCAGCAGCATCTCCATCGGCCGAACGCCCAGATTACGCCCGCCACTCTCCGGCGGACCATCCATGACCACCACATGGCCACTGCCTGACTCGCCGAGAAACATGGCTTCGCCAGCCCACTGGATACGCGCCTTCATACCTGGACTCCATTAAACATGAAAAAGGCTGCCAGCTTAGACCCTGCGGGCACGTCGGAAAAGCTAAGCGTTCAAGGAAATGTGCCGATACAGGAACACGCGTCTGATAAGCTGACGCCAAATCACTGGCGCAAAAGCCAGGCTACTTACAAAAGTGTCCACGCATCGCTTCTTTCCGGAATTCAGCCATGGTTGCCTTGAACCTCCCAGCCAAGATCAAGAACATCGACAAGTTGCTTGCTCATTGTCAGCGTCGGCATTTCACCGCCAAGAGCAACATCATTTGCGCGGGCGACGAGGCTCATACCCTGTGGTACATCGTCAAGGGTTCGGTGACCATCCTGATCGAGGATGATGAAGGCCATGAGATGATCATCGCCTACCTCAACAGTGGCGACTTCTTTGGTGAACTTGGGCTCTTTGAACCCGAGGGCAAAGAACAGCAACGCAGTGCCTGGGTACGCGCCAAAAGCGAATGTGAAGTGGCCGAAATCACCTATGAGAAATTTCGCGAGCTGGCCCGCCAGGACCCGGACATTCTCTACGCGCTCGGCAGCCAGATGGCACAACGCCTGCGTAACACGACTCGCAAGGTAGGCGACCTGGCCTTTTTCGACGTCACCGGACGCGTAGCCCGCTGCCTGCTGGAGCTATGCAAGCAACCCGACGCAATGACCCACCCGGACGGTATGCAGATCAAGATAACCCGCCAGGAAATCGGCCGGATCGTCGGATGCTCACGGGAGATGGTCGGCCGCGTGCTAAAGGATCTTGAAGAACGCAGCCTGGTTCAGGTCAAGGGCAAGACCATGGTGGTCTACGGTACCCGCTAGTCTTTCGCGATACCCGCAAGCACCGCGCCATAGGCCTGCGCCAACTGTGTAAACAGTGGGGCCTCGGGTACCACTTCGTGCAGGGCAATGTGGCTATCGGCCAGACAACGTTGCTCCAGCTCGCAACACTCATTGAACCGGTTCACTGCGGCGACCATCGTTTCGCGCTCGTTATCCAGCAGCAGTGCACCGTGCACCAGCACGACAGGCCGCTTGCCATTGAGCCCCTGACGCCAGCGCTGAGCCGTACCGACCAGTTTGCGACCATTAAGGTTGACGTTGTAACGACCATCGCAGAACGCCCCCTCGATCTCTCCGACCGAAGCAACCCCGCCCCACTCACGCAGGGCCTCGCACAAGGGTTGGCAAAGTCGCTCATAGGCGCTTTCGATCCGCCCATGATCACCCTCACTGCGCGGCGCAACATAGACCAGGGCAATGTTGATGACCGCTGGTGATTGCGGTACAGGCTCGCCGCCAGTCTCTCGCAACAATATCGGCCAGCCGGCAATCGCCAGTTCCGCACAGGCCGCCTCGAAGCCCTCCAGGCGACTCATGCGCCGAGGCATGACCAAGGCCCGGTCAGTCGGGCGCCAGAACAACACACCATGGTCTTGCTCACCTCGACACACAGCGGCCAGCAAATCCTGCTCGGCACGCAGGCCAGCTTCAACGGTCACGGCAACAGGTTGATCGTTCATCGCATTAACCTTGTCGATACAAAAAAGCCGGCATCGCCGGCTTCAGGGGTTGATCAGTCCAGACCTGGAACCTGGTTCTGTGGCACACGCTCAGGAAAGAACAGACGCTGCAGTTCATAACCTGGATTGTCCGCGCGCATGAACGCTTCGCCGACCAGGAAGGAATACACCTCATTGACTTCCATCAGCTCGACGTCGGCACGGGTCAGAATGCCGCTTTCAGTAATTGCCAGACGATCACGCGGAATGCGTGGCAACAGGTCGAGCGTCGTTTCCAGGCTCACCTCAAAGGTGTGCAGGTTACGGTTGTTGACACCAACCAGCGGGGTATCAAGGACGCTCAATGCCCGATCGAGCTCATCACCATCATGCACTTCGACCAATACATCGAGGCCGACACCTTTGGCAGTGGCCGCCAGCTCAGCCATCTTCACGTCGTCCAACGCGGAAACGATCAGCAGTACGCAGTCAGCACCCAGGGCTCGCGCTTCGACGATCTGGTAAGGATCGATCATGAAATCCTTGCGGATAACGGGCAAGGCACAAGCCGCTCGGGCCTGCTGCAAATACACATCAGCGCCCTGGAAGTAGTCGATGTCGGTCAGTACCGACAGGCAGGTTGCCCCACCCTTCTGGTAACTGACCGCGATGTCGGCCGGAACGAAGTGCTCGCGAATGACACCCTTGCTCGGCGAAGCTTTCTTGATTTCAGCAATAACCGCTGGCTGCTTGCGTGCCGCCTGCTCGATCAGCGCCTTGGCAAAACCACGAGGCGCATCGGCGCTGGCCGCCAGACGCTCAAGTTCGGCCAGGCTCACCCGGGCACTGCGCTCAGCGACTTCTTCGACCTTGCGCGCGAGGATTTTTTCCAGAACCGTCGGCACACTCATCCTTCATTCTCCTGCTTGAATACAGCGGTAAACGCACCCAGCTCCTCAAGTTTTTCGCGGGCAAGACCGGTGTGCAGCGCATCATGTGCCAACGCGACGCCCTCTTTGAGCGAAGAGGCGTGGTCTGCGGCGTACAGTGCTGCGCCCGCATTAAGCACGATCATTTCTGCAGCCTTCTGACCGTTTTCAGTCTTGCGTCGGCCCAAGGCATCGCGAATCAGCTCCAGCGAAGCCGCCGGGCTTTCAACCGACAGCCCATGCAGACTCTGGCTTTTCATGCCAAGGTCTTCAGGCTCGACCCAATACTCGGTAATCTGGTCGTTCTTCAATTCCGCCACAAAGGTCGGCGCGGCCAGGCTGAACTCGTCCAGACCGTCCTTTGAATGCACCACCAGTACATGTTTGCTGCCCAAGCGTTGCAGCACTTCGGCCAACGGCCGGCACAGCGCTTGACTAAACACACCGACCACCTGGTGCTTCACGCCGGCAGGATTCGTCAGCGGGCCAATCATGTTGAACAGGGTGCGCAACCCCAGATCACGGCGAGGGCCGGCAGCGTGCTTCATTGCCCCATGGTGCGACTGGGCAAACATGAAGCCGATACCAACGCTGTCAATGCAACGAGCCACTTGAACCGGGGTCAGGTTCAGGTAGATACCGGCGGCCTCAAGCAGGTCGGCACTGCCACTCTTGCCCGAAACGGCACGGTTACCATGCTTGGCAACCGTGCAACCCGCCGCTGCCACCACAAATGACGAGGCAGTAGAGACATTAAAGATGTTCGCGCCGTCGCCGCCGGTGCCGACGACATCGACAACACCGGCAAGGGTGTTGAGTTCAACTTTATCCGCCAGCTCACGCATCGCCGAGACGGCACCGACGATTTCGTCAATGCTCTCGCTCTTCATGCGCAGCCCCATCATGAAAGCGCCGATCTGCGCTTCGGTGCATTGGCCGGTCATGATCTGACGCATGACGTCGCGCATTTCATCGGTGGAGAGGTCCAACTGACTGACGATACGGGCCAGCGCGCTCTTGATATCCATGTTCGATCCTTAGCGGTGGCCGCCGCTCTGCTTGAGGAAGTTGGCGAACAGCTCGTGGCCCTGTTCAGTGAGGATCGACTCAGGGTGGAACTGCACCCCTTCGATGTTCAGCGTCTTGTGCCGCAGGCCCATGATTTCATCGACAGAACCATCTGCCAGCGCAGTCCAGGCGGTGACCTCAAGACACTCCGGCAAGGTTTCGCGCTTGACCACCAGCGAGTGGTAGCGGGTTACGGTGAGCGGATTGTTCAGGCCCGCAAATACGCCGAGGTCGCGGTGGAACACAGGGCTGGTTTTGCCGTGCATCACCTGACGGGCACGCACCACGTCCCCGCCAAAGGCCTGGCCGATGGACTGGTGGCCCAGGCAGACACCGAGAATGGGCAGTTTCCCGGCAAAATACTTGATTGCCTCCAGCGACACACCCGCTTCAGTTGGGGTGCAAGGGCCGGGGGAAACAACGATGCGTTCAGGCTTGAGCGCCTCGATCTGGGCGATGGTCAGTTCGTCATTGCGAATGACCTTGACCTCTGCACCCAACTCGCCAAGGTACTGCACGACGTTGTAGGTGAAGGAGTCGTAGTTGTCGATCATCAGTAACATCTGGTCAACCTCTTGAGTCTGCTGACTCTGAATACCTGTCTTGCGCCGAAAAGGCGCCATCTTCACTGGCGTGGCGTCTGCTCGGCCAAGGCTACGGCCCGGAACATCGCGCGGCGCTTGTTGATGGTTTCTTCCCACTCCAGCGCGGGCACCGAGTCGGCGACGATGCCGCCACCGGCCTGGACATGCAACTCGCCGTCCTTGATCACCGCCGTGCGGATCGCGATGGCGGTATCCATGTTGCCGTTCCAGGCGAGGTAACCGACCGCACCGCCATACACGCCGCGCTTTACCGGCTCCAGCTCATCGATGATCTCCATCGCACGGATCTTCGGCGCACCCGACAAGGTACCCGCCGGAAGAATCGCGCGTAGCGCATCCATGGCCGAAAGACCTTCCTTCAGTTGACCAGTAACGTTAGAGACAATATGCATCACATTGGAGTAGCGCTCGATCACCATTTTCTCGGTGACCTTGACCGAGCCGGTTTCGGATACCCGACCGGTGTCGTTACGCCCCAGATCAATCAGCATCAGGTGCTCGGCGATTTCCTTGTCATCGGACAGCAGGTCTTCTTCCAGGGCACGGTCGGCTTCTTCGGTTGCACCGCGTGGACGAGTACCGGCGATTGGACGTACGGTGACCAGGTTGTCCTCGACGCGCACCAGTACTTCCGGCGAACTGCCAACGACGTGGAAGTCGCCAAAGTTGAAGAAGTACATGTACGGCGTCGGGTTGAAGCAGCGCAGCGCACGGTACAGGTCGATAGGCGCGGCACTGAAATCAATGGACATACGCTGCGACGGCACAACCTGCATGCAGTCGCCCGCCAGGATGTACTCCTTGATGGTATCGACAGCACGCTCGTAGTCGTCCTGCGTGAAACTGGAGCGGAATGCGGGCTCGGCAGCCTGCAACCCCTTGAAATCCAGGCCACGGCGCGGCGTGATCGGCTGACGCAGTTGCTCGAGTAATTGCTCGAGGCGCGCCTGACCTTCTTCGTAGGCGTTTTCCTGCGCCGGGTCGACCAGCACGATTGCATGGATCTTGCTGGCCAGGTTGTCGAACACCACGACGGCATCAGAAACCATCAGCAAAATATCCGGCACACCCAACGGGTCTGGATTCGGGCATTTGCCCAGGCGCTTTTCCACATAGCGCACGCAGTCATAGCCAAAGTACCCCACCAGACCGCCGTCGAAACGCGGCAGACCAGCGATCGTTGGCACCTTGTAGCGATCTTTGAAGGCCTCGACGAATGCCAACGGATCGTCGACATCATGCTGCTCGACTTCTACACCGTCATGGCTGATGCGAACCTGATAGTCATGCACACGCAACACCGTGCGGCACGGCAAGCCAATGATGGAATAACGCCCCCATTTTTCCCCGCCCTGCACGGATTCGAGCAGGTAGGAGTTGGGCTGGTCGGCCAGCTTCAGGTAAATGGACAGCGGCGTATCGAAGTCGGCCAGGGTTTCGCAGGCAAGCGGAATGCGGTTGTAGCCGGCTGCGGCCAGGCGCAGGAATTCTTCGCGGGTCATGATAGCCTCGTGGCAAGGAGCTATGGGTCGGGCAAGCAAACGTGCCGGGCCAAGCCGGCTAGATAGAAGTCAGGCGCGCCAACGCCAACGGGCCAGTGCCTTGATGACTTTCATCCAGAGTTTGCAGGTGACCACCACGATGGAATCTCTATCAGGGGGGGATTGAACGTCCGACATTAGCTCAGTGTCTGCTTCTAAGCAACCAGGCAAGAGTGCACGAAGGTCATCAATCACCAATGTGGGTGACTCCTCGGCTATCGGACGACCATGGTTATAGCCATAGCTGAGTGCAACACACTTGACGCCAGCAGCCTTCGCCGCCAGCACATCGCTGCGCGAATCACCGACAAACAGCGCGTTTTCTGGCGGCACATTCGCCATTTTCATAACGAACATCAGCGCTGCCGGGTCTGGCTTCTGCTGCGGCAAGGTATCGCCGCCGATGATCCAGCGAAAATAACGGCCGATTTTCATCTGGTCCAGTAACGGGCCAACAAAGCGTTCAGGCTTGTTGGTGATCAGAGCCATTTCCACGCCCTGCTTGCGCAACCAACGCAGCGTATCCTTCACGCCAGGGTAAACCGCCGACAGCGCATGGTTTTCAGCATAGGCCTGCATGAAAATCTCCAGGCCCTTCTCCGCCTCGTCTTCATCGACGGCGGAGTGATCCAGGCCACCGGCCAAGGCGCGGCGTACCAGTACCGCAGCGCCGTTACCGACCCATTGGCGTACAGCCTCAAGGCCAACCGGACGACGGCCCATTTCGAGCAGCATCTGGTCCACAGCGACCGCCAGGTCCGGTACGGAGTCGATCAGCGTGCCATCCAGATCGAACATTACCAGCCTGGGAAGGCTGCCCGGGAACAGCTGCTCGAAACCACTCATGGCCGTGCCAAAGCCAGTTCAGCATGCATTTTGGCGATGACTTCGCGGTAGTCCGGCGCATTGAAGATCGCAGAGCCCGCAACAAAGGTGTCAGCGCCAGCAGCAGCGATCTCGCGGATGTTGTTGACGTTGACGCCGCCATCGATTTCCAGACGGATATCGCGACCACTGGCCTGGATCAGCGCGCGAGCCTCACGCAGCTTGTCGAGGGTGCCGGGAATGAACTTCTGCCCACCAAAGCCTGGGTTAACGCTCATCAACAGGACCATGTCGACCTTGTCCATGACGTACTTCAAGGCATCGAGCGATGTTGCCGGGTTGAACACCAGGCCCGCCTTGCAGCCACCATCACGGATCAGTTGCAGCGAGCGGTCGATGTGCTGGGAAGCTTCTGGGTGGAAAGTGATGTACGTCGCACCGGCTTCAATGAAATCGCCAATGATGCGATCTACCGGGCTGACCATCAGGTGCACGTCGATCGGCGCGGTGACGCCATACTTGCGCAGCGCACTGCAGACCATCGGGCCGATAGTCAGGTTGGGGACGTAGTGGTTATCCATGACATCGAAGTGAACGATGTCGGCTCCGGCCTCCAGCACATTGTCGACTTCCTCGCCCAGGCGAGCGAAATCGGCAGAGAGAATGGAGGGGGCAATAGCGTAGGGCTGCATGGCGCACCTGTAGGGCAGAAATCACGGTGGTGCGCATTGTAGCTCAAGCGACCGGCCAAGGGCTGACCGGTATCAATCACAGCGACAAACAGGTACCAAGGCGTGCCCCCCAGGTTTTGCACCTGAGGGGCACAGGCATCAAGCCGGCTGCTGGGTGCGCAGTTTTTCGCTACGCCCACGCAACCATTCCAGGGTCAGCAGCAGGAGCACCGAGAATGCAATCAGCAAGGTCGCGGCCGCCGCAATGGTCGGGCTCAGGTTCTCACGGATACCGCTGAACATTTGCCGTGGCAAGGTCGCCTGCTGCGGGCCAGCAAGGAACAGGGTGACCACCACTTCGTCGAACGAGGTCGCAAAGGCGAACAAGGCTCCGGAAATGACGCCAGGTGCAATCAATGGCAGGGTCACACGGCGGAACGCTGTCAATGGCGATGCACCCAGGCTGGCCGCTGCACGCACCAGGTTATGGTTGAAGCCCTGCAGGGTTGCCGAAACCGTGATGATCACAAACGGCACACCCAGCACGGCATGCACCAGGATCAGCGAAATGAAGCTGTTTCCCATGCCCAGCGGTGCGAAGAACAGGTAGCTGGCCACACCGATGATCACCACCGGCACCACCATCGGCGAAATCACCAATGCCATCACCAGCGATTTACCAGGGAAGTCGCCACGGGTCAGGCCAATCGAGGCCAACGTACCGAAGACCATTGCCAGCACCATGGCCGCTGGCGCAACGATGATGCTGTTCTTCAGTGCGCGCATCCACTCCGCCGAAGCGAAGAAGTCCTGATACCAGTGCAGCGAGAAGCCCTGCAGCGGGTAGACCAGAAAACTGCCCGAGTTGAATGACAGTGGAATGATGACCAGCACCGGCAACACCAGGAACAGCAGGATCAGCCCGCAGAGGATACGCAAGCTGTAGAACCAGACCCGCTCGATAGGCGACATGTAAGGACTCAACATGGAAAGGCTCCTCAGCTCAGACGACGGCGGCTTGAACCGACCAGCCAGCTATAGATCAAGTACAACAGCACGGTGGCAAGCAACAGCAAACCGCCCAGCGCCGTGGCCATACCCCAGTTGATACTGGTGTTGGTGTAGAAGGCGACGAAGTAGCTGACCATCTGGTCGTTCGGGCTACCCAGCAACGCCGGGGTGATGTAGTAACCGATCGCCAGGATGAACACCAACAGGCAGCCTGCGCCAACGCCCGCATAGGTTTGTGGGAAGTACACCCGCCAGAAGCTGGCGAAAGGATGGCAACCCAGCGAGATGGCTGCACGCATGTAAGTCGGCGAAATGCCCTTCATCACGCTGTAAATCGGCAGGATCATGAACGGCAGCAGGATATGCACCATGGAGATGTACACACCGGTCCGGTTGAACACCAACTCCAGTGGTTTGTCGATGATGCCGATCGCCATCAGTGCGCTGTTGATCAAACCACCAGACTGCAACAGCACGATCCAGGCGGCAACACGCACCAGGATCGAGGTCCAGAACGGCAACAGCACCAGGATCATCAGCAGGTTGCTCTGGCGGGTTGGCAGGTTGGCAAGCAGATACGCCAACGGATAGGCCAACAGCAGACAGATGCCAGTGATGACGAAGCCCATCCACAGGGTACGGGCGAAAATGTCCAGGTAGATCGCCTGGTCAGGGGTAGCCGGGGCCAGCTCGCCCAGATCGTCGATACGATGGTCCAGGGAAGCCAACAGGTAGAACGGGGTGATACTACTGGTGTTACGGCGAATCGCCTGCCAGTAGGCGGGGTCGCCCCAACGCTCGTCCAACTCCTGCAGCGCTTCTTTATAAGAAGCCGGCTCGGCCTTGAACGGAAGGGCACGGGCAGTCTTGGCCAACAGGCTACGGTAGCCAGCCAGCTCCATGTTCAAACGCTTGGACAGGTCGCCCAAGGTCTGGTTCTTGCGCGATTCGGCGAGATCGTCGGCCAATGCCTTGTACACCGGCTCGGCCGGCAGGCTCTTGCCATCCCACTCGCTGACCGCAACGACGGTACGCGGCAAGCCGCTGACCACCTCAGGGTTACCGACACTCTTGTACAACAGCGCAGCGATAGGCACCAGAAACACCAGCAGCAGAAACACTGCCAGAGGTGCGATCAATGCCTGCGCCTTCCAGCGGTTGACCCGCTCGGCATGCGCCAGGCGACGCTTGAGGGAAGGACCGGTGCCTTCGTTCAGGGGCACTGCGATGGCCATAGCGAACTCCGAAAAACTTGATCAAAAGGCGCGTCACCGGAAGGGTGACGCGCCATCAGCACGGCTTACTTGGCTGCCCACGCGTTGAAGCGTTGCTCCAGTTGCTCGCTATTGTCGGCCCAGAACGCCACGTCGATTTGCACCTGATTGGCGATGTTTTCCGGGGTGGTCGGCATGTCTTTCTTGATGCTGTCAGACAACAGGGCGACAGCTTTCGAATTCGCCGGACCGTAAGCGATGTTTTCGGAGTAGGTCTTCTGCTGCTCTGGCTTGACCGAATAGGCGATGAACTTCTTCGCCTCTTCAAGGTTTTTGGCACCCTTTGGAATGGCCCAAGCGTCGAAGTCGTAGATACCGCCGTTCCACACCACCTTCAGGTTGCTTTCTTTCTGAACGGCGGCGATACGACCGTTGTAGGCCGAGCTCATGACCACGTCACCCGAGGCCAGGTACTGCGGTGGTTGAGCACCGGCTTCCCACCACTGGATGCTTGGCTTGAGTTCATCAAGCTTCTTGAAGGCGCGATCCTGGCCTTCCTTGGTCGCCAGCACTTTGTAGACTTCCTTCGGCGCGACACCGTCGGCCATCAAGGCGAATTCCAAGGTGTACTTGGCGCCCTTGCGCAGGCCACGCTTGCCCGGGAATTTCTTGGTATCCCAGAAATCGGCCCAGCTGGTTGGCGCAGATTTCAGTTTGTCGGCGTTGTAGGCCATCACCGTGGACCACACGAAGAAACCTACACCGCACGGCTGAATGGCACCGGGAACATAGTCGGACTCATCACCGAACAGCGCCGGGTCGAGCTCCTCGAACATGCCTTCGTCGCAACCACGCGCCAGCTCTGGCGATTCGACTTCGACCAGGTTCCAGGACACGCTTTTGGTGTCGACCATGGCTTTGACCTTGGCCATCTCGCCGTTGTACTCACCCGCAACAATCTTGCCGTTGCCAGCCTTTTCCCAAGGCTCGTAGAACGCCTTGGTCTGGGCTGCCTTATTCGCGCCCCCAAAGGAAATCACAGTCAGATCGGCCGCCGCCATGGCCTGGGTTGCTGCGAACAGGCCCAAAGAAAGGGCGGTCAACTTCAAGTGCTTGAGCATTATTATTCTCTCCACAGTGCAGGGTTGGTGAAGCAAACCTCAATGGGCTTCCAGGATCGGATCGAGCGCGCGACCGTGCTCGACCTCCCAGCCCAGCGGTACCACATCGCCCACAGCCAGGGCTGGGTCGAGTTCGGCAATCGGCTGCTTCACGAAGAAATCGGCCTTGCCGCAGACTTCCAGGCGCACCCTTACGTGGTCACCCAGGTAGACGAATTCGGCCACGCGGCCGGAGAAACGGTTGACGCAATGTTCGCTATGGCCGTTGAGGCGCACGCGCTCAGGGCGAATCGAAAGGGTTACAGGCTCGCCCGGCTGACCGACGTTGACCGCCAGCGCCTCAATCTTCTCGCCACGCGCCAGTTGCACCTGGCAACGGTCACCGCTCTGGCTGAGCAAACGGCCATTGATACGGTTGTTCTCACCGATGAAGTTGGCAACGAAGGTGTTCTTCGGCTCTTCGTAGAGGGTGCGTGGGTCGGCGATCTGCTGAATCTCGCCTTGATGGAACACCGCCACCCGATCCGACATGGTCAAGGCTTCACCTTGGTCGTGGGTCACATACACCACGGTCACGCCAAGGCGTTGGTGCAGGTGTTTGATTTCCATCTGCATGTGTTCACGCAGCTGCTTGTCCAGCGCGCCGAGCGGTTCGTCCATCAGAACCAGCTGTGGCTCGAACACCAGCGCCCGGGCCAAGGCCACACGCTGCTGCTGACCACCGGAGAGCTGGCCCGGATAACGCTGGGCGAAGGCATCGAGCTGAACCATGTTCAGCACCCGCTTGACCCGCTCACTGATGTCGGTCTTGCTCAGGCCGCGCACGGTCAGCGGGAACGCCAGGTTCTCGGCAACGGTCATGTGCGGGAACAGTGCATAGTTCTGGAACACCATGCCGATGTCACGTTTATGCGGCGGTACATTATTGATCGAGCGACCCGCCAGTTGGATCTCGCCAGCGGTCGGGGTCTCAAAGCCAGCCAACATCATCAGGCTGGTAGTCTTGCCCGAGCCCGAAGGCCCCAACAAGGTGAGAAACTCGCCTTTGCGAATGTCCAGATTGAGGTCTTTGACGATTAGCGACTCGCCATCGTAGCTCTTCTGCACACCACGGAAGCTGACCAGCACTTCGCCGGTTGCAGCGCTCGAATTCACCTCACTCATACCCGTACCTTTTTGTTGGATGACTGCCGTAGCACAAGCCTAGTGAAGGCAAAAGGCAGCGCAAATCGGGGGTGGAGAGAGATTGACATCAGCCGGGTGGAAGGGTTGTTGTAGGGATTGCCCTACAAGGATGGCGTTTTTAGATATCCGCCGACGCTACTGGAGCCCCCCAACCAATGCCGCCCCCGGCAGGACAGCGTGGGAAGGGCCCGACGGGCCGACGCAAGGTGTCGTATTCAGAACAGTCAGAGCAGCTTGTGCTCCATGGCGTACTTCACCAGCTCAGCCAGCGAGTTGACGTTGAGCTTCTGCATCAGCCGCGCCTTGTGCGTGCTGATGGTCTTGTTGCTCAGGGCCAGTTGCTGGGCAATGTCGTTGACATTGGCACCTTGGGCCAGGCGCTCGAAGACCGAAAACTCACGTTCGGATAGCAGCGAGTGCAGGGGGCGAGCGTCCGTCAGGCCTACCTCAAAGACCATTCGGTCTGCCAGATCCGGATCAATGTAACGCCCCCCTGAAGACACCCGGCGAATCGCCGTCAGCAACAAGGCAGGGTCACTGTCCTTGGTTGCATAGCCGGCGGCGCCAATCTTAAGCGCCCGTGCAGCCATCTGTGCTTCGTCATGCATCGACAGCACCAGGATCGACGGCGGGTTGTTCAGCGCCCGGATACGCGGGATCGCCTCAAGACCATTGACGCCTGGCATCGAGATGTCCAGTAACACCACTTCGCACTCGGTATGACGCAAGGTATCGAGTAGCTGCTCGCCATTGGCGGCCTCGCCCACCACCTGCATGTCCTTGGCCAGGCCGATCAATTGTTTGATGCCTTCGCGCACAATGGTGTGGTCTTCAGCAACCAGTACTCGTATCACGGCCCTGCTCCTGTGTTAATCCAAGGGAATCCGCACGCTCAGGCTGGTGCCCTCGCCCGGTTCACTGTTGAGTGTCATGGTGCCGCCCAGCATCAGCACCCGCTCGCGCATACCAACCAGCCCGAAGGAACTCGGGCGACTATCGTGCATGGCGAAACCAATACCGTCATCACTGATGGTCAGGCATAGCTGCTGCTCATCTTCGGTCAGGCTTATCTCTACAGTATGCGCCTGAGCGTGGCGCATCACATTGGTCAACGCCTCCTGCAAGATACGGAACAACCCTATGGCCTTGGCATCGCTCAAGGGCGGCAGGTTTTCCGGCACCTCCACCAGGCAAGGAATCTGCGTACGCGCCTCAAAGCGACGCGCCTGCCATTCGATTGCCGATGCGATCCCGGCGTCGAGGATCGGCGGGCGCAATGCCGTCGCTACATCGCGCACCAGTTGAAAGAGCTGGGCAATCAGGCGTTTCATGCTCGCCAAGCGTTCATTCAAGCCGGGGTCGAGGTCGGCATAAGCAAGCTCGCACATCGATGTCTCCAGTTTCAGTACGGTGAGCATTTGGCCCAGTTCGTCATGCACCTCGCGGGCGATGCGGGCCTTCTCTTCCTCCCGGACGCTTTCCAGGTGCGCCGACAGCTCACGCAATTGCTCCTGCGAGCGCGCCAACTCCAGTTCGATCACCTTGCTCTGGGTGATGTCCCACACGATGCCGTCCCAGACCACACGCCCATCGCCCAGTGCCCGCGCGGTGGCCTTGATGTCCGCCCAGCGTATGTCGCCCTGACGCGTAACGATTCGCCCCTGCCAGGCCCAGTCACTGTCAGTCTCAAGTGCTCGGTCCTGGACCTGATGATAATGGGCACGGTCATCCGGATGAACCAGGCTGCGCAAGCCCATATGCGGGCGCTGGATTTCAGCCGGCGTATAGCCAACGAGTGCCTCACTGCCCTCACTGATGTAGGGGAACTCCAAGAGACCAACAGGCGGATCCCGCTCCAGGCGAAACACCAGGCCCGGGACGTTGGCGGCAATCCCCTTGAGCCGTGCCTCGCTTTCCTGTTGCGCCGCCAATGCACGGCGACGCTCGGTGACATCGGTCAGGAACACCACCAGGTACTCGGCATCACGAAAACGCAGGAAGCTCAGCGAAACATCCACCGGCAACAGTCGGCCATCAGCGCGCAGGCATTCGGTTTCAAAGCGTTGCGCCGCTTCGTCACAGGAACGCGCACGCTTCCACAGCGTCAACCAGCGATCCATGTGCAGATTGGGCTCGAAGTCGATCAATGGGCGTTCCACCACCTGCCCCGGCGCATAACCGAGCATCGCTTCAGCCGCGCGGTTGGCATAACGTACATGGCTGTCCCAGTTGACCCACAGAATGCCGACGGTACTTTGATCAATCGAAAACTGGCTCAAACGCAGCGCCTGTTCTCGCGCCAAACGCTGGGCAATATTGTCGCGCGCGGCGAGCAGGCTATGTTCCAGCGCATGCTGTTGACGCCGCTGCCAGAGCACGATGGCCATGGCGCTCAGCAGCAACGCCAGCAGCAGCAGGCTCAGGTTTTGCCAGAAACCCGGCGACTCGCTCAGGCGCGGGTACTTGGGCTGCAGCCAACGGTTGTGCAGTTTCTCGAGGTCTTTGGGCGGAATCGCCTGCAGCCCCCGCTCAAGTATTTCCGCCAACTGCGGCCAGTCACGTCGCGAGCCGATACGCAGCAACTGCGGCAAGCCAATATCACCGACCACCGCCAGCTCGCTGAATTCGTTCTCGCGAGACAGACGGCTGAGCTGGGCTTCATCCACCACCGCGTAGCGTGCCTGTTCAGTGAGCAACAGCTGTAGAGCCTGGCGCTCCAGTGGTACACCTTGCACATTCAAATTGGGATAGGTGCTGCGCAAATAATCGGCCACCGCACTGGGCATGCGCACAGCCACGCGGTCCGTACTGCTGAGCTTTTCCAGGTCCACCGCTACGGCACCATTACGCGGGCCGACAATCAACTGCGGCACACGCATGTACGGGTCGCTGAACAACCATAAGCGCAAGCCCGCTGGCGTTTGGGTCAAGCCGGGGGCCATATCGATTTCGCCGCCCACCAGCGCGTGCTCAAGCGCCGACTGGTCAGGATAGTTACGCCATGTCAGGTCCAGCCCCAAGCGCTTGCCAAGCCAGTTCATCAACTCGACATTAACCCCCGAAAGCTGCTGAAGTCTGCGGTCGAACTGAGCATAAGGGGCTTGCAGTACCAAACCCACACGCAGGCTGCGATGTTCGTCCAGCCACTGCTGTTGAGCCGGATCCAGCTGCAGCGGCGGCGTTGTCGATGCCGGTGCGGCCCACACGATAAAGGGCAGACAAAAACAGCCGATAAACCACAAGCAGCGCAAACGCTTCATCTTGAATCTCGTCATAGAACGGACGGCCTCAGAGCATGGCCGTCCCGGACAAATACCTTTAGGCTGCCGGTAATAATCTGGCCTGGATAGATCCATGTTCCCACTGAATCGCACAACGCTTCCTGCGTTATGCCTGTCCTTGATACTACCTTGTACCCTACACGCCGCAGATGGCGAAACGCCAGAGCCGGCGAAAGAGGCACAGCCCGCGCCTGTGCAGCGCCAAGCCCTGAATGAACGCAGCCAGGACGATGCCTTGGCACTTGAGCGCCAAGCCCCAAAAGAAGAACAACAAACCCTGCAAGCCGGCAGCGAGAGCTTTCTGGCCCTCTGGAAGCCCGCCAATAGCGGCGACCCGGAAGGAGCATTGATCATTCTTGCGGGTGCCGGCGAAACCGCAGACTGGCCAAAGGCTGTTGGCCCACTACGGCGCAAATTTCCGGATGCCGGTTGGCACAGCCTTAGCCTGAGCCTGCCCGACCTGCTGGCTGACAGCCCGCAACCCAGGGCCGAACCACCGGCCAAGCCCGCAGAGCCCAGCGCAGAAGGCCAGCAGGCACCGGCCAAAGACACACCTGCCGACGCCAATGCCAGCGTTGAACAAGCCACGGCCGCCGAAGGCGAAAGTGCCGATAACAGCGAACCGGCACAAACGCCGGAAGCTCAAAGCAACGCCGATGCCGAACGGATTTTTGCTCGCCTGGATGCGGCCGTCGCTTACGCGCAGCAACAGAATGCCCGTAGCATTGTACTGCTCGGACATGGCACGGGGGCCTACTGGGCTGCTCGCTACCTGAATGAACGCCAACCGGCGCAGGTACAAAAACTTGTGATGGTCGAAGCACAAACACCGGCCACTGCGGACCAGAACCTGACGGCCCTGGCACCGGGGCTGAAGCTGCCGACGGCCGATTTCTACTACAACCAGCCACGAGCCCGAAAGGCGGCCGAGCAGCGACTACAAGCCAGCAAACGGCTAAAAGGCAGCAACTACCACCAAGTGGTCCTCACTGCCATGCCCGGTAACCGCAACGCCGAACAGGAAAACCTGTTTCGCCGGGTCCGTGGCTGGTTGAGCCCCAGCCAGGACAACTAAAATCCCTGCCGCGTGCGGATGACCGAGTAAGCCTGATGCAGATCACGGGTGTACTCGGTCGCCTCCCGCACACGCTCAGGGCTCGCGCCACTACCCACTAATTTGTCGGGGTGGTGACGGCTCAACAAGCGCCGATAAGCACGCTTGATCTGCTCAGGCGCTGCGCCCACCTCGACACCCAGCAACTTCAGCGCATCCGGATACGCCAGGGTGGCACTGCCCAGCGCGGCTTTCTGAGGTTCATAGTCCTGCGTCAAGGCCTTCACCTTGGCGGCTGACCAGCCCAACGCCTGCCCCCATTGCACAATCAACTCACGTTCATGAGGGCTCGCCCGGCCATCGGCCCAGACCATCCGCAGACACGCACGCAAAACCCCTTCGGCAGCATGCGGTTGCTGTTTGAGGCGACGCAGATAGCGCCCGAGCCGCTCCCGTCCGTTCTTGCCCCGGTTGAACGCCGCAATCGCCCGGCGCCGCGCCGGATCGCTCATTTCCAGGCGCTGCATTTCCTGCCGTGCCTGCTGAATGTGCCCCTCCACCACTCGGCCGTCACTCTTGGCCAACCGCCCCAACAGCAGGAACAACACCTCATCGTCACGCAACACGGGGCGACCACCCATGCGCTCACGCACGTGCGCCCAGCTATGCAACTGCAGACGGCGGTCCATCGCCTGACCAAGTAACGCCCCCAGCAAGGCCCCAGGAATGCTGGCAATGGCGAAACCCGCCCCAGCACCAATCACTGTGCTCGGCCACAACATCTCAGCGGCGCTCGCCAGTCATGATGCGTTCGACATCGGCAAGACGCTCAAGCGTGCCCACATCCACCCAATGGCCAGCGAAGTGCTCGCCGCTCACCTGCCCCGTTGTCATCGCCTGGCGCAACAGCGGCGCCAGTTTGAAGGCGCCTGGCTGGCAGTCGGCAAAAAGTGCCGGATCAAGCACGGCAATACCGCTGTAGGTCAGGGTGTCAGCCCCCGCCTCGGCGTCGAGCACCCGGCCATCGACCAAACGAAAATCACCCTTGCCGTGATGCCCGGGGTTATCCACCAGCACCAAATGCGCCAAACCCGCCAAGGGCTGACGCAAGCGGGAGAAGTCAAACTCGGTCCAGATATCGCCGTTAACCAGCGCAAACGGCGCATCACCCAGTAGTGGCAACGCCTTGTAGATACCCCCGCCGGTTTCCAGTGGTTCACCTTCCGCCGAGTACTGAATGCTAAGCCCCCACTGCGCACCGTCACCCAGGTAGTCTTCAATCTGCTGGCCAAGCCAGGCGTGATTGATCACGACATCCTTGAACCCGGCGGCAGCCAGTGCCTTCAGGTGATACTCGATCAACGGCACCCCCGCCACTGGCACCAAGGGCTTTGGGGTATGCAGCGTCAGCGGCCGCATGCGCTCGCCTTTTCCCGCAGCCAGGATCATTGCCTTCATGACCGCACTCCGGCTGCCTGCTGCAACTGCGTGATCAACTCACCGAGTTCAGCAAGCTCCGGACGACGGGCAACCACTGCATCTATATAAGCAAAGAAACGCGGCACATCACCCAGGTAGCGTGGTTTGCCATCGCGGTGGCAGATCCGCGCGAAAATGCCGATCACCTTCAGGTGGCGCTGCACGCCCATCAGGTCACTGGCACGGTGGAAACTGTCAAAGTCGCCTTGCACAGGGATGCCCCGGGCTTGCGCACGCTGCCAGTAATCACGCAACCAACCGGCTACGCGGGCCTCTGGCCAGCTCAGAAACGCATCTTTGAACAGGCAGGTGATGTCATAGGTGACCGGGCCATACACGGCATCCTGAAAATCCAGCACGCCCGGGTTCGGGGTACTGAGCATCAGGTTGCGCGGCATATAGTCGCGGTGCACCAGTACCTTAGGCTGATCCAGCGCACTGTCGATCAATAGACCGCTCACACGCTGCCAGGCCGCGTGTTGCGCCTCGCTGAAGGCAAGCCCCAGTTCCCGCCCCACGTACCACTCAGGGAACAACTCCAGTTCGCGGCGCAGCAGCGCGACGTCATAGCTGGGCAATGGCGCCGTCATGGGTAACCGCTGGAACGCTAACAGTGCGTCAACCGCATCATTGAACAAGGTGTCGGCATTGTCGGCATCAATGACATCCAGGTAAGTCTGCTTGCCCATATCACTGAGCAGCAGAAAGCCACGCTGCAGATCCTGCGCATAAATGTTCGGGACATGGATGCCGGCACTGGCCAGCAAATGATCGATATCCACGAAGGGCTTGCAGTTTTCCTGGGGCGGCGGTGCGTCCATGACGATAAAACTGCGGCCATTGGCTTCCCAGCGAAAGTAGCGGCGGAAGCTGGCATCGCTGCTGGCGGCAGTCAGGCTGCCTTGCGGCACCTCGCCCCAGCCCTGGGCCTGGAACAGATTTGCCAGTTGTTCATCGAGCCAGACATTCAAGTGTTGCAGGCGTACATCGTGATCGGGCATTACAAGGGTCTCCGACGGCCCTAGCCGTCAAGCGGGTCATGCTTTATTATCCAGCATCTTTTTCAGACCATCGAGAGGCGTGCGGCCCCACACGCGGGCAGATGGCACGCAGGAAGCCCGGACTAATAAGATGGCATTGAAATCCCCCGCGTTTCGTAAAAAATTCCCGTTGCTGGTTACCGGCGGCTTGCTGGCCATGCAACCTCTGGCGACGTCGTATGTGGTCGCCGCAGAACAGTTCGACTGTCAAGTGTCTGCTGCCGGCGGTTGGGACTGCAAGCCCAAGACCACTACTGCCAACTTGCCTCCACGTCCTGTGCACCCAGGCGCCGCCGTCAGCTCGACCGACGAAACCTCGGCACCCGCTGCCGAAGCGGCTGAAGAGCCGGGCAAAGGCCCGATGCTCGTCACTGAAAGCAAAGGCCGTGTACTGAAATCGCGTAGCGCCGATTACAGCCATCTTGACTGGGTACCCCGTGACAAGCTGACCCCTGCACAACTGGCCGAGACCGGCCCGTACTGTGGTGGCGCCTATGTCGAGCCAACCCGCCCCGGCATGAACGACAGCACCCCGAAAGACGAAGCACCGACCTTCATTGGTGCCAAGGTTTCGCGCTATCAGCAGGAGCAGCAGATCGCTCAGCTCGCCGGTGACGTAGTGATGCGCCAGGGCAGCATGCAGGTCGAGGCCGATGAAGCCAACCTGTACCAGGCTGAAAACCGTGGTGAGCTCAAAGGCAACGTGAAGATTCGCGACAACGGCTCGCTGGTGGTTGGCGATCACGCCGATATTCAGCTCGACACTGGCGAAGCCAAGGTCGACAACGCCGAATACGTGATGCACAAGTCACACATCCGCGGTAACGCCCTGTATGCCAAGCGCGCCGAAAACGCCATCATCCGGCTGAAAGACGGTACCTACACCACCTGTGAGCCGAACAGCAACGCCTGGCAGCTCAAGGGCAACAACATCACCCTGAACCCGGCCACCGGTTTCGGCACCGCGACCAACGTCACCCTGCGGGTCAAGGATTTCCCGGTGTTCTATACACCGTACATCTACTTCCCGATCGACGACCGTCGCCAATCCGGCTTCCTGCCACCGTCGTTCAGCACCAGCAGCGACAGCGGCTTCACGCTGGTCACCCCGTACTACTTCAACCTGGCGCCGAACTACGATGCCACGTTGTACCCGCGCTACATGGCCAAGCGCGGCCTGTTGATGGAAGGCGAGTTCCGCTACCTGACCGAGTCCAGCGAGGGCCAATTCGGCGGCGCCTGGTTGAACGACAAGGAAGACGAACGCAAGCTGCAGTCCGACTACAAGGACCAGCGCTGGATGATCAACTGGCAGCACAAAGGCGGCCTTGACTCGCGCCTGATGACTGAAGTCGACTACACCGACATCAGCGATCCGTACTACTTCCAGGATCTGGAAACCGACCAGATTGGCGTTGAAAGCCGCGACTACGTGAACCAGCAGGGCGCGCTCACCTACCGTGCCGAGGACTACACGGCGCGGTTGAACGTGCAGGCCTACGAGCTGGCGACGATCACCCGGATCACGCCGTACGACCGGTTGCCGCAAATCACCTTCAACGGGAAGCTGCCGTACCATCCAGGCGGGCTGGACCTTTCCTACAAGACCGAGTTTGCACGTTTTGAGCGCGACCTGCGCACCGGCAACTTCATTGATGAAAATGGAAATTCCGACCCGTGGTATGACACTCGCGTTTCGGGCCTGGCACGTGCCAATGGTGACCGAATCAACCTGGCACCACGAATCAGCCTGCCGCTGGAAACCGGTTATGGCTTCCTGAAACCATCGCTGACCTACGTCTACACCGACTACAACCTGGACCTGGATCAGCGCGGGAAAGACACACTGGTCGATGGCGAGACCTTCAAAAGCTCGCAAAACCGTGATGTCCCTGTCTTCAGCGTGGACAGCGGCCTGTACTTCGACCGCAATACCCAATGGTTCGGCAAGAACTACCGCCAGACCCTGGAACCGCGACTGTTCTACCTGTATGTGCCTTACAAAGACCAGACTGATATCCCAGTCTTTGACACCAGCGAAAGCACCTTCAGCTATTCCTCACTCTTCCGTGAGAACCGTTTCACTGGCTCCGACCGCATCGGCGACGAGAACAAACTGTCGCTTGGCGTGACCAACCGCTGGATTGAAGAAAACGGTTTCGAGCGGCAACGCTTCAGCATTGGCCAGGCCCTGTACTTCAAGGACCGCAAAGTCCAGTTGCCGCGCATTGACTGGCGTGATCGCGAAGATGCCCAAGCGAACGTTTCGCCCTACGCCCTGGAATACCAGTACCGCTTCAACCGCGACTGGCGCCTGAACTCCGACTTCAACTGGGATCCGGACAGCCGCAGCACCCGTTCGGGCAGTGCGATGTTCCACTACCAGCCTGAAGACAACGTCAACAAAGTGGTCAACCTCGGCTATCGCTATCGTAATGATGCTGTCCGCTATGACCAGACCACTGGTAAATGGCAGGTGGGTGGTGGCGACTATGGCAAGCCGGGTGACGCGAACTACGTCAAGGACTACTACAAGATCCAGCAGCATGACTTCTCTGTCATCTGGCCGGTCGTTCCGCAGTGGAATGCCATCGCTCGCTGGCAGCATGACTACAACCGCAACCGTACGCTGGAAGCCTTCGGTGGTTTCGAGTACGACAACTGCTGCTGGAAACTGCGTCTGATCAACCGCTACTGGATCGACTACGACGAGTTCAGCCAGGACGCACCAAGCAACGAAAAAGGCGACCACGGCATCTTCCTGCAGATCGTACTCAAAGGTCTCGGTGGCGTAGTGGGCAACAAGGTCGAGACGTTCCTCGACGAAGGCATTCAAGGTTATCGTACACGTGAAGACCAAGCTTATTGATTGTCTGCGCCCGCTGATGCTGGGCGCTGTATTGCTGAGTTCCGCAGTGCATGCCGCGGTACAGGAACTGGACCGCGTGGTGGCCATCGTCGATAACGATGTGGTCATGCAAAGCCAGCTGGACCAACGTGTGCACGAGGTGCAGCAAACCATCGCCAAGCGCGGTTCTGGCGTTCCGCCAGCCAGCGCCCTGGAGCCGCAGGTACTGGAACGCCTGATCGTCGAGAACCTGCAATTGCAGATCGGCGACCGTTCCGGCATCCGCATCACCGATGAAGAGCTGAACCAGGCCATTGGCACCATTGCCCAGCGCAATGGCATGAGCATCGATCAGTTCCGCGCAGCCCTGGCCCGCGACGGCCTCTCCTATGAGGACGCCCGCGAGCAGGTTCGCCGCGAGATGATCATCAGCCGTGTGCGTCAACGCCGTGTAGCCGAGCGCATTCAAGTGTCGGAGCAGGAAGTGAAGAACTTCCTCGCCTCCGACCTGGGCAAGATGCAACTCTCTGAAGAGTTCCGCCTGGCGAACATCCTGATCCCGACCCCGGAAAGCGCCAACTCGGCTGCAATCCAGGCTGCGGCCAAGCAAGCCGGCGAGGTGTACCAGCAGCTCAAGCAGGGTGCCGACTTCGGCCAACTGGCTATCGCCCGCTCCGCCAGCGAAACGGCACTGGAAGGTGGTGAGATGGGCTGGCGCAAAGCCGCTCAACTGCCGCCACCGTTCGACCGCCTGCTGAGTTCCCTGTCGGTCGGTGATGTTACCGAGCCAGTGCGTACGCCAGGGGGCTTCATCATCCTCAAGCTGCTGGACAAGCGTGGTGGCCAAACCCAGGTTCGTGACGAAGTCCATGTTCGTCACATCCTGATCAAGCCAAGCGAGATCCGCAGCGAAGCCGCAACCAAGCAGTTGGTGGAAAAGCTCTACGACCGGATCAAGGCCGGGGAAGACTTCGCTGAACTGGCCAAGAGCTTCTCGGAAGACCCAGGCTCGGCACTCAATGGTGGCGACCTGAACTGGATCGACCCGAACGCGCTGGTGCCGGAGTTCCGCGAAGTCATGGCAAGCAGCCAGCAAGGTGTAGTGTCCAAGCCCTTCAAGACCCAATACGGCTGGCACGTACTTGAAGTGCTGGGTCGCCGCGCCACCGACAGCACGACTCAAGCACGCGAACAACAGGCGTTGACTGTACTGCGCAACCGCAAGTACGACGAGGAGCTGCAGACCTGGCTGCGTCAGATTCGTGACGAAGCCTACGTTGAAATCAAGCTCCCCGGCGCGGCCCAGGCCGCCCAGTGAAACGCCAACGTTTCGCCCTGACACCCGGCGAGCCGGCCGGCATAGGTCCAGACCTGTGCCTGCTGCTCGCTGCACACGCCCAGCCTTACCCTCTGATCGCCATTACCAACCGTGACCTGCTCGCCGAGCGGGCCGCGCAGTTGGGCGTGGCCGTCACACTGCTGCCCGTGTCTGCCGATGCGTTCCCGGATACACCTGCCGACGCAGGCAGCCTGTATGTCTGGGATACACCGCTGCAAACCGCTGTGGTGCCTGGGCAACTGGATAAAGCCAACGCCGCCTTCGTGCTGGAAACCCTCACCCGTGCAGGCCAAGGCTGCCTGGATGGCCATTTCGCGGGCATGATCACCGCGCCGGTGCACAAAGGCGTGATCAACGAGAGCGGTATCGCCTTCTCCGGCCACACCGAGTTTCTTGCTGACCTCACCCACACCCAGCAGGTGGTAATGATGCTGGCGACACGCGGCCTGCGTGTTGCACTGGTGACCACTCACCTGCCCTTGCGCGACGTGGCCGACGCCATCACCGAGGAGCGGCTGGAGCGCGTCACGCGTATCCTGCATGCCGACCTGGTGAACAAGTTTGGCATCGCCAACCCGCGCATCCTGGTCTGCGGCCTCAACCCGCATGCCGGTGAAGGCGGCCATCTGGGCCGCGAAGAAATCGACATTATCGAACCGACATTGGCGCGCCTGCGCAGCGAAGGCATGGACCTGCGCGGCCCACTGCCCGCCGATACCCTGTTTACCCCCAAATATCTGGAGCACTGCGATGCAGTGCTGGCGATGTACCACGACCAAGGCCTGCCCGTACTCAAGTACAAAGGGTTTGGCGCTGCAGTGAACGTGACCCTGGGCCTGCCGATCATCCGCACTTCGGTTGATCATGGCACCGCCCTGGACCTTGCCGGAACCGGCAAGATCGACACCGGCAGCCTGCAGGTCGCCCTGGAAACCGCCTATCAGATGGCCGAGACCCGTTTATGAGTGAGCAATACCAACACCGGGCGCGCAAGCGCTTCGGCCAGAACTTCCTGCATGACGCAGGCGTTATCGACCGTATCCTGCGTGCCATTCACGCTCGCCCAGGCGAGCGCATGCTGGAAATCGGCCCCGGCCAGGGTGCACTGACCGCTGGCCTGCTGGGCAGTGGCGCAGAGCTGGACGTGGTGGAACTGGACAAGGACCTGATCCCGATCCTCAACCACCAGTTCGCCGGCCGTGACAACTTCCGCCTGCACCAGGGCGACGCCCTGAAGTTCGACTTCACCAGCCTGGGGGCATCCCCACACAGCCTGCGTGTCGTCGGCAACCTGCCGTACAACATCTCCACCCCGCTGATTTTCCACCTGCTGGATAACGCCGGGCTGATCCGTGACATGCACTTCATGCTGCAGAAAGAAGTGGTCGAGCGCCTGGCCGCAGGGCCTGGTGGCGGCGACTGGGGACGTCTGTCGATCATGGTTCAGTACCATTGCAAGGTCGAGCACCTGTTCAACGTCGGGCCTGGCGCCTTCAACCCGCCTCCCAAGGTTGATTCAGCCATCGTCCGCCTGGTGCCTCACGAAACCCTGCCGCACCCAGCCAAAGACCACCGGCTGCTTGAGCGCATTGTTCGTGAAGCCTTCAACCAGCGCCGCAAGACCTTGCGCAACACCCTCAAGGCGCTGCTCAGCAGCGAGGCGATCGAGGCGGCCAATGTTGATGGCAGCCTGCGTCCGGAGCAACTCGATCTCGCCGCCTTTGTCCGCCTGGCCGACAAACTGGCCGAGCAGAACGGCGCCGAATAAGCCTCCCGCCGGTCAACCGTGCATTCACGGCTGGCCGGCCGCCCCGCCTTTGGCCTAGACTGAAGCAATTGCAGCATTCGCGTTTGCTTAAGGCCCTTTGCATGTCTGATCCTCGCTACCAGATCGACGTCAGCGTCGTCACCCGATTCCTTCCCGAGCAGTCCCAACCCGACAACGACCGTTATGCCTTCGCCTACACCATCACGGTGCAGAACAACGGCCAGTTGCCCGCCAAGCTGATGTCCCGGCATTGGCTGATCACCAACGGCGATGGCGAAGTCGAAGAAGTACGCGGTGCCGGCGTGGTTGGCCAGCAACCGCTGATCGAGCCCGGAGCCAGCCATACCTACAGCAGCGGCGCGGTCATCACCACGCGTGTTGGAATCATGCAAGGCACCTACCAGATGTTTGCCGAAGACGGCAAACGCTTCGATGCGATCATCGCGCCATTCCGGCTTGCAGTGCCTGGGGCCCTACACTGATGGCGGTTTATGCCGTCGGCGACCTGCAAGGCTGCCTGCAACCCCTCAAATGCCTGCTGAAGCGCGTAGCGTTCAACCCTGCCGTCGATACGCTGTGGCTGGTCGGTGACCTGGTCAACCGCGGCCCGGAATCACTGGAAACCCTGCGCTTTCTCTACAACATGCGTGACTCACTGGTGTGTGTGCTGGGCAACCATGACCTGCACCTGCTGGCGGCCGGGCACAATATCGAGCGTTTGAAAAAGAGTGACACCCTGCGCGAGATCATCGAAGCGCCAGACGCCAACGACCTGCTCGACTGGCTGCGCCAGCAAAAGCTGCTGCACTACGATGAGCAACGCGACATCGCCCTGGTGCATGCTGGCATCCCGCCGCAGTGGAGCCTGAACAAGGCTAGGCGCCTGGCCGCGGAAGTCGAGGAAGTGCTGCGTGATGACACACGCCTGAAGCCCTACCTGGACGGCATGTACGGCAATGAACCGAACAAGTGGGACAAGAGCCTCCACGGGGTGACGCGCTTGCGGGTCATCACCAACTACTTCACCCGCATGCGCTTCTGCACCAGTGACGGCAAGCTCGACCTCAAAGGCAAGGAGGGGGTCGATACTGCGCTCCCCGGCTATGCGCCCTGGTTCAGTCACAAGGAGCGACGCACCCACGGCCTGAAGATCATCTTCGGTCATTGGGCTGCGCTTGAAGGCCGGTGTGACGTACCCGGCCTTTACGCACTGGACACCGGCTGTGTCTGGGGCGGTTCCATGACCCTGATGAACGTCGACACAGGCGAGCGCTTCGAGTGCGAATGCAGCAGCGAAGGCAGCCTGCGCCCACAACCCTCAATGCCTGCAGCCTCTCAGATGGCTGATCACTCCTGAAGGAACCCCCATGAGCGAATTCAAACGCATCCCTCCCGAGCAAGCCCAAGCGCTGCGTGAGCAAGGTGCGGTCGTGGTCGACATTCGCGATCCACAGACCTACGCCGCCAGCCACATCACAGGTGCTCACCACCTGGATAACCAGTCGGTTGCCGACTTCATCCGCAATGCCGACCTTGATGCCCCACTGGTGGTGGTCTGCTACCACGGTAATTCCAGCCAAAGCGCAGCGGCCTATCTGGTCAGCCAGGGCTTTTCCGATGTCTACAGCCTTGATGGCGGTTTCGAACTGTGGCGTAGCGTCTACCCCGAGCAAACCGCTCAAGGCGACGCCGAATAATTTTTTTCACGGTCCTCCAGCCCACGTCCCCTGTGGGCTGGCGCCAGATCTGACGAACGGTCGTGGCGAACTTATCACGCAACCACCCTTGACCTCCCCGATTCCGAACTATTCTTAGGCTCAGGCCATCCAAAAAGGGGAGAGCCGGTACACCGGCGTGCGGGTCATCGGTAGCGATTTTACAGGTGTTCTGGGGGGTATGAAGCAATCGGGCATCCGGTTGTTTGCCAGCATCAGCTGACTGATCCGGCGTCGGCTCCACGTATCGAGCGAGGTGACGTCATGAGTATTTTTAGCCACTTCCAACAACGTTTCGAGTCCACCCGTCAGGAAGAACTTTCACTGCAAGAGTATCTAGAGCTCTGCAAGAAAGATCGCAGTGCCTATGCTTCGGCGGCCGAACGCCTGCTGATGGCTATTGGCGAACCAGAGCTGATCGACACTTCGCACAACTCGAGGCTGTCGCGGATTTTCTCCAACAAGGTCATACGGCGCTACCCGGCCTTTGAAGACTTCCACGGCATGGAAGAATGCATCGACCAGATCGTCTCCTACTTCCGCCACGCCGCTCAGGGCCTGGAAGAGAAGAAGCAGATTCTCTACCTGCTCGGCCCGGTCGGCGGCGGTAAATCGTCACTGGCAGAAAAGCTGAAGCAGTTGATGGAGAAAGTGCCCTTCTACGCCATCAAGGGCTCACCCGTTTTCGAGTCCCCGCTGGGTCTGTTCAATGCCGCGGAAGACGGCAGCATCCTTGAGGAAGAGTACGGCATTCCACGGCGCTACCTGAATACCATCATGTCGCCATGGGCCACCAAACGCCTGTCCGAGTTCGGCGGCGACATCAGCAAGTTCAAGGTGGTCAAACTCTACCCCTCGATCCTCAACCAGATCGCGGTAGCCAAGACCGAGCCTGGTGACGAGAACAACCAGGACATCTCTGCACTGGTCGGTAAAGTCGATATCCGCAAGCTGGAGGAGTACCCACAGAACGACGCTGACGCCTACAGCTACTCGGGTGCGTTGTGCCGGGCCAACCAGGGCCTGATGGAATTCGTCGAGATGTTCAAGGCGCCGATCAAAGTCCTGCACCCGTTGCTGACCGCAACCCAGGAAGGTAACTACAACAGTACCGAAGGCCTGGGCGCAATCCCCTACTCCGGGATCCTGTTGGCCCACTCCAACGAATCGGAATGGCACAGCTTCCGCAACAACAAGAACAACGAGGCGTTCATCGACCGGATCTACATCGTCAAGGTGCCGTACTGCCTGCGCGTCAGCGATGAGATCAAGATCTACGACAAACTCCTGTTCAACAGCTCCCTGGCCAAGGCCCATTGCGCGCCCGACACCCTGAAGATGCTTGCCCAGTTCACCGTATTGTCGCGCCTCAAGGAGCCAGAGAACTCCAACATCTACTCGAAGATGCGCGTCTATGACGGCGAAAACCTCAAGGACACCGATCCAAAGGCCAAGTCGATCCAGGAATACCGCGACGCGGCCGGGGTCGATGAAGGCATGAACGGCCTTTCAACCCGTTTTGCCTTCAAGATCCTGTCCAAGGTCTTCAACTTCGACCCACACGAAATCGCCGCCAACCCGGTACACCTGCTGTATGTGCTGGAGCAGCAGATCGAACAGGAACAGTTCCCGGCTGAGGTGCGCGAGCGTTACCTGCGCTACCTGAAAGAGTACCTGGCGCCCCGCTACATCGAGTTCATCGGCAAGGAAATCCAGACCGCTTACCTGGAGTCCTACAGCGAGTACGGTCAAAACATCTTCGACCGCTACGTGCTCTACGCCGACTTCTGGATTCAGGACCAGGAGTACCGCGATCCGGAAACCGGCGAGATCCTCAACCGCATTGCCCTCAACGAGGAACTGGAGAAGATCGAAAAACCGGCCGGTATCAGCAATCCGAAGGATTTCCGCAACGAGATCGTGAACTTCGTGCTGCGCGCCCGGGCCAACAACAACGGCAAGAACCCGACCTGGCTCAGCTACGAGAAGCTGCGCGTGGTCATCGAGAAGAAAATGTTCTCCAACACCGAGGACCTGCTGCCTGTCATCAGCTTCAACGCCAAAGCCAGCAAAGAGGATCAACAAAAGCACAACGACTTCGTCACACGGATGGTGGAACGCGGTTACACCGACAAGCAAGTCCGGCTGCTCTCCGAGTGGTACCTGCGGGTCAGAAAGTCACAATAACCCGCAACCGGAGCACCGGTTGTCGTTAGCCCAGAGCCTGTGTCAGCAATATCTGCTACACAGGCTTGAGGGAAGTTGTCGGAAAGCTGGCGGCGTGGTTCAGCCACACTCAGTGCGCACCCGAGCAGTCCGTTTCGGATGTTCTGGCCGATTGACCCGCCTAAGGTTTTCCAAGACGGCTTCATAAGGAGCAGTCATGAGCTATGTGATCGACCGACGTCTGAACGGCAAGAACAAGAGCACGGTTAACCGCCAGCGCTTCTTGCGGCGCTACCGCGACCACATCAAGAAAGCCGTCGAGGAGGCCGTAAGCCGCCGCTCCATTACCGATATGGAGCACGGCGAGCAGATCAGTATTCCCGGGCGCGATATTGACGAGCCGGTGCTGCACCATGGCCGCGGCGGCAAGCAGACCGTCGTCCACCCCGGCAACAAGGAGTTTACCGCTGGCGAACATATCGCCCGCCCTCAAGGCGGCGGTGGCGGCAGTGGACGCGGCAAGGCCGGTAACTCCGGCGAAGGCATGGACGAGTTCGTCTTCCAGATCACCCAGGAAGAGTTTCTCGAATTCATGTTCGAGGACCTCGAATTGCCCAACCTGGTCAAGCGTCACCTGGCCGGTACCGACACCTTCAAAACCGTACGCGCCGGTATCAGCAACGAAGGCAACCCGTCACGCATCAACATCATTCGCACATTGCGTTCTGCCCATGCACGGCGTATTGCCCTGTCTGGCAGCAGCCGCGCCAAACTGCGCGAGGCTCAGGAAGAACTTGCCCGACTGAAACAGGAAGAACCTGACAATTTCGGCGACATTCAAGCAATAGAAGCGGAGATAGAGCGGTTGAGTGCGCGCATTCATCGCGTCCCCTTCCTTGATACATTCGACCTCAAGTACAACTTGCTGGTCAAACAGCCGAACCCAAGCTCAAAAGCAGTGATGTTCTGCCTGATGGACGTTTCCGGGTCCATGACCCAGGCAACCAAGGACATCGCCAAACGCTTTTTCATCCTCCTGTACCTGTTCCTCAAGCGTAACTACGACAAGATCGAAGTCGTGTTCATCCGCCACCACACCAGTGCCCGCGAAGTGGACGAGGAAGAGTTTTTCTATTCACGGGAGACGGGCGGCACCATCGTTTCCAGCGCCCTGAAAATGATGCAGGAGATCATGGCCGAACGTTACCCGGCCAACGAGTGGAACATCTACGCCGCCCAGGCCTCGGACGGCGACAACTGGAATGATGACTCGCCGATCTGCCGCGAGATCCTCAGCAAGCAGATCATGCCCTTCGTGCAGTACTACACGTACGTCGAGATTACCCCGCGCGAGCACCAGGCCCTGTGGTTCGAGTATGAGCGCATCGGCGAGTCCTTCCCCGACACATTCGCCCAGCAACAACTGGTATCGGCCGGTGATATCTATCCGGTCTTCCGTGAACTCTTCCAGCGCAGGTTAGTGACATGACCGCCAGAGAACAGAAGCGCCAACCCATTTCCACGGGGTCCGAATGGACGTTCGAACTCATCCAGGCCTATGACCGTGAGATCGGCCGCCTGGCAGAGCGCTATGCCCTGGACACTTATCCCAACCAGATCGAGGTGATCACCGCCGAGCAGATGATGGACGCCTATGCCTCGGTCGGCATGCCGCTGGGCTACCACCACTGGTCGTATGGCAAACACTTTCTCAGCACCGAGAAGTCCTACAGCCGCGGCCAGATGGGCCTGGCGTACGAGATCGTCATCAACTCCGACCCGTGCATCGCCTACTTGATGGAAGAAAACACCATCTGCATGCAGGCGCTGGTGGTGGCCCATGCCTGCTATGGTCACAACAGCTTTTTCAAGGGCAACTACCTGTTCCGCACCTGGACTGACGCCAGCTCGATCATCGACTACCTGGTGTTCGCCAAGCAGTACATCACCCAGTGCGAGGAGCGGCATGGCATTGATGCCGTGGAGGACCTGCTCGACTCCTGCCATGCCCTGATGAACTACGGTGTAGACCGTTACAAGCGCCCCTACCCGATCTCTGCCGAAGAAGAACGGCGTCGGCAAAAGGACCGTGAAGAACACCTGCAGAAACAGATCAACGACCTGTGGCGCACCATACCCAAGAACAGTGACAAGAACAGCGACAGAGACAACGCACGCTTCCCGGCCGAGCCACAGGAGAACATCCTGTATTTCATCGAGAAGCATGCACCGCTGCTTGAGCCCTGGCAGCGTGAAGTGGTGCGCATCGTGCGCAAGATCGCCCAGTACTTCTACCCACAACGGCAAACCCAGGTGATGAACGAAGGCTGGGCTACCTTCTGGCACTACACCCTGATGAACGACCTGTACGACGAAGGGCTGGTGACCGACGGCTTCATGATGGAGTTCCTCCAGTCGCACACCAGCGTGGTGTTCCAGCCAGGTTTCGACAGCCCCTACTACAGCGGCATCAACCCTTATGCCCTGGGCTTTGCCATGTACCGCGATATTCGCCGCATGTGCGAAAACCCCACGGAAGAAGACCGTCGCTGGTTCCCCGACATCGCAGGTGGCGACTGGCTCTCGACCATCAAGTTCGCCATGAGCAGCTTCAAGGACGAGAGCTTCATCCTGCAGTACCTGTCGCCCAAGGTCATCCGCGACCTCAAGCTGTTCAGCATCCTCGACGATGACCAACGCGACGACCTGCTGGTGCCTGCGATCCACGACGAAGCCGGCTACCGGACCATTCGTGAAACCCTGGCCGCCCAATACAACCTGGGCAACCGCGAGCCCAACGTGCAGATCTGGAGCATTGACCGGCGGGGCGACCGCTCGCTGACCCTGCGCCATCAGCAGCACGACCGAAAACCTCTGGGGGACTCCACCGAAGAAGTACTCAAGCACCTGCACCGTCTCTGGGGCTTCGATATCCACCTGGAAACCCTGCAGGGCGACCAGATCGTCAAAACCCACCATGTGCCGCCCAAAGGCGAACACTCGGACGGCGATTACGGTCGCCTCGACTTGGCCGTCGTACACCTGTAGCGAAGCCAGCCTCCGTTGCTGCCGGACAGGGTATCCTGTGGCATCAACGGAGGTTTTTTAATGCACATCTACAAGGTCGGCGGCGCGGTACGTGACCGCCTGCTCAACAGGCCCGTAACAGATATCGACTGGGTGGTAGTGGGCGCGACAGTCGAGCAGATGCAAGCCTTGGGCTATCGCCCGGTCGGTGCCGACTTTCCGGTTTTCCTGCATCCACGCAGCGGCGAGGAATATGCGCTGGCACGCACGGAGCGCAAGAGCGGGCGTGGCTATGGCGGGTTCACCTTTCACGCAAGCCCCGAGGTCACCCTCGAAGAAGACCTCATCCGCCGCGACCTGACCATCAATGCCATCGCCGAAGACGAACACGGCCAGGTGTTTGACCCCTACAACGGCATCCGCGATCTCGAAGCGCGCATCTTACGCCATGTTTCCCCGGCGTTCGCCGAAGATCCCCTGCGCGTATTACGTGTAGCCCGCTTCGCCGCGCGGTATGCCTACCTGGGCTTCACGGTGGCTCCGGAAACCCTTGAACTGATGCGCCAACTCAGCGCCTCCGGGGAACTCCAGGCCCTTACGGCAGAACGCAGCTGGAAGGAAATCTCCCGCGCACTGATGGAAGACCAACCACAGGTCTTCATTGAGGTGCTACGGGCGTGTGGCGCGCTGAAGGAGTTGCTGCCCGAGGTCGATGCGTTGTTCGGTGTACCGCAGCCGGCTGCACACCATCCGGAAATCGACACCGGCCTGCATACCCTCGCCGTGCTGGAACAGGCGGCCGTGCATCAACAGCCCCTCAGCGTGCGCTGGGCTTGCCTGCTGCACGACCTGGGCAAAGGCCTGACCCCTGAAGCGCAATGGCCACAGCACATTGCCCACGAGCATCGCGGGCGGCCCTTGATCAAAGCGGTCAACCAGCGTTTCAAGGTACCGCGAGACTGCCAGGAACTGGCAATACTGGTCGGCGAGTATCACACCCACAGCCACCGGGCCCTGGAGCTCAAGGCGTCGACCCTGCTGGAGCTGTTGCAGAGCTTCGATGTGTATCGCCGCCCAGAGCGTTTTGAGGCGTTCATCGCGGCCTGCGAAATGGACGCCCGTGGGCGCCTTGGGCTGGAGCAGCGGCCCTACCCACAAGCGGACTACCTGCGTGGTGCAGCTGCGGCAGCACGCGCGGTCGCAGTCCAGCCATTGGTGCAGCAAGGCCTGACGGGGCAAGCCTTGGGTGATGCGCTTAAATCAGAGCGGCTGAAGGCGCTGAAGGCCTACAAGGACGCGGCCGCACACTAGCACGCCTCATCAGCCTTGGCGGCGCCTGCATCCCCGCCGAGGCTGTCCTGACGCGTCAGTTGCTGACCGCGCCACTCGAACGGCACAGGCGCCAACACCTGTTCGATATGCGAGTCAGCCCACAACTGAGCCATGGTCTTACCGACCTCAACATGAACCAGTTCGGGGGCAATCAGCGACAACGGCCAGAGCACGAAGGCATTTTTCAGAATTTCGGCACGCGGCAGCACCAAACCATCGAAATTACCGACCAGATCGCCGTACAGCAGTACATCGATATCCAGCGGCAAGCCTTTGCGCTCAGGCGCATAGCGACCGTTGTCGGCCTCAATGAACTTCAAGCGACGATCCAGCTCCGTCAGCTGCAGATCGGTCTTCGCTACCACCACCAGATTGAAGAACGGGCCACTCTTGATACCCACCGCCTGGCTCTCGAACACCGCCGAACAGTGCATGTCCACAAGGAACGATGCCAGCGCATCAAGCCCTGCGGTCAAATGCCGTTCTCGCTCGGTATTGCTACCAAGCCCAAGGTAAACCGTGGTCAGAGACATCCGCGCTCAATCTCCACACCCACCCCGCTGGCTTCCGGGACGGCGCCGGGCTTGGTCAGCTTGAGGTGCAGCCAGGGAATCTGAAATTCGTCCATCAGCACCTTGGCCAAGCGCTCGGCAAAGGTTTCCACCAGTTGGAACTGCGCCTGCTCGGCAAAAGCCTGGATGCGCGCCGACACACTGGCGTAATCGAGGGCCAGCGTCAGGTCATCACCTGCGGCTGCCGGGCGATTGTCCCAGGCGAATCGCAGGTCCAGCCGCAAGCACTGGCGAATACCGCGCTCCCAATCGTAAGCACCGATGACGGTATCGACTTCCAGCCCTTCGATGAACACTCTGTCCAAGCACTTTTCTCCGCTGCACGACAAGGGCGCCTTGCGCCGTTAGAATCAGGGCGTCCTCGCCCGGAATAGTTAGCATGTTTTGGTTACTGGCATTGCTCGCCTACCTGCTCGGCTCGCTGTCCTTTGCCATCCTACTCAGCCGCCTGAACGGCTGCCCCGACCCGCGCATGAGCGGTTCAGGCAACGCCGGCGCGACCAACATGCTGCGCCTGGCGGGGAAAAAACTCGCCATCCTGACCCTGCTCGGCGATCTCTGCAAAGGCCTGCTGCCCGTACTGATCGCGCAAGCGCTGGGCCTTGGCCTGCAACAACAAGCCTGGATCGGCCTGTACGCCGTCATCGGCCATCTGTTCCCGGTGTACTTTCGCTTTCGTGGCGGCAAGGGCGTTGCCACTGCCGCCGGCATGCTCCTTGGCCTCTACCCGCCGGCTGCTCTGCTGGCCATCAGTGCCTGGCTGCTTACCTTCCGCCTGACCCGTACCAGCTCGCTGGCCGCGTTGATCGCCACACCGCTCACCCTGCCCTTGCTGGCCTGGCGCGAACCTGAGGCACTGCTGCCGATAAGCGTGCTGACGATACTGATCGTCTGGCGCCATCGCGGCAATCTACGCGACCTTTTCGCTGGACGCGAACGACACTTCTGAACCTGAAACATGAATGGCTTTCAGCTTCAAAGCGCTGGCAACTGCTCCATCGGCCAGCGCGCCTGCACTGTAATTGCCAGGCTTTCGTGCTGCCCGGCGGCCAAACGCTGGCAGCCGGCATAGGCGATCATCGCCCCGTTATCGGTACAGAACGCTGGGCGCGCGTAATACACATTGCCTTTGAGCCCGGCCAGCATCTCTTCCAACGACGCACGCAAGGCCTTGTTCGCGCTCACTCCACCGGCAATCACCAGCCGCTTGAGGCCGGTTTGCTTCAAGGCACGCCGGCACTTGATGGTCAAAGTCTCCACCACTGCCTGCTGGAAGGCCAGCGAGATGTCGCAACGGGTTTGCTCACCGTCGTCCCCAGCGCGCTGACACTGCTGCCAGGTGTTGAGCGCAAAGGTTTTCAGGCCGCTGAAGCTGAAATCCAGGCCCGGACGATCGGTCATAGGCCGCGGGAACACGAAGCGTCCCGGTACGCCCTGAGCGGCAAGGCGGGCAATCTCTGGCCCGCCCGGATAGTTCAGACCGATCAGCTTGGCAGTCTTGTCGAACGCCTCACCTGCTGCGTCATCCAGGCTCTCGCCCAACAGTTCGTAGCGACCGATACCATCCACCCGGACCAGTTGGGTGTGGCCACCCGAAACCAGCAAGGCGACGAACGGGAACTCCGGCGGCTGGGCTTCCAGCATCGGCGCCAACAGATGGCCTTCCATATGGTGTACGCCCAACGCCGGGATGCCCCAGGCAAACGCCAGGGCCTGGGCGCAGGAGGCACCAACCAGCAACGCACCGACAAGCCCGGGGCCTGCCGTATACGCGATGGCATCGATCTCGGTCGCGACACAGTCGGCCTCGGCCAGCACCTGCCGGATCAACGGCAGCATGCGCTTGACGTGATCACGCGAGGCAAGCTCGGGCACCACCCCGCCGTAGACACGGTGAAGGTCGATTTGACTGAACAGCGCGTCGGCCAACAAACCGCGCTCACTGTCGTATAATGCGACGCCGGTTTCGTCGCAGGATGTTTCCAATCCCAGTACTAGCATGGGTCTATGCCTTGTATAGGCTGAATTCGAAGGCGCGCATGATAGTCCCCGTACCCGATGCCGACCAGCGGTTTTCGATCAGAGGCTTTGCATTCCGAGCGTCTAAGGGTTAACATCCGCAACCCTTAAAAACCGACGTTCTCCAGCGCACATTTTTGCCACGAGTACGTTGCCCCGGTACTAAATGAAGGTAGCTCTGGATGCCAGCCGTCAAAGTTAAAGAGAATGAACCCTTCGACGTAGCTCTGCGTCGTTTCAAGCGCTCCTGCGAAAAAGCCGGTGTACTGGCTGAAGTTCGTAGCCGCGAATTTTACGAGAAGCCGACTTCCGAGCGTAAGCGCAAGGCTGCTGCTGCAGTTAAGCGTCACGCCAAGAAAGTCCAGCGCGAGCAGCGCCGCGCCGTTCGCCTGTACTAATACAGACGTTCGACCACGCTTCTGCCTAACCCGGTCTAAACGCCGGGTTGTCGGCAGATGATGTTTTACTCAGGCCTAAACACCTGAGCTGCAGAGACCGCTCGTCGGTTGAAGCAGGCCTTCCAATCGTCAGAACTGGCATCACGCCAGCTGTGCACGTCAACACTGACGAGTCCTCACGGGCTGCAGGCGAGCACACTCTTCCACACTTGTGTTATGAACATTCGACCACGCTCGAATGCGCAGCCGTTCCCGCAGCATTAGCGATTACACTGGTTTATCGCCTGATGATGAGAGTGCCATGGCCGGGCTGATACCCCAAAGTTTCATTGACGACCTCCTCAACCGCACCGATATCGTCGATGTGGTGAGTTCACGCGTCCAACTGAAAAAAGCCGGCAAGAACCTCACCGCCTGCTGCCCGTTCCATAAAGAGAAGACCCCTTCTTTCAGCGTCAGCCCCGACAAGCAGTTCTACTACTGCTTTGGCTGCGGCGCTGGTGGCAACGCCCTGGGCTTCATCATGGACCACGACAACCTGGACTTTCCCCAGGCTGTCGAGGAACTGGCCAAAGCGGCCGGCATGGAAGTGCCACGCGAAGAAGGCCAGCGCGGGCACAAGCCCCGGCAACCGACCGATTCACCGCTCTATCCACTGCTGGAAGCCGCCGCGGAGTACTACCGCCAGGCCCTGAAAAGCCACCCGACGCGCAAATCAGCAGTCGAATACCTCAAAGGGCGTGGCCTGTCCGGTGAAATTGCCCGCGACTTCGGCCTGGGCTTCGCCCCGCCCGGCTGGGACAACCTGTTCAAGCACCTCAGCAGCGATACACTGCAGCAAAAAGCCATGATCGACGCCGGGCTGTTGATCGAGAACGCCGAAACCGGCAAACGCTATGACCGCTTCCGCGATCGCGTCATGTTCCCGATCCGCGATAGCCGGGGCCGCGTCATCGCCTTTGGTGGCCGCGTGCTGGGGGACGACAAGCCCAAGTACCTGAACTCCCCGGAGACGCCTGTATTCCACAAAGGCCAGGAGCTGTACGGGCTCTACGAAGCGCGCAAGTTCAACCGCAATCTCGATGAAATTATCGTCGTAGAAGGCTACATGGACGTCATCGCCCTGGCCCAGCAAGGCCTGCGCAATGCCGTAGCCACCCTGGGCACAGCCACCAGCGAAGAACACCTCAAGCGCCTGTTCCGCGTGGTGCCCAGCGTGCTGTTCTGCTTCGACGGCGACCAGGCTGGCCGCAATGCCGCCTGGCGCGCACTGGAAGCTGCACTGCCGAGCCTGCAGGATGGTCGCAAGGCACGCTTCCTGTTCCTGCCCGAAGGTGAAGACCCTGACACCCTGATTCGCGCCGAAGGCACAGACGCCTTCCGCGCACGGATCAACCAGCACGCTCAACCGCTTGCCGATTACTTTTTTCAACGACTGACCGAAGAGGCCGACCCGCGCTCGCTCGAAGGCAAGGCCCACATGGCCACCCTCGCCGCACCGCTGATCGACAAAGTGCCCGGTGCAAACCTGCGCGCCCTGATGCGTAATCGGCTGAAGGAAATTACCGGCCTCAATAGCGAGCAGGTCGAGCAGCTGTCGCACAGTGCGCCCACCGAAGCGCCGCCCAGCTACGACCCGGGCATCGACTACGGTGCGATGCCCGACTACACACCCGATTACAATGATTTTCATCAGCCCGAATACACGCCGCCACAGCAGCAGTGGACACCGAACAAGGGTGGCCAGAAAAAGAAGTGGGACGGCAAGCCATGGGACAAGAAAGGCAAGCCATGGGAGCGCAATGGCCGCAATCAAGAGGCGCCACCACGGGTACCGACCGCCGTCGAGCCACCCACGCTGAGCGCCCTGCGTACACTGCTGCACCACCCGCGACTGGCCAAAAAAGTCGAGGACGCCAGCCACTTCGCTGCCGAAGAGCACCATTACGCTCAGCTACTGGTGGCGCTGCTTGAGGCCTTGCAGAAAAATCCTGAGCTACGCTCATTACAGCTGATCGCACGCTGGCACGGCACTGAACAAGGCCGCTTGCTGCGAGCGCTGGCAGAAAAGGAATGGTTGATCGATGCCGACAACCTTGAACAACAGTTTTTCGACACTATAACTAGCTTGTCCGCTCGCCAACGCGAGCGCAGCCTGGAACATTTGCTCAGGAAAGCACGTCAAAGTGAACTGAGCGCAGAGGAAAAAAATCAGCTGCGCGACCTGTTAAGCCGTAATGTTCCCGCACAAAACCCGACCTCAACTGGCGCGTGAGGTCCATGCTCGGGTATAATCCTCGGCTTGTTTTTTTGCCCGCCAAGACCTTCAGTGGATAGGGTGTTATGTCCGGAAAAGCGCAACAGCAGTCTCGCATCAAAGAGTTGATCACCCGCGGTCGTGAGCAGGGCTACCTGACTTACGCGGAGGTCAACGACCACCTGCCAGAGGATATTTCAGATCCGGAGCAGGTGGAAGACATCATCCGCATGATCAACGACATGGGGATCAACGTATTCGAGAGTGCTCCGGATGCGGATGCCCTTTTGTTGGCCGAAGCCGATACCGACGAAGCCGCCGCCGAGGAAGCGGCCGCCGCGTTGGCAGCTGTGGAAACCGACATTGGTCGCACTACCGACCCAGTGCGCATGTACATGCGCGAAATGGGTACGGTTGAGCTGCTGACCCGTGAAGGCGAAATCGAAATCGCCAAGCGCATCGAGGAAGGCATCCGTGAAGTCATGGGTGCGATTGCCCACTTCCCGGGTACTGTCGACTACATCCTCAGCGAATACGACCGTGTAACCGCCGAAGGCGGCCGTCTGTCCGACGTGCTCAGTGGCTACATCGACCCGGATGACGGCATCGCCGCGCCGGCCGAAATGCCGCCACCGGTCGACACCAAAGCCGCTCCGGCTGCGGTCGCTGATGACGACGAGGAAGAGGCTGCCGAAGCCTCCGACGACGAGGAAGAGACCGAAAGCGGTCCGGATCCGGAAGTGGCTCGCCAGCGTTTCGGCGCAGTGGCCGAACAGCTCGAAGCGACGGTCAAGGTGCTGAAAAAGCACGGTCGCAACAGCAAGCAAGGCATCGCCGAACTGCTGCAACTGGCCGAGCTGTTCATGCCGATCAAACTGGTTCCAAAACAGTTTGAAGTACTGGTCGAGCGTGTACGTAGCGCCCTGGAACGCCTGCGGGCCCAGGAACGCGCAATCATGCAGCTGTGCGTACGTGATGCACGTATGCCACGTGCCGACTTCCTGCGCATGTTCCCAAGCAACGAAGTCGACCTGACCTGGAGCGGCGATCTTGCCAAGCGCAGCACCAAGTGGGCTGAAGCATTGGGCCGCCTGGACGCCGACATCGTGCGTTGCCAGCAGAAGCTGGTAGACCTGGAAGCAGAAACCGGTCTGACGATTGCCGAAATCAAGGACATCAACCGTCGCATGTCGATCGGTGAGGCCAAGGCCCGCCGCGCGAAAAAGGAAATGGTCGAGGCCAACCTGCGTCTGGTGATCTCCATTGCCAAGAAGTACACCAACCGTGGCCTGCAGTTCCTCGATCTGATCCAGGAAGGCAACATCGGCTTGATGAAGGCGGTGGACAAGTTCGAATACCGTCGCGGCTACAAGTTCTCGACCTACGCCACCTGGTGGATCCGTCAGGCGATTACCCGTTCCATCGCCGACCAGGCTCGCACCATCCGTATCCCGGTACACATGATCGAAACGATCAACAAGCTCAACCGTATTTCCCGGCAGATGCTGCAGGAAATGGGGCGCGAGCCGACGCCGGAGGAATTGGGTGAGCGCATGGAAATGCCTGAGGACAAGATCCGCAAGGTATTGAAGATCGCCAAAGAGCCGATCTCCATGGAAACCCCGATCGGTGACGACGAAGACTCGCATCTGGGCGACTTCATCGAGGACTCGACCATGCAGTCGCCAATTGATGTGGCCACTGTCGAAAGCCTCAAGGAAGCAACCCGTGACGTGCTCTCCGGCCTGACTGCACGCGAAGCCAAAGTGCTGCGCATGCGTTTCGGTATCGACATGAACACCGACCACACCCTCGAAGAGGTCGGCAAGCAGTTCGACGTGACCCGTGAGCGGATCCGTCAGATTGAAGCCAAGGCACTGCGTAAGCTGCGCCACCCGACGCGAAGCGAGCATCTGCGCTCCTTCCTCGACGAGTGATGACAAACCCCGGCCCTTGCGCCGGGGTTTTTCTTTTCATGGCATCTGCATTTAAGACTTTCGCCACTATCCCCTAGGCAAAAGCGCCGTCTACACTCGAATCAGACTACCTGTGTGACGAGGCCGCTATGCTCAGATTGCCGGCCATCCTGTTGCTGCTCCAGCTTCTCTGGAGTGCAACGGCCGGCGCCTTGACCCTGACAGACGAAGAACAAGCCTGGCTCAGTGCGCACCCGCAACTGCGCCTAGGCGTCGATGCTTCCTGGCCACCCTTTGAATACCGGGACCAGGAGGGTCGCTACCAGGGACTGGCCGCCGACTACATCACCTTGCTCGAGGATCGCCTGGGGGTCGCATTCAAACCGATCGAACCGATCAGTTGGACTGCAGTACTGGAGGAGGCTCGAAACGGCAAACTGGATCTGTTGCCAGGCATCATGTCGACGCCTGAACGACAAAGCTACCTGTCCTTTACGCGCCCCTACCTGGATTTTCCGATTGTCATTCTTGCCCATCAGGGCGGCGCGCAACCCCACGACCTGAAAGACCTCTATGGCCTGAAAGTCGCCGTGGTTGAGAACTACGCCCCCCACGAACTGTTACGCACCCATCACCCCGACCTCAATCTGGTCGCCCTGCCCAACGTCAGCTCGACCTTGCAAGCCCTGGCGACAGACCAGGTCGATGCGGTGGTCGGCGACCTGGCATCTAGTATCTGGAGCCTACGCCAGCAGAAGCTGGAAGGCTTGTATGTCAGCGGGGAAACCCCCTATCGCTATCAACTGGCAATGGCCGTGCCCCGCGAGGAAAAAATACTCGTCGCAATCCTCGACAAAGTCCTGGCCGACATGAGCCCGGGCGAGATCAGCAATATCCAGGAGCGCTGGGTCGGCAAGGTGTTGGATCGCCGCACAGGCTGGTACGACCTGCTGATGTATGGCTTGCCAGGGATCCTGGTGCTGCTCACCATCCTGGCGGTGGTCATCTGGAGCAACCGCCGACTCAGCTCCGAGATTTCCAGACGCATCGCCCTTGAACAGGAGTTGCGTAGCAGCGAATACCACTACCGCGGCTTGATCGAGAGCCTTTCGGCCATCGCCTGGGAAGCCGACACCGAAGATTTCACCTACAGCTACGTCTCGCCCCATGCCGAAAACCTGCTGGGCTATCCACTCAGCGACTGGCTCAAGCCCGGCTTCTGGAACAGCATTCTGCACCCCGACGACGCGCTTTGGGCACAGGCCTACTGTGACAGCGAAACCGCTGCAGGACGCGATCACAGCCTCGACTACCGGGTGATCACTGCCGACGGGCGTAGCCTGTGGGTGCGCGACATCGTCAGCCTGATCGAACACGGGCACAAGCCGGTCATGCGCGGCTTGATGATAGACATCAGTGAAGCCAAGAATACCGAACTGGCCCTGCGCCTTTCTGAGCAAAAGTTCGCCTCAGTGTTCCAGCAGTGCCCAGACATCCTGGTTATCGCCCGCCTCAGCGACGGCTGCCTGCTTGAAGTCAACGAAGCCTTCGAGGAGCAGCTTGGCCTGAGCCCGGCACACGTCATCGGCAAGACCGCCACCGAGTTGAACATCTGGGGCATCGAAGGCATAGGCCCCAAATTACTGCGGCGCCTGCAGGCCGGAAAGGTGCGCAATCTTGAGATGCTGTTCAAACGTCGCAATGGCCAGGTGTTTACCGGGCTGACCTCGGTCGAGGCCTTCCAGCTGGATAGCACGCCTGCCCTGGTGGTGGCCGTACGCGACATCAGCCAACTCAAGGAAGCCCAGGATCAGTTGCAAACATCCGAAGAGAAGTTCGCCAAGGCTTTCCATGCCTCACCCGACGGGCTTCTTCTGTCGCGCCAGCGAGACGGCAGGCTGATTGAAGTCAACGAAGGGTTCTGCCGCCTGACAGGCTATGACCTGAGCGTGACGCTGGACCGCACATCGATTGACCTGGGCATCTGGGTTGACCTCAATGAACGCAAACGCCTGCTGGAACTGCTGGAAAGGGACGGCTTCGTGCGCGACTACACCTGCCATATTCGCCGCAGCGACGGGCAGATTCGCCTGTGTGAACTCTCAGCGCGGCCACTGCCCATCGCCGGCGAAGAGTGCATGCTGACCATCGCGCGCGATATTACCGAGCGCCACCTGATGCAGGAAAAACTGCAACTGGCGGCCACTGTCTTCGAGAATACGGCCGAGGGCGTGCTGATCACCGATACCGAGCAGCGTATCAGTGCGGTCAACCGGGCTTTCAGCGAGATCACCGGCTACAGCGAATTCGAGGCGCTGGGACAGACACCGCGCCTGCTCGCTTCTGGCCAGCACGACAGCGCCTTCTACGCGGCCATGTGGCACCAACTGACCGCCGAAGGCCACTGGCAAGGCGAAATTCAGAACCGCCGCAAGAACGGCGAAGTGTACCCAGGCTGGCTGACCATCAGTGCCGTACGTAATAGCGGCCGGGAAATCACCCACTTCGTGGCAGTATTCGCCGACATCTCCAGCATCAAACACGCCCAGGCCAAGCTCGACTATCAGGCGCACCATGATCCACTGACCGGCCTGCCCAACCGTACCCTGTTTGAAAGCCGGCTACAGGCCGCCTTGAGCTGCACACAAACCTCCAAGGCTCAGGGAGCCGTGCTGTTTCTCGACCTGGACCGCTTCAAGCACATCAACGACAGCCTTGGTCACCCGGTCGGCGACCTGCTGCTCAAAGGCATCGCCCATCGCCTGAAGGAGCAAGTGCGGGATATCGACACCGTCGCCCGCCTGGGCGGTGACGAGTTCATCATCCTGCTTCCCGGCCTGCACCAACCCAGCGACGCCGAACACATCGCCGCCAAGCTACTGAATTGCTTCAGTGCACCTTTCCAGGCGGGCGAACATGAGTTCTTCACCAGCGCCAGCATCGGTACCAGCCTTTATCCACAGGACGGCAGCGACGTTGCATCACTTATCCGAAACGCCGACGCCGCGATGTACCGTTCCAAAGCCAAGGGCCGCAACCGCGTCGAATCCTACACACGCGACCTGACCGCACAGGCCAGCGCGCGCGTTGCCTTGGAGCATGAACTGCGCAGAGCCATTGAGCGCGACGAACTGAGCCTGTACTACCAGCCTAAGTTCAGCCTGAAAACCCAAAGCCTGATTGGTGCCGAAGCCCTGATTCGCTGGAGCAACCCCACCTTTGGTGATGTTCCGCCCGAACACTTCATTGCGTTGGCAGAAGAGAACGGCATGATTCTGCAACTGGGCGACTGGGTGCTGGAACATGCCTGCCGACAAATGCAGCAATGGAAAGAGACCTACCTCGCCTTCGGCCCACTGTCGATCAACCTGGCGGGGGCCCAGTTACGTCAGCCCAGCCTGGTCAAACGTATTGAACAGTTGCTCAATACCTACCACCTCAGCGCGGGCGACCTGCAGTTGGAGATCACTGAGAACTTCATCATGAGCCAGGCCGAAGAGGCCCTGGCGATTCTGCACCAACTCAAACGCCTGGGCGTACAGTTGGCTATCGACGACTTCGGCACCGGCTACTCATCGCTCAGTTACCTCAAGCGCCTGCCGCTGGACATCCTCAAGATCGATCAGTCATTCATCCGCGGCCTACCGGACGACCCGCATGACGCAGCGATTGCCCGCGCCATTATCGCCCTGGGCCGCAGCATGCAACTGACCATCATTGCCGAGGGCGTAGAGAACCTTGCCCAACAACGCTTCCTCGCGGCCGAGGGCTGCGAACAGATCCAAGGCTACATCGTCAGCTTGCCATTACCACCCGAAGAGTTTGCCGCGACCTTTCTTCGTATAGCAGTTTCAGATCTTTCGGATGGCACAGCCTGGAAACCCTCGTTATAATCCGCGACCACTGAGGGCCTATAGCTCAGTTGGTTAGAGCAGGGGACTCATAATCCCTTGGTCGCAGGTTCGAGTCCTGCTGGGCCCACCACGTTCAAAGCCGCGCACTGCGCGGCTTTTTCGTATCTGCCCTAAAAAGCTCACGTCACGCCTGTCCGCAAACAGCACTGCCTCATTGTTGGACAGTGAGCCGAATAGCCGACACAATCGGCTCACACCATGAGCCGAATAAGCTCATGCCTGTGATGCAAGCACCGCGTAAATGCGGGCACCCCGCCGAATCCATCGCAGGCAAGCCTGCATCCCACAGAGGATGCAAGTGCCGTTAACCTGGCACCAAGGCCTTTCAGCCAGCCCAATAGCCCTGACCCAGGGCCTGTATCCGAGATACCCCATGCCTGAAACACGCGCTGCAGCCCTCGACGAAATCGACCGTCAACTCATCGCCCTGTTGCAGATCAACGCCCGTGAAGGCGTGGCAACGCTGGCCCGGCAGTTGGGCATCGCTCGTACTACCGTCACCTCACGGCTGGCTCGCCTTGAGAAAACCAAGGTAATCACTGGCTACGGTGTTCGCCTCGGGCAGCGAGTGATTGATGGCGGCTTGCAGGCGTATGTCGGGATTACCGTGCAGCCACGCTCCGGCAAGGATGTGGTGCGGCGGCTCAGTGCCATGGGCCAGATCCAGCAGTTATGTGCGGTGAGTGGCGAGTTTGACTATGTGGCTTGGCTGCGCAGCGACTCACCGGAGCAACTGGACCAGTTGCTCGATCAAATCGGCAACGTCGAAGGTGTGGAGAAAACCACCACCTCGATCATCCTCAGCAGCAAGGTGGATCGCAGGCAGCCGATTTGACCGCCTCGGCCGGCATGGCATGAGCCACGCCGGCGCCCACACAGATCGTCACTTTGTAGCGTATCGTCGTCTAAATGACATAAATAAGAGCATAACGACGACACTCTGCATCTTAATAACGAAATCCACACCCTCTAAAATGACCGCCAGGCAGTTTCCTATACTCAAGCTCCGCACTCCGCGCAGCCCTGGCAAGGTCAATCATGAACAAGAACAATCGCCACCCCGCCGATGGAAAGAAACCCGTCACTATTTTCGGCCCGGACTTCCCTTTCGCCTTTGACGACTGGATCGAACACCCCGCAGGCCTCGGCAGCATCCCGGCCGAGCGACAGGGTGAGGAAGTAGCGATTGTCGGTGCCGGGATCGCCGGCCTGGTGGCCGCGTACGAGTTGATGAAGCTGGGCCTGAAACCGGTCGTTTACGAAGCCTCGAGGATGGGCGGCCGCCTGCGCTCGCAAGCCTTTGAAGGCACTGACGGGATCATTGCAGAACTGGGGGGAATGCGTTTTCCAGTGTCCTCCACGGCGTTCTATCACTATGTGGACAAGCTCGGCCTTGAGACCAAGCCCTTCCCCAACCCGCTGACCCCGGCGTCCGGCAGCACCGTGATCGATCTGGAAGGCCAGACCCATTACGCTGAAAAACTCTCCGATTTGCCCAAGCTGTTCCAGGAAGTGGCCGATGCCTGGGCCGACGCCCTGGAAAGCGGCGCGCGCTTTGGGGATATCCAGCAAGCCATCCGTGACCGTGATGTTCCGCGCCTCAAAGAGCTGTGGAACACGCTGGTGCCGCTCTGGGACGACCGCACCTTTTACGATTTCGTTGCGACCTCAAAGTCGTTCGCCAAGCTCAGCTTCCTGCACCGAGAAGTCTTTGGTCAGGTGGGTTTCGGCACGGGCGGCTGGGACTCGGACTTCCCCAACTCGATGCTGGAAATCTTCCGTGTGGTAATGACCAACTGCGACGATCACCAGCACTTGATCGTCGGTGGCGTCGAGCAGGTGCCGCAGGGCATCTGGCGCCATGTTCCTGAGCGTTGTGCCCACTGGCCCGCAGGTACCAGCCTGAGCTCACTGCACCGAGGCGCGCCGCGGCCGGGCGTCAAACGTATTGCCCGGGCCAGCGACGGTCGCCTGGCGGTGACTGACAACTGGGGAGATACCCGTCACTACGCCGCAGTACTGACCACCTGCCAGAGCTGGTTGCTGACTACGCAGATCGAATGCGAGGAGTCGCTGTTCTCGCAGAAGATGTGGATGGCCCTGGACCGCACACGCTACATGCAGTCGTCGAAGACCTTCGTCATGGTCGACCGCCCCTTCTGGAAGGACAAGGACCCGGAAACCGGTCGCGACCTGATGAGCATGACCCTGACCGACCGCCTCACCCGTGGTACTTACCTGTTCGACAACGGCGACGACAAGCCGGGGGTAATCTGCCTGTCCTATTCATGGATGAGCGATGCCCTGAAAATGCTGCCTCAACCCGTGGAAAAACGGGTGAAACTGGCACTGGATGCGCTGAAGAAGATCTACCCGAAAGTGGACATCGCCGGGCACATCATCGGCGATCCGATTACGGTTTCCTGGGAAGCCGATCCGCACTTCCTGGGTGCGTTCAAAGGCGCTCTGCCCGGCCACTACCGCTACAACCAGCGGATGTACGCGCACTTCATGCAGCAGGACATGCCAGCCGAGCAGCGCGGCATGTTCATCGCCGGTGATGACGTCTCCTGGACCCCCGCCTGGGTAGAAGGGGCGGTACAAACGTCGCTCAATGCGGTGTGGGGTATCATGACCCACTTCGGTGGCCACACCCATCCGGACAACCCAGGCCCAGGCGACGTGTTCAATGAAATTGGCCCAATCGCCCTGGCCGACTGACGAGAGAACCGCCATGCGTATCGCCGTGTATCAGGGTGCGCCGCTGCCAGTGGACGTGCCCGGCAACCTGGAGCGCTTGCATCAGCAAGCGCAGGCCGCTGCTGCCCGGGGCGCCGAA
>NZ_MBPN01000248.1 GCF_001695625.1 Pseudomonas defluvii
GACCTGGAGGCTGATCCGACATGTGTCGCGGTTCTGCAGCAGCTGGCAGCAGTGCGCGGTGCAATCAACGGCCTGATGGCGGCCGTTCTGGAGAGCCATCTACGGGAGGAGTTTCCTGACAGAGGGGCGAGGAGCGACTCGCAGCAACAGTCTATTAACGAAACCATCTCCATCGTTCGGTCGTATCTCCGGTAACCAATTCCAGGTGGTTTTGGTGACGGAGACCAACTCAAAAAAGGAAGTGACATCATGAAATCACGTGCAGCAGTGGCCTTTGGGCCAGGTAAACCGCTGGAAATCGTTGAGATCGACGTTGAGCCGCCACGCAAGGGTGAAGTGCTCGTCAAGATCACCCATACCGGCGTGTGTCATACCGACGCGTTCACCCTGTCGGGTGATGATCCTGAGGGTCTCTTCCCGGTCGTGCTGGGCCATGAAGGCGCCGGCATCGTGGTAGAGGTAGGTGAGGGCGTCACCAGTGTGAAACCGGGTGATCACGTTATCCCGCTCTACACCGCTGAATGTGGCGAGTGCCTGTTCTGCAAGTCGGGCAAGACCAACCTGTGTGTGTCTGTACGTGCTACCCAGGGCAAGGGTCTGATGCCTGATGGCACCACCCGCTTCTCGTACAACGGTCAGCCGCTGTTCCACTACATGGGCTGCTCGACTTTCAGCGAATACACCGTTGTTGCTGAAGTGTCGCTGGCCAAGATCAACCCGGATGCCAATCCGGAGCACGTCTGCCTGCTGGGCTGCGGCGTGACCACCGGTATCGGTGCTGTGCATAACACGGCCAAGGTGCAACCCGGTGACTCGGTGGCGGTATTCGGCCTCGGTGGTATCGGCCTCGCCGCGATCCAAGGCGCACGCCAAGCCAAGGCGGGCCGCATCATCGCCATCGACACCAACCCGGCCAAGTTCGAGTTGGCTCGCAGTTTCGGTGCCACCGAGTGCATCAACCCCAAGGACCACGCGAAGCCAATTCACGAGGTTCTGATCGAGATGACCGGTTGGGGTGTTGACCACACCTTCGAATGCATCGGTAACGTCAACGTCATGCGTTCGGCGCTGGAAGCGGCCCACCGTGGCTGGGGCCAGTCGATCGTCATCGGTGTCGCCGGTGCCGGCAAGGAAATTTCGACCCGTCCGTTCCAGTTGGTTACTGGCCGGACCTGGAAGGGCTCTGCCTTCGGCGGCGTCAAGGGACGTACCCAGCTTCCAGGCATGGTGGAAGACGCGATGAAAGGCGAGATCGACCTGGCGCCGTTTGTCACCCACACCATGGGGCTCGATGAAATCAACGAAGCGTTCGACCTGATGCATGAAGGCAAGTCGATTCGCACCGTTATTCACTACTGATCACTACCTGATCGTTAAACATCAATACTCAAGGAAACACATTAAATGGCTACTCCAGTAATTTCCGGTAACGACATCTTCTCCCACGTGTTCTTCGGCGCCGCCGACATCAAGAAATCGTCCGCATTCTACGATGCGGCTCTGGGTGCCCTCGGCATCAAGAACCTGGGTCCTTTCGGTAACGATTGGGTGCTGTACGGCCGTGACAAGCCAGCGTTCATCATCGCCCGTCCAGGCAATGGTGCTGCACCTACCAGCAATGGCGTAACTGTCGGTTTCGCTGCCGCCACCACCGCTGAAGTGGATGCGTTCCACGCTGCCGGCCTCGCCGCTGGCGGTAGCGATGAAGGTCAGCCAGGTCCACGTGGCCACCTGCCGGGTGCCTACGCGGCCTACCTGCGTGACCCAGCTGGTAACAAAGTGTGTGCCTACACCTTTGTCTGAAACCAAGGAGTCGTGAGGTCGTTGTGAACGGAGCCTGCTCCGGTTAG
>NZ_MBPN01000249.1 GCF_001695625.1 Pseudomonas defluvii
GCGCGGCGCGCAGCCAGATCGGAGCCAACATCGCGCCATTCCTGTGTGATCAGCAATGGCTAGATCGTGGAGATCGGGGCTGTTTCAGGCCGCAAACAATAGGAACCTGCAGATGACCGGATTGATCTGCTAGAGGTACTTCTTGAAGCTGCCCGCAGTCAGGCTCACGGCCAGTCCCAGCAAGGCGGCGCTCGGCAACAGGATCAGCAATGGATGCACCGAGATCGGCAGCGCCAGGTACGTGATCCACGGCAGCACGGCCAGCGGCATGAGGCTGGCTTTTGCACGGTGGTAGATGAACCCGGATTCGCGGCCCGCGCCGAACCTGCGCACGTCGCGTCGCACCAGACCGTCAATCAGACCGACGAAGGCGGCCGTGAAGATCAGTGGCAGCGTGAGCACCAGGACCAGCAGGCGCACTAGGAAGGTCAGCGTCGTGAAGGCTGCGGCGATGAGGTAGCTCTCGGCCCAGACATAGACTTGGCTGATGTAGTAGCGGAAGTTGCGCGCCTGCTCGTGGCTGGGCGCGCGGACGCGCTCGGCGGTCTGGCTCATGCGCGCCAGCAGCCCCGAGCGAACGAACACCCATTCGTAGCCTGTATCCACCAACTCGTGCGCCGTGCGCCCTGGCTCCTGCACGACCACGCTGCGCGTGAAGTGGCTGGACAGGTGCCCAAGCTCGTACTGCAACATCTGCTGGGAATGGCGCCAGCCCTGATCCTTCCAGAACAGGTGCATGCCGACGCACTCCACCACGATCGAGAACAGCAGCGAGCCAATCAATACCCCGAGCAGGCGAAATGGCAAGGTGATGGTGCCGACGATCAGACCCTGGCGCTGGTTCTGCTCCCGCTGCGCGGTCGAGGCGGCGTCCTTCATGGCGCGGCCTCGTCGGTACTGTGGTCGGTGTCGGTGGCCACCGCAGCAGGCTCGGCTGGAGCAGCATCGTCCAGCAGGTCATCGGGCAAGGCCGCATCCTGCAAGGCAGGGGAGCTGGTGAAATCCCACCACTGCGTGGCCTCGCTGTAGCTCTGGCGCATGTATCCGGCCAGTTGCTGCAGATCCGCCGGCATCACTTCATCCGGGTCTGGTGTCGGCAGCGGCATGCGAACCTTCCAAAGCTGGCCGCCTTGCAGCAGCGCGAAGCACTGGCCTTTTGGCAGGCCGACTACGTGCGATGGCTCGATCATCGGCACGCTGGACATGCTGATGCGGTCCTGGGTGTTCGACGTGAAATCCGTCGCGCCACGGATGTCCGAGCTATCGGTCGCCCCGGAGACGATGGTGGTGGTATAGACCTCGACCTTCGGCAACTGCCGCGTCAGCAGTTCGGCGGTGGCCGTCTCGCGCACGCGCAGCATGAACAGGTTGTTGAAGTTGCCGATCACCTGGCCAGCTTTCGCGCGGTTGCCGATGCGGGCCTCGATATCCGAGAGGGTCTGTGTGTACGCCGTGACCTGTAGCCCGGCACCGCCGCCCTTGTTGATCAGGGGCACGAATTCGTCACCCATGAGTTCATTGAATTCGTCCGCATGGACATTGATCGGCACGCGCGTGCCAGCGGATGCGCCCGGCAGGCCATCGTCGATCCCGTGCTTGTAGATATGGCCCGCGACCGAAACCAGGTCGGAGAACATGGAGTTGCCGACCGCTGCGGCAACCTCGGCGTCGGACAGCGCGTCCAGTCCCACATAGACGATGGCGCGCTTCCTGATGACTTGCATCCAATCGAAGATCGGGCGCGGGTCGGTCAGGTCGGAGTAATTCGGGGCCAGGAGCTGGGCGATCTTGCCGCT
>NZ_MBPN01000250.1 GCF_001695625.1 Pseudomonas defluvii
GCCATGGCTGAGATCACCTCCCAGCAGATGGCTGGCAAGCTGCTCGCGGCCGGGTTCGAGCGCAGCGGCCCGTCAGCCTCGACCTTGAGCGACCCGATCGCCGACACACCCATGGTCGTGACCCTAGATCAGTTGCGCCCCTACGACCACGATCCCAGGAAAAAACGCAACCCGGCCTACGAGGAAATCAAGGCGTCCATCCGCGAGCGCGGTCTGGACGCGGCGCCGGCCATCACTCGCCGACCAGGTGAGGACCACTACATCATCCGCAACGGCGGAAATACGCGGCTGGCGATCCTGCGCGAACTATGGTCAGAGACCAAGGACGAGCGGTTTTTCCGTATATCGTGCCTGTTCCGGCCGTGGCCCAGCCGCGGCGAAGTCGTCATGCTGACCGGCCACCTGGCCGAGAATGAATTACGCGGGGGCCTCACGTTCATCGAGCGCGCCCTCGGCGTCGAGAAGGCACGCGAGTTCTACGAGCAAGAAAGCGGCACTACCTTGAGCCAGTCCGAGCTGGCCCGCCGCCTCGCTGCCGATGGCTTCCCGGTACAACAGTCGCACATCAGCCGCATGAACGACGCGGTGCAGTATCTCCTGCCCGCGATCCCCACCGTGCTCTATGGCGGCCTCGGTCGCCATCAGGTCGAACGCCTGTCGGTCATGCGCAAAGCCTGCATGCTCGCGTGGGAGCGCTACGCCAAGGGCCGCTCCCTGGTTCAGGACTTCGACGAATTTTTCCAGGAAGCGCTGTCGCAATTCGACGTCCAGGCCGACGAGTTCTCCGCGCAGCGCGTACAGGACGAGCTGATCGGCCAGATGGCCGAGTTGCTGGGTGTCAATTACGACGTGCTCGCCCTGGACATGACCGAATCCGAAAGCCGGCAGCGCGCCTTGATCAGCGACCCAACGCCGCCCTCGACGCCGCCTGCGTTGCCGGAGCCGGAGTCGGAAACCATCGCGCGCCCAACTGCCAACACCGCGCCACCCACCGCAGGGGCTGCATCGGCAGCGCCGCCTGCAGGCCGACCTGCGCGCGAGAGCGACACGGATACCAGTCAGGCGGGTCCGGCCAGCCCTGCGGCGGGGAGCGATCTGCTTCGGGAGCACATCGTTTCGCCGGCACCGACGACCGAACGGCTCCAGTCCATCCAGCGCATGGTCGCCGATCAGTTGGGCGATGCGCTGCCTCCCGACTTCTCGGCGAGCGTCTTGCAGTCCATCCCCGTGCAGGCTGGCGGGCTCTATCCGATCTCCGATGTCTGGTACATCGATCCCGGCTTGGATACTGCCGAGCGCTTGCGCATCCACATCGCACAGTTCGCCCGCGAAATCGCGAGCGAGGCAGACCTGGACGAGTGCATTGATGACCGTGCAGAGGGTATCGGTTTCGCCTGCCGGGCCCGCACCCAAAGTCCGGCGCCGCTGGGCCGTTCCGTCCTCGCATTGTTGGCGTGCCTGGCCGGTCAGCGGCCCGCCGACGTCGGTCTGCACGACGGGCAAATCGTCATCGACCTGCCGGCATTGCTGCACGGCCAGGGTGATGCGGCCCAGCGATTGAGCGACACCGCGCTGGTCAAGCTGTTCCGGCTGCTGCGGCTGGCCCGGCGCCTGCTCGATCTTGAAGCCGGCGCTGCGGACCTTGGAACGTGAGCGAGGGAGGCCAGCATGTCCGCACCACACCCACTCAACCAGGCCGTCATCGCGCAGGCCCTCTATGACCTGCGCAATGGGCAA
>NZ_MBPN01000251.1 GCF_001695625.1 Pseudomonas defluvii
TGACGGATTTCAAGTGGCGCCATTTCCAGGGTGATGTGATCCTGTGGGCGGTGCGCTGGTATTGTCGCTATCCGATCTTAGCCCACCTGGACGCAAAGTCAGCACCCTTTATAGTAGTGAGTCAATTACCAGAGCCCCGCGCCCCGCCGCAGGCAAAGCTATTTAACAGCTAAGAGCAAACAAGGAGAGAGTGATAGATGCTACTCAGGAATGAGGATGGCAGGGTGGCTTACGAGCCAAGATGTAGAGAAAGCTAAAAAAGCGTGGAGCGCTTGATTTTATGCTCAATAATTGTACAGCTAATGGGCTGATAATAACGTGGCGATTGCCAGTAGCCTGTTTTTTATTGTAGATTTGGAAGAAGAGGGGGTATTAATCCTTCCTATACCCCATATTGGCTTTTTTAGAGACTGACTAATTTTATATTGAGCAATTTTAATATATTTATATTGTAGTGGATTTTTGTCTAAGTTATTGTTAGAAGTAAATGGGATTGATATTCGTGTGCTGTTTAATTTATATTAAGATAGAGTAAATGAAACTACCTCAGAAAATTAGAAATTTTATTGGAAATAATCGATTAATCGTTAACAAAGTTGGTCAATCACCTTCTGATGTATATTGCTTTGAACGAAATCGGGAAACGTTCTTCTTAAAAGTGTCTAGTGTGCAATATGCAACAACAACTTATAGTGTTGCGCGTGAAGCACAGATGATGCTTTGGTTAGCTGATAAGATTAACGTACCTGAGTTAGTATTCAGTGAAATAGATCAAAATTTTGAGTATATGTTAAGCAAGTCTATTGATGCTCAACCTATATCAGATTTGTCCTTAGCTCAATCCGAATTAATCATGCTTTATCAAGATGTATTAAGCCAGTTACGATCAGTACCTGTACAAAATTGTCCATTTAATTCAGATATCAATAGCCGTTTACAAGAATCCCAATACTTTATGGAGATTGGGTTGTTAAATCAGGTTGATGATGAAAATATTGATATAGAGCTATGGGGTGAGCATCAGAGTTATCTAGAACTGTGGACAGAGTTAAACAATCATCGTGTGAAAGAAAATTTAGTGTTTACACATGGAGATATTACTGACAGTAATATTTTCGTTGATCAGTCAAATAAGATTTATTTTTTGGACTTAGGACGCGCTGGCTTGGCAGATGAGTTTGTAGATATTGCCTTTGTTGAACGTTGTCTTCGTGAAGATGGTTCTGAAGAGAGTGCTCAGAAGTTTCTCAAACAATTAAGTTTTGATGACCTATCCAAACGTCAATATTTTCTAAAACTTGATGAGTTAAATTGAATCAAAGCGTATTTTATTGATCACTTATCAAATGAGAACCAAGTAAGTTTTTTAAAATATACCAATCACGCTGTCTTTTGAAATATGGGAAAAGCTATGCAATCATCTGTTTATTATCGTAAAGATATTCAAGATTGGGAAAAGCGGTCGATAGGAAGGATTAGAGCAATAATTCCATAAGGGAATCGATCGAATCCCCCCTTGTAGAGAAAAATGAGGGCCTAATGGCCGCTTATAAAATTGGCGATTGCCAGTAGCCTGTTTTTTATTGTAGATTTGGAAGAAGAGGGGGTATTAATCCTTCCTATACCCTGACGCACACCGTGGAAACGGATGAAGGCACGAACCCAGTGGACATAAGCCTGTTCGGTTCGTAAACTGTAATGCAA
>NZ_MBPN01000252.1 GCF_001695625.1 Pseudomonas defluvii
GAGCCGACGCGCCCGGCGTCTGGTGGCCTGTCTCCGCAAGCGCCCCAAGGAGAAACCCCATGAAGCATCCTGTACTCACGCTGCTGGGGCTGTTGGCCGTGGCCGCGGCTCCTGCTGTCCAGGCGGTGGAGATCCTGCGCTGGGAACGTATGCCGTTGGCGGTGCCGCTGAAGGTCGGCCAGGAGCGTATCGTGTTCATCGACCGCAACGTCCGCGTGGGCGTACCCTCGGGCGTCGGCGAGCGCCTACGGGTGCAGAGCGCGGGCGGCGCGGTGTACCTGCGCGCCAGCGAGCCGATCGAGCCCACGCGGCTGCAATTGCAGGACGCCGACACGGGCGCGCTGATCCTGCTGGACATTGCGGCGGAGCCAGCCAAGGACGGCGAAGCCGAGCTGGAACCAGTGCGCATCGTCGAGGGCAACAGCACCCCGGCGCGCTATGGCGATCAGCCCGGCGATGACAACGAAGCTCCGGCGCGCGCCCAGGACCAGGCAGGTGCGCGGGCGGCGCGACGCGAGACCCCGGTGCCGGTTGTCCTGACGCGCTTCGCCGCGCAGAACCTCTACGCTCCGCTGCGCACTGTGGAGCCGTTGCCCGGCGTCATGCGGGTGAACCTGCGTCGTGACCTCGACCTCGGCACGCTGATGCCGACGCTGCCCGTGCGCGCGGTCGCGCTCGCGTCGTGGCGTCTGGAAGACCAGTGGGTCACTGCCGTGCGACTGACCAACAACAGCAGCGGCTGGATCACTCTCGATCCGCGCATCCTGCAAGGCGATTTCCTCACCGCCACCTTCCAACACGAGGCACTTGGCCCGCGTGGCACGCCCGAGGACACGACCGTCCTGTACCTGGTGACGCGCGGGCGCGGCCTGGCGCAATCGCTGCTACCGGCGATCAACCGCTTCGACCCGGCCGTGCATCTCCCGCAACCGGAAGACCGCAAGGAGGCCCGCCATGCGCAGTAATGGACTCCTGAAGTGGCTGATGGTCCCGGTTGCCTTGCTGGTGCTGTTCGTTGCCATCCGGCTGTTCTCGGGTGGCAGCAGTTCGGCGCCACCGGCCGCGGATGCCGGTGCCAAGCTCACGCCAGCGGAAATGAAGGCGTTGGGCATCGAGGGCGATACCCCGCGCGACACCGTGGCGACGCTCGTTGCCCAAGTGAAGCAGTTGCGCACCGAGCTTCAGACCGCGCTCTCGGACAACAAATCCCAGCGCGAAGAAAACCAGCGACTGCGCCAGCGCGAGAACTCCATTGATCAGCGCATCAATTCGGCCCTCGACTCCGAGCGTACCAACCTGCGTCGCGACCAAGAGCAGGCAGCCAGCGCGCGCCAGCAGACCGAAGGGTTGCTTGCCGACCTGCAGCGGCGTCTGGACAGTATCGGCGGACGTGGCGGCGGCCATGCCGACCTGCCGGTGGGTCTGGGGCTGCGCGACGGCGACGAGGCCGGCATGGAAGGCGGCGTGCGATGGGTCGAACCCGACGATGCGAGGAAGGCCGAGGGGCGGAACAGCAGTCGTGGCACGGGTAGCGGCATGAGCTTCCCGACGAGCTTCGGCCCCGCGCAGAGCACGTTGGAAACCACGGCGGAAACCGTGGCGAACGCGGGCGCACGCGCAGCAGGCGTCAAGAGCGCCAAGGCGGTCTATACCGTACCGACCAATTCGACGCTGATGGGGTCGGTGGCGATGACGGC
>NZ_MBPN01000253.1 GCF_001695625.1 Pseudomonas defluvii
ATCGCCGATGGTAGTGTGGGGTTTCCCCATGTGAGAGTAGGTCATCGTCAAGATTAAATTCCAAAACCCCAGTCTGCGCGGCAGACTGGGGTTTTGTCTTTTCTGGGTCTGTACTTTGCTGCAGACAAGCTGCAGAGATTGGTTGCGGTAGAGGCATGACATACGGTCACGCCCCGCCCGGGGCTGGTGCTCAGGTGAGCAGGTTGCGGACATTGCTCATGGCGTTATCGGCAAAGCCCTGTAGAAAGGCCTGGAACGCTGGTAGCGCTTCGGCACCACCTTCATGAGGCTCTGCCTGGATAGTCCAGGTCGCGCGACTGTGCTGCTCTCCCAGGGCCTCCACCTGCATGGCTGCCCAGAGGTTACCAATGTTCAGGCTGGTGTAGATCAGGCTCCAGGTCATGCACATTGCTTGGTCGTCGTGTGAGTTGAGTTGCTCGATGACCACATTACCGTCCTTGAACAGCTTCTTGCGTACGGATCGCACACCACTGCCGGTCATATCGATATGTGCCAGGGCAGGGATGAACACCGGGAAGCCGGCGAAGTTACCAACGATGTTCCAGACGCTGGTGGCGGCGGCGGGGATCTCGACGCTAGAAACAACGCGGCAGCCATCGGGATTGTGGATCAGGGTGTCAGGTTGCAGTTGCATGGTTGTGTACTCCTGTTTGGCTTGGGTGATTCAGATGAACTGGATGTCCTGGAGATAGCGGCAGCCGCGTTGCAGCAGCGCCGGGTTTTTTGCTGGGTAGCGCTCGCCCATGCGCCACACCCCTTCGCGGGCGTTGTCATGGTCGATGCGTGAGGTATCGCCGATGTCTTCCTCAAAACCGTTCAGGTAGAAGCCGAGCACCTCGAACAGCGCGTTGTCGCAGTCGACCCGCTGCAGTTGCTGCTGCCACTGCTCGACCTCGACCAGCTCAAAGGGCCGCCCAATGTCACGGAACGACGCGACATAGGCTTGCCAGCTCAGTGGCTCGGGGTTGTGCAGGTTGAACACCGCCTGTTCGGGTCGGTAGCGGCTGGTGTGGAAGGCGATAAAGCGAGAGAGGAAGTCCACTGGCATCAGGTCGAAGTTGAGCTCCAGTGCTGGCACCTGGCCCAGTTGCAACGACCCCTTGAGCATCAGCATCAAGCGATTCTTGTGTGGCTGGCAGACACCGTTACGGCTGTCGAAGGTGATGTTGCCCGGCCGGTACAGATTGACCCAGACACCCTGCGCCCGTGCCCGTTCCAGGATGCGCTCGCCGACCCACTTGCTCAGGTTGTAGCCGTTGCGGATGTAGATCGGTGGTGTCTGTGCAGGTGGTTGCTCAAGCACCTTCCCGTCATCGTCGATGGCACTGCACGCTGAGAGCGTTGAGACAAAGTTGAAGATCTTTTTTCGTTGCCCTTCGCACAAGCGCAGGCAGGCAAACAAGGGTTCGACGTTGTCTGCGGCCAGCGCCTGATAATCAAGCACATGGTTGACGTGCGCGCCGTTGTGGATCAAAGCGGCTCTTCGCATTTAAGGGTGTAGCTGATTTCTAAACCCTCCTGACTTCAGCAAGCACCTGGCTATGTAATTGGTTAAATTTCTAAAGCCCAAGGCGGTACCTCGTAAGTGCTCAAGTCGCCCGTTGATAGCTTCTGTTGGACCGTTGCTGGTTCCTGGCCGGTCGAAGTAGGCAAGGATGCTCTCAGCG
>NZ_MBPN01000254.1 GCF_001695625.1 Pseudomonas defluvii
CGCTGAGAGCATCCTTGCCTACTTCGACCGGCCAGGAACCAGCAACGGTCCAACAGAAGCTATCAACGGGCGACTTGAGCACTTACGAGGTACCGCCTTGGGCTTTAGAAATTTAACCAATTACATAGCCAGGTGCTTGCTGAAGTCAGGAGGGTTTAGAAATCAGCTACACCCTTAAATGCGAAGAGCCCTATTACTCGACATGACACCCCCTCAAATAGAAACCTTAAACCCTCAATCTTCCTGTTCACCCGCCAACGCGCGCATCTCGCCAACACTTGACGGTGCAAGTTCGGCGATTATTTCCAGAAACTCTTTTCCCGCGAGCCGGCGTACTCTGCGGACCAACATGGGGATCGGACTGCTGGGCTCATGACGGCTGTAATACGCCTCGATCGCCTCAAGCGCGACGACCACCTCCTCTCGCGAGGAAAACGCTATTAACCCTGCGTGTTGGTAAACCACCGGCGGTGGCGTCGGTCGCTCCTCCAGTCGCTCAATGGCCACTGCCTGGGCCGTGTTACGCAACCGGCTGTCAACGACCTGAATCCATTGCTGCAGGAGCAGCACCATGGAATGCAGCGGCGAAACCGCGTCCAGGCCGGTCTTTTCATCCAGGCACTGACCGATATCGACCAACAGCTTTTTAAGGCGCTTCAGCACGCCCAACCCGCGCATGAGATCCGCCGAACAAAGTGGCTCGATCAACCCGGTCAAGCGCACCAGCGAGGCGTCACGCTCCGCGGACTCGTTTGCACTGGCAATCAACGCCAGGTCCGAACAACAGAGGTTGTCGCCCCCTGGGATACGGGCTAGCACTTCGCGGCGCAGCCTGACACCGATGGTCGACGGCACCGCAAGTTCTGCAAGCGCATTGACCCTGACCAACGGATCAAAGTGATCTTCGGCACTGAGCCGGGGATGCACGCTCTCCCAACGCTCCCGAAGCAAAAAGGCAATCAACTGCAGGCCATTGGCAAAGCCCGTCAAGCCCTCACGCTCAAGCCATGCGCGCGCCAGGCAAACAGCCACGCGAAGATCATGTGTGCGCTTGAACAAACTGATGCAGCGCGCCTCGACGGAAATCCAGTCAATGGGTTCAGGGACAAACACATAATCGCCGTATTGCGACTCTTCCCGCACCGTTACTTGATTGAACAGCTCAAGGAACTCTGCGTCGTATTCAAGATGCTCACCACACCCTTCATTGGCAAGCGCAGCAATAAAATTATCCACACTCATGCGTTAGCCTTTTGCAACAAACGTTAGTTGCGAAACCTGTTGATCGGGGCATGACAACATTGCAGCCCAGTCCTTGAATACAAACGAGGAAACGTAAAGAAGCGCTATAAACACGCAACCACTAAAAGTGCAGCGGGCTGTTTTTCAATACCCTGATAGCGACCCAATCACTGAAATGAGGCTCTTCGCATTTAAGGGTGTAGCTGATTTCTAAACCCTCCTGACTTCAGCAAGCACCTGGCTATGTAATTGGTTAAATTTCTAAAGCCCAAGGCGGTACCTCGTAAGTGCTCAAGTCGCCCGTTGATAGCTTCTGTTGGACCGTTGCTGGTTCCTGGCCGGTCGAAGTAGGCAAGGATGCTCTCAGCG
>NZ_MBPN01000255.1 GCF_001695625.1 Pseudomonas defluvii
ACATCGGGATCCTTGATGATCGGGTTGAGCGCCAGTACCTCTGGCACGCTAGACCCATTCTGCTGGGCGATGAGCACTAGCGTGTCGCCGGCTTTGACGGTGTAGGTGTTAACCAGCATCTGTTTGTCGTCCTTGTACGTTATTACAGTTAGAGGCGTTCAAGCGCGCTGAGCTTGTCCGCACTGGCAAGGTCATCACGCACCAGATATTCAGCGTGTGGCGTGTTACGCCAGAAGTGGTCGCCCTTGACCAGCGCTATGCGTAACCAGCGCTCCATATCAAGCCTGTGCGAATACCCCGCCCGCCGGGCGCCCAGCAGTTGTCGAAGCACAAACTCGACCGGTTCAGGCATGGGTAACGCCCGCTGATAGTCCTGGGCCAGGCGTTGCGCCAGTACCTCAAGTTGTCGCTGTTCCAGCCCTGCCTGATGCGCCTGGCTCAGGTACAGCCACCCCGGCGCACGCAGTTCGCCGTCCCATTCGGGGTAAGGGTTGGCGCAGTGACGCCAGCCAAGTTCGTTGCGCCAGGCCAGGTCAGTGCAGGGGCCGATGAAATGTGCCCGCTCACGGTCGTCGAAGCTGGTGAGCAACGGTTCGAGCCAGCGCGGATCGAAAAAACGCAGCATCCGCAGGGAGGTGTCGGTGCGCATCGTCAGCAGGCTGCGCCAATGTGTTACGGCCTGCGAAAGGGAGGCGCCGTCCGCCAGGTACGCCACATACCCGGCATCGGCCCGCTCCAGCAGGCCACGGGCGTAGTCGGCGAGTTCGCCATGGGCCGGGCAGCGCAGCACATAGGGGCCAGCGGCTTGCAGCCCGGCGTAGGGCGTGCCCTCGAACAATGGCACGCAACAGGCGGCGGTGTAGCCATAGGCATGCTGGAGGGTGGTCGGCAGGTTCATGTCGAAACAGGCGTCGAGGATGACGCACAAGGTTCCCGACGCAACAGGCGCCTCGAACGGTGAAGTAATGGATGTGATCATGCTGGCTTCCCTGATTGATGAACTGGGCACTCGCATAAACCACCGCAGTCACAGGTTGTTTCTGGCGACAGTGAGCCCGCCTGCACTTGCGGTAGGTAGGTCGGCAGGCTGAGAAGCGGCAGCCCAGGCAACACCGAGGCTGCAGCCGTGCCGGTCATGGGTGCACCGCCCAGTTGAATTTCCGTACTGCTGAATATCCCTCCGGCGCTGATGACCAGGTGGTGGCCTCCCGCCCTCAAGGTGAGGCTGGCCCCGGCCTCAAGCACTACCTTCAACCCGGAGCTCAGGTGTATCTGTTGCCCCGCCTCCACTACCAGCGTCTGCCCAATCCGGGTGTGGCTGCTGGCCCCCACGTCCAGGTACTCACTGGCCTTGAGCTGAACCTTGCGATCCGCCAGTACCGTGAAATGCTCTTCTGCTTCCAGTACCGTGATGCTGTTGCCCGCGACCCGGGCCGTGTACTCACCGCCCACCTCCAGCCGGCTGTCACGCTCGACCTTCTGCTCCAGGTCTCGCTGGGCGCGCAGGTAGATCAGTTCGTGACCTTTGCGGTCCTCCACATGCAGTTCGTTGTAGCCACCACCATCCGGTGTACTGCGGCTGCGAAACACACTGCGGGT
>NZ_MBPN01000256.1 GCF_001695625.1 Pseudomonas defluvii
ACCCGCAGCGTGTTTCGCAGCCGCAGCACACCGGGTGGTGGTGGCTACAACGAACTGCATGTGGAGGACCGCAAAGGCCACGAACTGATCTACCTGCGCGCCCAGCGAGATCTGGAACAGAAGGTCGAGCGTGACAGCCGGCTGGAGGTGGGCGGTGAGTACGCGGCCCGGGTCGCGGGCAACAGCATCACGGTACTGGAGGCGGAGGAGCACCACACGGTCAAGGCGGATCGCAAGGTGCAGCTCAAGGCCAGTGAGTACCTGGACGTGGGGGCCAGCAGCCACACCCGGGTTGGGCAGACGCTGGCGACAGAGGCAGGGCAGGAGGTGCACCTCAAGGCGGGCGCAATGATGGTCCTCGACGCAGGGGTAAGCCTCACGCTGAAAGCCGGTGGCCAGCACATCGTGATTGGTGCGGGCGGCATCTTCAGCAGCAGCGAGATTCAAGTGGGCGGCGCGCCAGTGACGGGCACGGCGGTGGCTTTGGCACAGGCAGAGCAGGTAGAGGCATTGGTGGCCATGGCACTGGATTCACAGCAGCAGGCGCTGCAGCGAGCGGCGCAAAAAACGGCGGGTGTCTGTGCCATATGCCAGAAACTGGCGGCGCTCAAAGCATGAGCGGCGCTTACCTGTTGCTCGACAGCCTGCAGATTCAGCACCTGCCTACACGCCTCGCACAGCTGGCGCCTGATGCCCCGATGCACCTGTTGTACCTGAACACGGCGTATGCCGACCTGATCGACTGCAGCCCGATACTGATCCCGGTTGTGCCGGACAGTGACCTGGCGCGCACCTTTGCCATGACCTGGCGAGCCAGTGCCGGCCTCTGGCTGGAAACCGACGTGGATGAGTATGAACTGCTCGAACACCTGCGCAGCCTGGTACACGTGCGGCTCGATGGCGGGTGCAGCGCGTTCTTTCGCTACGTCGACCCGCGTATCGCTCGCTTGTGGCTAACGGGCCTGACGCCTGCCGCCCGTGATCGGGTAATGGGGCCGATCCGCTGTGTTCAACTGCCTGAGGTCGATGGCAGCGAATTACGGATTACCCAGCAAAACCCCGAACAACCCAGTGCCCGTTACGCCAGTACACCCTGGCTTCACCTGAGCAGCGAGCAACTGGCACATATCGTTCAAGCCCAGCGGGAGGGCTTCGATCATCGGCTTGTCGAGCACGGTCTGCGCCATTTCCCCGACTGCTTCGAGGGCCTGGATGAGCCGGCTCGGCGTCAATGGGCAATGGCCTGCCGCCGCAGTGCCGAGCGCCAGGGGTTCAGCGCGGAAGACGAGGTGATGCGCTGGGTCCCGCTTTACGCCCGGTTTGGCGAGGCATTTCCCGATGGTCCGGAGCACGGTGTGTACCGAAAGCGCCTGAAGGAGCCAGGCCTGCTGCCTGAACAGCGCTTGAGCAACTTGCTGACCGAACTGCCCCAACACCCCCTCAACAAGGAGCGCATGGAATGAGCGCCGAAAAGAAAGCCTATGTCTGCCAATTGGCCGAAGCCGACCGTGCCGCCAGGGCTCATCCCCATGTCGACATCAACAGCCCGGTCGAGCTTTGCCAAGCCTCGCAGCCCGAGATCTTCGTCGT
>NZ_MBPN01000257.1 GCF_001695625.1 Pseudomonas defluvii
TTTTCCCGTTCCAATCGATTGATCCGGGCTTCCAATTCTTGGATTTTTTGCTGTTCGGGCGTCAGCGCTTTACTGGTCGGCGTCACACCATTTCGCTCTTCCTGAAGCTGCTTAACCCATCGACGCAGGGCCGACTCCACCACCCCAAGCGAACGGGCGGCATCGATATGGCTGTAGCCTTGGTCGAGTACCAGGCTGGCCGCTTCGCGCTTGAACTCTGGGGAAAAGGTACGACGTTGCTTAGTCATCAGACACCTCTCTATGGCGAGCATTCTCGCCTAAATGGGTGTCCGGAATCATTAGACCACTACAGCCCAAGTGCCCATTCCAATTGGCGAAATCAACAACTCGGATGTACCTAGTCGATTCTTTTGCATGCAAACCTCTCGTATTCATTGAAAGGTTACCGACGATAAGATAGCAAATCGTGTTTGAACTGCTGAGCTGCATTCATGAAATCCCCTTGCGACCTTTCCGAACTCGACGCCTTCGCCGCAGTGGCTCGCCATCACAGCTTTCGTAAAGCCGCCGACGAGCGAGGGGTATCTGCGTCAGCCCTCAGCCACGCCATGCGTGCCTTGGAAGGCAAGCTGGGGGTCAGGCTCCTCAATCGCACCACTCGCAGCGTCACGCCTACCGAAGCAGGTAATTAACTTCTGGCCACGTTGGTTCCGGCTTTGGCCCAGGTCGCCAAAGCGCTGCATGAGCTGACCTTCAAACAGGAAGTTCCCACCGGCACGCTGCGATTGAACGTATCGCGGCCCGCTGCCCGTCTCGTCGTTGCGCCACTGCTGGCGGCGTTCACAGCAGCCTACCCACGCATCAACGTGGAGCTGGTGGCCGATGACGGGTTGAGCGACATCGTCGACAAAGGGTTCGATGCCGGAGTGCGCTTCGGCGAGAGCCTGGCTGGTGACATGATCGCCGTCCCGGTGGGCCCACCCCAGGGATTTGTTACCGTTGCTGCCCCCAGTTACCTCAGCAGGCACGGGACACCGGATACACCGCAAAGGCTACTTGAGCACGCCTGCATTGGCCGACGCTTTCCCAGCGGCAAACTGTACAAGTGGGAATATCTTGCTTGCCGAGGGGCAGCCCATGCGCCTGGCCGTGGCAGGGCCGTTGATAATGGAAGATGACACCATGATGATTCAAGCGGCGAAGGACGGCGCCGGGATCGCGTACGTGTATGAGGAGATGGCAAGGGAATACATGGCTCGGGGGCAATTGGAGGAAGTCCTCGAAGACTGGAAAGCCTTGCCAAGCAGGTTTTTCATCTATTACTCCAGCCGGCGTCACGTACCGCCAGCGCTAAAGGCGCTGATCGAATTTGTGCGTGAAACGCAGCATCGTTGAACAAATTGATGGCAGTACATGTGTTCGCCGCCTAGAAGCATGGAGTTGTAAGGAGGGCGCGCTGATCAAGTTTTTATCGACAGGCCGATTCTGGCTGATTGCCGACCTTCCCGAGCGGCGGCTTTGGGTCCAGGCTGTGTGAAAACCTCCGACGCGATTCGATTGATTAAAAAATGACCCAGAATTCGCGCCTATACGCGAATTCTGGGTCAGTTGAGTAGCC
>NZ_MBPN01000024.1 GCF_001695625.1 Pseudomonas defluvii
CGGTGCCTGCTCACGCGCCTGGCTGGCAACGCCATACAGCTTGACGCCAAAGGGCAAAGATCCCGGCGTTGCCGCCCACTAACCATTGCGCCAGCGCCGACACGGCAGCGACCACGAAAAATCCAAGCCAGAGGCCGTTGAGCATCAGTTATTCCCCCACACAGTGGGCCGAATGATAGCGGGCCAGGCTGGGGGCACGCCAGAAAAGCAAAAGCCCCGACACGTCGGGGCTTTTAATCAGATCATGCAGCGACTTACTTGGTCGCCACTTTGCCGACAGGTACTGCTTCCTTGCTGCGCCAGTGCGGCAGCGAGTTCCAGTAGCGCTGGCCTTTGGCATCGTCGTACATGCCTTCCCAGCGAGCGATAACCAGTACCGCCAGAGCGTTGCCGATCACGTTCAGCGCGGTACGGGCCATGTCCATGATGCGGTCTACACCGGCGATGAAAGCCAAGCCTTCCAGCGGAATACCGACACTGCCCAAGGTGGCCAGCAGTACCACGAAAGATACGCCCGGAACGCCAGCAATACCTTTGGAGGTGACCATCAAGGTCAGTACCAGCAGCAGTTGCTGGCTGATCGAAAGGTCGATGCCGTAGAGCTGAGCGATGAAAATCGCAGCAATGCTCTGGTACAAGGTCGAACCGTCGAGGTTGAACGAGTAGCCAGTCGGGACGACGAAGCTGCAGATGGCCTTCGGTGCACCGTAGGCTTCCATCTTCTCGATTACGCGCGGCAATACCGTTTCAGAGCTGGCAGTGGAGTAAGCCAGAACCAGCTCATCCTTGAAAATGCGCATCAGCTTCAGGATCGAAAAGCCGAACAAACGAGCGATCAGGCCCAGCACCATGAAGCCGAAGAAGGCAATCGCGAAGTAAACCAGCAGTACCAGCTTGGCCAGCGGCAGCAGCGAAGCAAAGCCGAAGTTGGCAACAGTGACCGCGATCAGCGCAAACACACCGATTGGCGCGTAGTTCATGATCATGTGAGTGACCTTGAACATGGCTTCGGACACGCCCTGGAAGGTTTTCACCAACGGATCACGGATATCCGCCTGCAAGCTCGAAAGGCCCAGACCGAAGAGCACGGAGAAGAAAATGATCGGCAGCATTTCACCGCGCATCAGCGCTGCGAAAATGTTCGACGGAATCAGGTTGAGGATCGTCTCGATGAACGCGTGCTCATGCTGCACTTCAGCAGCGGTTGCCTGGTACTTGGAGATATCCACCGTACCCAGCGTGCTCATGTCGATGCCGGCGCCTGGGTGGAACAGGTTGGCCAACAGCAGGCCGACCACGATCGCGATGGTGGTGACCACCTCGAAGTAGATGATGGTTTTCAGGCCAATACTGCCCAGTTTTTTCGCATCGCCAACCCCGGCGATACCCACGACCAGTGAAGAGATCACGATCGGGATAACAATCATCTTGATCAGGCGAATGAAGATGTCACCGGCTGGCTGAAGAACGTTACTGATCCACCATGCCTTTTCTGCACTGAAATGATTCAGCACTGCACCGATTGCAATCCCGAGAATCAAACCGATGAGGATCTGCCAAGCGAGGCTTAGTTTTGCCTTCTTCATGTCGTTACCCTTTCTTCAAGTGGTCACGGGCATTGCGCTGAAAACCCCGACCTAGAGCTATTGAAAGCCTTCAAGAGTCGATTGATCGCAGCAGGCAATAGCGCCGTAGAAGGTCACCGCAGGCGAGCGAAAGAACGCTCGGGTCAGCGAAAAAAGGCGCAACTATTCCGACGCGAGAGGGTAACGTCTAATGCCGTAAACGATTGCCCTATGCCGAATCGGCATGATGATTAAGGCTAAAAACGAACGTCTGAAAGGGTTGAAATAGAGGCGTTCGGAATTCCGAAGATGGCCAAAGCGCCATATTTAGGCCAATTCAGCCATATCCGCTTGGGTGATGAATGCCGTTGTTCGACAATCCGAATGCGTGAAACGCCCCAAATTTGTCGGAGGGGTCAGCTAAAAAAATATCGATGTACGGTCAACAAGACACACACTTCGACATCCGCTGTAGGAAACAACCCAAAAAAGCCGAAGTGATGCCCATTACCTCTACAGGCATTTCGGATATCCACTCAGTACCCGGGCCAACACTGAAACGTACAGAACCCTAAACAGAGCGCCTGACTGGCTTCGTCATCCACGTCGACCGAAAAACAGGGACACAGCGAACAGCACAAGGAAAATGATGAAGAGGATCTTGGCGATGCCGGTCGCTGCACCCGCGATACCACCGAAGCCCAGTACAGCAGCGACAATGGCGATAATCAGGAAAGTAATAGCCCAACTCAACATGATGATTCTCCGTCGTATATTGGAGGAGGTTCAGGCCTCATCATCGATCCGTCGCGGCCCCCTGCGCCGACCTCGGGTCACCAACTCGGCAAATTGCCTGGCGCTGAGGGGGTGCGCAAACAGCCAACCCTGTCCGTAGTTCACACCCTCGCTGTTCAGCAACAGCGCCTGATCCTCATACTCGATACCTTCGGCGATAACCCGCAACTGCAAGGCATGCGCCATGCGAATGATATGCGGCGCAACCCCGCTACTGGCGGCATCGTGGCCCAGAGCATCGATGAACGCCTTGTCGATCTTCAGGCAGTCGACCGGCAGTGTCTGCAGGTAGGCCAGGCTGCAGTAGCCCGTGCCAAAATCATCGATCAACACTTGGTGACCAACCGAGCGCAGTGCTTGCAGGTTATCCCGTGCGACTACCACATCAATCAGCCCGCGCTCAGTCACCTCGAAAGCGATCTGGCTGGCCGCGACGCGGTGCAGTGCCAGTAAACGAGCAGCCACACGACCAATGCGTGGCACCATCACATCGCACGCTGCCAGGTTAATCGAGATGTACAACTGAGGGTTGGCGCGCAACAACTGCCCCAACTGCTCCAGCACGCGCTGCAACACAAAGTCGGTGATCTGGCGAATTTGGCCGGTGTTTTCCGCCAAAGGAATGAATAAGTCCGGACTGGTCAACGTGCCATCGGGATGGCGCCACCGTACCAGCGCCTCGGCCCCCACGCATCGTCGGCTGTTGAGTTCGAGAATTGGCTGATAGAGCACCTGCAACTCACCTCGCCGCAACGCCCCCTGCAGCTCCGAACTCATTGATTGACGTTGACGTACCAGCTGCAGTACCAACCAGCCGATGCACCAGGCCAGCAGCAGGCTACCTGGGAACAACAACCAGATGACGCCATTCATTTTCAGCGGCAGGCTGGTTTTGGGGGTAATCAGCACCAGTTGATAGTCCGGAGACTTGGTCGGCATCCGATAGACCAGATGATCGGGCAACTCCAGCATGGCGTTTGCAACGTCGAGTGCCCCATCAGAGGAGGGTGGCCATGCCTGCGCCGGCCCCAACACGGGTACTGCGCGCATGCCGTTGTCGAGCACCACCAACAGGCTGCCGCCTGGTGGCAGATCAACAACATCGCTCAGGTGCCCACGAGAAGTCGAGATACGGAAATGCCCACGCCCCAGCATCAATGCCGCCAGGTTATCGTTCGGTTCGGCACTGGTGTTCAACCAATAGCTGTAGGTCGGCCCCTGAATGTCCGGGGGCCGTACAGGCTCTGTGCTGTGCTCGCCCAAGCGGTTGGAGCAGCGGGTGTCTCCATCTATATAGGCGGCTTCAAAGACAAAGCGATTGTTGAAGCCAACCTGCTGCAAGGCTGCCAACATCTGCGGAGTGCACCCTCGCAGCGGTTGAGCCTGAAGATGATCCACACCTTCACGCAGCTGACTGAAGATCTGCTCCAGCCGCTCCAGAAAGCGCTCCCCCTTCGCATTCATCTGCTCGCTTTCACTTTGCTGAATCTGGTGCATGGCCACACCAAGGCTGGCACTCAGCAACAGGATCGCACTGGCCGAGGCCGCGAGAGCGGCCAGTAGCCAGGGGCGAAGGAAAAAGCTGCGCAACGCGGCGAAGGCAGATGACATCAGGCGATATCCCGTTGAATACCACAAGGTATAGCAACTGCCTGACGAATCAGCCTGCCCGTTGGGCGGCGCCCATCAGCGGGAGCGGTTGAGCACCTGCAAGATTGCCGCCGTCTGCGCATCGGGCACGCCATCAAAACGTTGCGGGCGGAATCGCATCTGGAAGGCAGCCAACACGTGCCGGGTACTGACATCATTGACCCCGGTTTGCTCGATGGCATAGCCGAAACGTGCCAGTTGCTGCTGGTACCAGGCAATACTCGGCGGGCTCACATCGAAACGGGCACGCTGCTGTGCAACGGCAGCGGCATCAGGCCATACACCAACACCGGCATCGGCCAGGCGCTTCCAGGGAAACAGAGGGCCGGGGTCGAGTTTGCGTGATGGCGCTATATCGCTATGCCCAATGATATGCCGTGGGTCGATGTTATTGCGTTTTACGATGTCCTTGAGCAACAGGATCAGCGCCTGTATTTGCGCCTCGGAGTAGGGGTGCCAGACACGTCCAGACGGTGTATCGGTAAAACCTGGGTTTACGATCTCAATGCCAATAGAGCTCGAGTTGAGCCAGGTACGCCCCTGCCATTGACTGTCACCGGCGTGCCAGGCACGGCGGTTCTCGTCTACCAGTTGGTAGATGGTCGCTGGTTTATCACCGATCAGGTAGTGGCTGCTGACTTCACCATGGGTCAACAACGCCAGTGAACGCTCCAGCGAAGCGTTGGTGTAGTGCAGGACAACAAACTGGATACGACTGTCCTGGTTGACGGATGGGTGGCTTCGGTCAATCTGGAGGGTGTTTGCACAACCGGCCAGAGACAGAAGCAGCAGGGCGCAGAAGAAGGCTTTCATGGCAAGAGGGCACATCTATGGGTATCAGTAATGCAATAGCATAACGTACCCTCTCTAGCGATGGCGCAAACGGTGATAACTATATAGTGCTCATCCTTGTTCGACGCGGTTACGGCCTTGGTGCTTGGCGCGATACAACGCCTCGTCGGCGCGCTTGAGAGCAATGTCGCTGCGCTCTCCATCACGTAGCGCAGTGACGCCTATCGAGAGGGTGATCGTTACCCGCTCGCCCTTGAAGTGGAATGGGCAGGCCTCGACCGCCGCCCGCAGGATTTCGGCCTGCTGGCATCCACTGAGCAGATTGCTCTGCGGCATCAACAACACAAACTCTTCACCACCAAACCGGGCGATAAAGTCACGCCCGCGCAAGCGCTTGCGCAGTTCGTTGGCAACGATCTTTAGCACCTTGTCGCCAGCGAGATGCCCGTAGTTATCATTGATCCTTTTGAAATGGTCCAGATCAAGGATCGCGACCAACAAGTGACCACCCTGTGCCTGCCAAGCCTGCATCTCACGCTCCAGATGCTCGGACCAGGCCGCACGGTTTGGCAGGCCGGTCAGCGGGTCGATCAAGGCCTTCTGCCTCTGCTCTTCCAGGTGCTCCCGATAGCCTTGGGCTTCCTGCTCCATATGCGTAACCCGTTCAGCCAAGCCACGCAACCGCTCGGCCATTTCCTGTTCACGCTGATCGCGCTGCTGCTGGTGTATGTCAATCGTTCCCAGCAATCCTTCCAGTCGGTTATCCAGAATGTGTTTGAGGCTTTCCAGATCCGCAGCCCCCTGCACGCTGCTTTGCAGGCCATCAACCTGTTCACGCAACTGGCTATCCAGATCGCGGGCAGCTGTCCGGCTATCGGCATGCCCTTCACTGGCTTCCTGCAGATGACTCTGGAAAGACTCAAGGCGTTCATTGACCTGCTGCAGATAGGCTTCAAACTCATGCTGGCCGCTGCTGGTGATAGCCAGCATGAGCACGACCAGATCGTCCAGGACCGGCAACAGCTCATACCAGTTCAGGCCATGCTGCAGGCGCTCGCGCATGGATTGCGCCTGGGCCTTGTGCCGCTCGGGAAGCGTCAGATCATCCAGCAAGCCCAGCAGGGTCTCTTCAATATGACTGGCGACCGAACTGTAGCTAGGCTCGGTGTTTTCGGGCAGTGCGTACGCCTCTTCGGCGGGCGTGGCCTGATCCTCCGGGATATCGGCAGCGAGCGGTGGAGCATCGGCCCCGGTCTCCGGTGCTTCAGGACGCTCAGGTTCAGATGCTGGCTCCGCTGCCAATGCCTCAAGCGGCGCAGCGACTGGAGGAGAGGGCACCTGCACAGGCTCGGCGGCCGCGGGTTCGACCTGCACGGACGTCACCGCCTCGCTGGCCGCCTCGGCAACGGGCTCAGGCAGCGGATGCAGCTCATCTGCATCAACCTCGGCAGGCGATGCAACAGGCGCTGATTCAACAACAGCGGCCTCGAACTCAACCTCAACGGCCTTAGAGGCTGTGCTGGCAACCGTTGTCGGTACTGCGGGCGCCTCTGATGCCGCTTCGCGGTTACCGAACAACCGTTGCAAAAAACCTGGGCGGCCGGCTTCCTCTGGCTTGTCCAGCGCAGCAATCGCCTGGCCTTGCAAGCTACTCAGCTCGCCCAGCAGCAAAGGCATCTCACGAGGCTGACTCGCGCGAGCATCCAGTTGTTTGGCAAATTTTTTCAGTGGCCGAGTGACCTCACTCGGCAACGGCAACGCTTGCAACTGGCCCACTAATGCCGCCAACGCTGTGCCGATCTGTGCCGTTCGGGTTTCCCGACGCTGCTCGGAGTCCAATACGGCTTTTTCCAACCGCGGAATCAAGCCTGCCAGTGCAGCGTCCATATTGTCGGTGCGGATGACATCGCGCATCTCTTTCATGCACTTATCAACAGCCAGATCGCTGCCTTCGGCCGCCAATGTGCTGCGTACCAAGCCCCGGCGCAGAAGGTCAAGGCGAGCTTCCCAGCGGCGCTCGAGCTTTTCTTGTTGCTCAATACTCTTGAGGTATTTCTCTTTCCAGCGCTGGGCTTCTTCGGTCATGCCTGATTTCGCAAAGGAGTAGGGGCAGTTAGCTCACGGCCGGAAGCGTATCCATCGCAAGGGCATCAGGCAAACGAATCTCAACCGCGACCGGAAGATGATCGGAAATGGGCTGGGCAAGCACCTCGAAGCGCTCCAGCGTGAGGCTGGGGCTGAGCAAGATATGATCAAGACAACGCTGCGGTCGCCAACTGGGGAACGTGGCTTGCACCTGCGGGGCAACCAAACCGAGATCACGCAATGGCGAGTGTTCCAGCAGGTCGCTGGCATGGGTATTCATGTCGCCCATCAATACCTGATGACGATAACCACCAATCAGTTCACGAATGTAGGCGAGTTGACGCGCACGGGTCCGTGCACCCAGCGCCAGATGCATCATCACCACTACCAACGCATCGTCCCCTTCACCAAAACGCACCAGAATCGCACCACGACCCGAAGGACCGGGCAGCGGATGGTCTTCCAGCAACTGCGGCTTCAAGCGACTGAGTACGCCATTGCTGTGCTGAGCGAAACGGCCAAGGTTGCGATTGAGCTGTTGATACCAGTAAGGGAAGGCACCCAGTTGCGCCAGGTACTCGACCTGATTGACGAAACCTGAACGCAAGCTGCCACCATCGGCCTCCTGCAGGGCGACGAGATCAAAGTCGCTGAGCAGGTCACCAATTTTCTGCAAGTTACCGGCACGGCCGGTGGTAGGCAAAAGGTGCTGCCAACTACGCGTCAGATAGTGGCGGTAGCGCTCGGTACTGATCCCCACCTGGATATTGAAACTGAGCAGGCGCAGACGACCGTCCTTCGGGAGGCTACTGGTCTGCAAATGGTGTTCGTTGACCTGCGGATCATGCAGGCCAACACACCGTTCAGTTTTCCAACGCCGCATGGCAATCGCCGCTTACTGGGCGGCGCGCTCCTTGGCAATCAACTGGTCAGCCACGTTGATGGTTTCCTCTGGACCGCCGGCAGAGCCCAGGTCAAAACGGTACTTACCGTTGACAACCATGGTCGGAACACCGCTGATTTCATATTTTTTGGCCAGATCGCGAGCTTTCTGAACCTGGCCCTTGATCGCAAAGGAATTGAATGTCGCCAGGAACTTGTCCTTGTCGACGCCCTGAGTCGCTAGGAAGTCGGCCATTTCCTCAGGCTTGGTCAGACGCTTGTGTTCCACTTGGATCGCGTTGAATACAGCACTGTGCACCTTACCCTCGACACCCATGGCTTCCAGGGTCAGGAACATCTGGCCATGGGCATCCCAGGCGCCGCCAAACATGGCAGGTACGCGCACAAAGTTGACGTCCTTTGGCAGCTTCTCGACCCATGGGTTGATGGTCGGCTCAAAGCTGTAGCAATGCGGGCAGCCGTACCAGAACAGCTCCACCACCTCGATCTTGCCAGGCACAGCAACCGGCACAGGATTGTTCAGCTCGACATACTTACCGTCTGCAGGCGGCTCGGCGGCCTGGACGGACATGCCAAAGACGCTGGCGGCGACCAACGCGGCGCTGAGAATCAGATTACGCATGCTTTACTCCTGAGCAGTGATGAGTCGCCACAACGCGACCTGCCTTCAGACAGATCGACACAGGCCTGAGTTCGATAGTGTAACGGTAGCAGGTACAAAAAAGGGCGGCCCTAGCCACCCTTTTCATGCTTTCGCAGCTGCATTAACGGCACGTTAACATTGCGAGAGATGTAGCCCCGCACAACGTTACGCCGCAAGGATCAGTGCAGACCCTGAATGTAGCTCGATACTGCCTCGATGTCCTTGTTGCTCAGCTTGGCAGCGATGGAACGCATGGTCATCGCGTCGCCGTCGTTGGTACGGTTGCCTTCACGGAAGTCGGTCAATTGCTTGGCGACGTACTGCGCATGCTGGCCACCCAGGTGCGGGAAACCGGCAGCAGCCAGGCCAGCGCCATTAGGCGAGTGGCAACCGGTGCAGGCTGGCATGCCTTTTTCAAGGTTGCCACCGCGGAACAGGGCTTCACCGGCCGCGACCAGTTTTGGATCGGCGGCGCCGACACTGCCTTTCTGGCTAGCGAAGTAGGCCGCGATATCTGCCATGTCCTGATCACTCAGGTTGGTCAGCAGACCGGTCATTTCCAGCACGGTGCGCTTACCCGACTTGATATCATGCAGCTGTTTCTCCAGGTATTTCTCACCCTGGCCAGCCAGTTTCGGGAAGTTCGGCGCCATGCTGTTACCGTCTGGACCGTGACAAGCGCCACATACAGCAGTTTTGCCCTGACCGGCAGCGGCATCGCCAACAAGATTGCCAGCGGCATTTGCAGCGCCGGTGACGCCCAAGGTCAACAGCAGACTCACGAGTAGTTTGTTCATCAGCTAATCCAACTACGGCTAAGGGTGAAAGAGTTATGTATCGATACTATCGGATCATCCACTGAATGATCGCCCGGTAGTCTTCGGCACTGCAGTCCATGCACAATCCACGCGGCGGCATAGCCTTGAAACCCTGGGTGACATGCACCACCAACGTCTCCATACCCTGCGCCAGTCTCGGTTCCCAGGCTGCACGATCACCTGGTTTCGGTGCCTGTGGCAGCTGACCGGCATGACACGCCGCGCATGCGCGGTTGTACAACGCCTCGGGATCCTGTGTAGCCTGAGCGCTGAAAAACGGTACCAAGACAACGGTAACCAACAGCCATTTCGTCATGCGAACGACCTTTCAGGGCTGGGGGCCTGCACTGCGTTCTAACGCGCAAGCTTGAATCGGGTCCCCCCGTGAACCTCATCCTACGCTGGGATAAAGCGCACACAAAATCTGCGGCATTATATACTCCCGTTATCGAAACGGAAACGACACCCCTTGCCGAGCCTGCCTCGGACAAGCCCCCAAGCGGATACCCCATGCACGTAAAAAACCCCATTCTCGGCCTCTGCCAACAGGCCAAATTTGCGCTCAGCGCCGCCAAAGTCGACCAGTGCCCAGACGACCAGGGCTATGAAGTGGCCTTTGCCGGGCGCTCCAACGCCGGCAAGTCCAGCGCCCTAAACACGCTGACCCACGCCAGCCTGGCACGCACCTCGAAAACACCCGGTCGCACCCAGTTACTCAATTTTTTCAGTCTGGACGAAGAACGGCGTTTGGTCGACCTGCCAGGCTATGGCTATGCAAAGGTCCCGATCCCGCTCAAACAGCACTGGCAGCGCCACCTGGAGGCCTACCTGGGCAGCCGCGAAAGCCTGCGGGGCGTGATTCTGATGATGGATGTGCGTCACCCCATGACCGACTTCGACCAGATGATGCTCGACTGGTCAGTGGCCAGTAACATGCCGATGCATATTCTTCTGACCAAAGCCGACAAACTCACCTATGGCGCGGCAAAAAACACCCTGCTCAAGGTGCAAGCGGAAATCCGCAAGGGCTGGGGCGAAGGGGTGACCATTCAGCTGTTCTCCGCCCCTAAGCGCCAAGGGCTGGAAGAAGCCTACGGCGTTCTGGCGAACTGGATGGAGTTGGCCGACAAGCCCGCAGAATAAGGGCCAGGCGCCAAACGCAAGGCAAAAAAAACCCCGGACTTCGTATGGGGAGGGGGAAGTTCGGGGTTCAAGTTCCGGACCGCTAGGGCGGGGTCCAGATATCTGCCAACACTTAACACAACATAGGAGCATCGAAGGGCTTCACCACCCATTCAGTTACTCTGAGTCGTGGTTCACCCAATTAGTTCCGGGCGTTTAGAAACTATTTGCGATAGCACATAGAATCTCCACGACTAACGGCGTGTAACCAGCCAAAAAGCCGCGACGATATGCCGCAGCTTTTTCAGGGCTATTTAGTGCGCTTCATCCCAATTCGAGCCCACACCTACCTCCACCAGCAGCGGAACATCCAACTGCGCGGCGCTGCTCATGTACGGACGGATCTGTTCACGCACCTGTTCGACCAGGTCTTCACGTACTTCCAGCACCAATTCATCGTGAACCTGCAGGATCACCCGAGCATCCAGCCCGGAATCGTTCAGCCAGTTGTCTACCGCTACCATGGCCCGCTTGATGATGTCGGCTGCAGTACCCTGCATTGGTGCGTTGATCGCCGTGCGCTCCGCGCCTTTGCGCAGTGCCGGGTTCTTTGCATTGATGTCCGGCAGGTACAGGCGGCGACCGAACAGGGTTTCGACAAACCCTTGCTCGGCAGCCTGAGCACGCGTGCGCTCCATGTACGCCAGCACGCCTGGGTACTGTGAGAAATAGCGGTCGATATAGGCCTGGGACTGCTTGCGATCGACACCAATCTGCTTGGCCAGACCGAAAGCGCTCATACCGTAGATCAAACCGAAGTTGATCGCCTTGGCACTGCGCCGCTGGTCGCTTGTAACGTCTTCCAAGGCAACGCCGAAGACCTCGGAGGCCGTAGCCCGGTGAACGTCCAGGTTGTGCCGGAACGCATGCAACAGGCCTTCGTCCTTGGCCAGATGAGCCATGATGCGCAACTCGATCTGCGAATAGTCCGCAGCCAACAGACGGTAACCGGGTGCAGCAACAAACGCCTGGCGAATACGCCGCCCCTCTGGGGTGCGAATCGGAATGTTCTGCAGGTTTGGATCACTTGAGGACAAACGACCGGTGGCCGCCACGGCCTGATGATACGAGGTATGGATACGCCCGGTGCGCGGGTTGATCTGCTCGGGCAGACGGTCGGTGTAGGTGCTTTTCAACTTGCTCAGCGAGCGGTACTGCATCAGCACCTTGGGCAGCGGGTAGTCCTGTTCGGCCAGTTCCGCCAGCACGGCCTCAGCCGTGGAAGCCTGGCCCTTGGCGGTCTTGCTGAGGATCGGCAGGCCGAGCTTTTCGTACAGAATCACCCCCAACTGCTTGGGCGAACCCAGGTTGAACTCTTCACCCGCGATCGCAAAGGCTTCACGCTCCAGCGCGACCAGTTTCTCACCCAGCTCCAGGCTCTGGGCACCGAGCAGCTTGGCATCGACCAGTGCACCCTGACGCTCGATCTTCGCCAGCACCGGCACCAGCGGCATCTCGATCTCGTTCAACACCGGCAGCACGCTCGGTGTCTTGGCCAAGCGTGCCTGCAATGCCTGATGCAGACGCAACGTCACATCGGCATCTTCGGCCGCGTAGGGACCGGCCGTTTCAAGCGAAATCTGGTCGAAGGTCAGTTGCTTGGCACCTTTCCCGGCAATGTCCTCAAAGGAAATAGTGGTGTAGTCCAGGTACTTGAGCGCCAGGCTGTCCATGTCATGACGGGTCGCGGTGGAATCCAGCACGTAGGACTCCAGCATGGTGTCGAAGGCCACACCACGCAGCGCGATACCGTTTGCCTGATCACCGCCAATCGCGCAATTGGCCAGAATATTCATGTCATATTTGGCGTTTTGGCCGACTTTCAGCGTATTCGGGTCTTCCAGGATCGGCTTGAGCGCCAACAGCACGGCGTCTCGATCAAGTTGCTCGGGCACGCCCATGTAGGAGTGAGTCAACGGCACATAGGCCGCCTCAAAGGGCTCCACAGCAAACGACACACCGACAATTTGCGCCTGCTGAGCATCAAGACCTGTGGTCTCGGTGTCGAAAGCAATCAGCGTGGCCTTCTTCAGTTTTTCCAGCCAGACGTCAAAGCGCGCCTGGTCAAGGATGGTCTCATACTTCACTTCGACCGCTGGCTGCTCTGCCACCTCGGCAACCGCCACGCCTTCACGCTTGGCCTCACGCTGAAGCTCCTCGACCCAGCTCTTGAACTCCAACTCGGTGTACAGCGCCAGCAAGGCTTCGCGGTCGGGTTCACCACACACCAGTGCATCAACCTCGATATCCAGAGGGACGTCGAGCTTGATCGTCGCCAGTTCATACGAGAGGAACGCGGCATCGCGATGCTCCTCAAGCTTGGCCGGCAGGGTCTTGGCCCCACGGATAGCCAGGCTGGGTACCTTGTCGAGGTTGTCGTAGAGATCGCGCAGACCGCCACCAACGCCGGTCAGCAGGCCCAGCGCGGTTTTCTCGCCCACCCCTGGAACGCCAGGAATGTTATCGACCTTGTCACCCATAAGAGCCAGGAAGTCGATGATGTGTTCGGGACCGACGCCGAATTTCTCCTTCACGCCAGCCACGCCCAGCACACTACCGGTCATGGTGTTGACCAGCGTAATGTGGCCATCGACCAGTTGCGCCATGTCCTTGTCGCCTGTGGAGATGATCACCGGGCGTCCGGCAGCCGCACTGCTGCGGGCCAGGGTGCCAATCACGTCATCGGCCTCGACGCCCTCCACACAAAGCAGCGGATACCCCAGTGCACGCACGCTGGCATGCAGCGGTTCGATCTGCACCCGCAAGTCATCCGGCATACTGGGCCGATTGGCCTTGTACTCGGCGAACATTTCGTCGCGGAACGTGCCGCCTTTTGCATCGAAAACAACTGCAAACAGGCTGCCTGGATACTGCTTGCGCAGGCTCTTCAGCATGTTCAGCACGCCCTTGACCGCACCGGTTGGCAGGCCCTTGGAGGTGGTCAGTGGCGGCAGCGCATGGAAGGCGCGGTACAGGTAGGAAGAACCGTCCACCAGGACGAGGGGAGCTTGGCTCATGAGCAGAATCAACCTTTTCGGCGGGCCCGGCGCTAGAATGTCCGGATCATTGACGACAAAGGGACAAGGTTATCATGCGCACACTAAATCGCCTGTTGCTGCTAGGGCTCCTGGCTACTCCGTTCGCGGCGATGGCTGCGGATGATGCACCATCGCCCGATCCGGAAGTCACCATTCGCCAGGAAGGCGATAAAACCATTCAGGAGTACCGCCAGAATGGTTTTCTGTATGCCATCAAGATTACCCCCAAGCATGGCAAACCCTACTTCCTGGTTCGCGCCGATGGCACCGAAGCCAACTTTATCCGCTCAGATCAACCGGACATGCTGATTCCATCCTGGAAGATTTTCGAGTGGTAACACGCGACCTCTAACATCAACCCGGCACTTCCTGGCCGAAGTGCCCGAACGAGCAGTTTTGACCATGTCTGTGTTCACCCCTTTGACCCGGCCTGAGCTGGAAACCTTTCTGGCCCCTTATGGCCTGGGCCGCCTTCGGGATTTCCAGGGCATTGCCGCCGGAACCGAAAACAGCAACTTCTTCGTCAGCCTCGAACAGGGTGAGTTTGTGCTGACGCTGGTCGAGCGCGGGCCAATCCAGGACCTGCCGTTCTTTATTGAACTGCTGGACGTCCTGCACGAAGCCAACCTGCCTGTGCCATACGCATTGCGGACCACGGACGGCGTGGCATTGCGCGAGTTGGCCGGCAAGCCGGCCTTGCTGCAACCGCGACTGCCAGGCAAGCACATCAAGGAGCCGAACAACCAGCATTGCCATCAGGTTGGCGAACTGCTTGGCCACCTGCATGTGGCGACCTGCGAGCATGTGCTGGAGCGTAAAACCGACCGCGGCCTGGACTGGATGCTGCAAACCGGTGCCGAGCTGATGCCGCGCCTGAACGCGGATCAACGCCAGCTGCTGCAAGCCTGCCTGGAGGAAATCAGAACGCACCACGCGCAGATCATGGCCTTGCCGCGCGCCAACCTGCACGCAGACCTGTTCCGTGACAATGCGCTGTTCGAAGGCACGCACCTGACGGGCCTGATCGACTTCTACAACGCCTGCTCCGGGCCGATGCTCTACGACCTGGCCATTACGCTGAACGACTGGTGCTGTGACGATGCCGGGCAGCTCGACGGTGCGCGCTCCAGGGCGCTGCTGGGTGCCTATGCGGCACTGCGCCCCTTCACGGCGGCAGAAGCGCAACTCTGGCCGGTCATGCTGCGGATAGCCTGTGTACGCTTCTGGCTGTCCCGGCTTATTGCGGCAGAGTCCTTCGCGGGCATGGATGTATTGATTCACGACCCTGCCGATTTCGAAGTGCGCCTGGCAGCGCGTCAGCAAGTCAGCGTGGCGTTGCCGTTCGCGCTCTAAGCCGGTTATTGCACGGAGGCGGCTGTCTAGAGCGCCTCCAGGCAACCCGCCAGGTCATTGCCAAGCTTCTCCAGCACCTGCTCATAGCCCTGGGCGGTCACTGGGGTATTGCCCCCTAGTGCATCCAGTTCGGCCAGACGTACCGGCAAGCCGGCCGTCAAGGTCTCGGCCAGTCGTGGGCGCAGCGGCGGCTCACTGAAGACGCACGTCTTGCCGACTTCCTGCAAACGCTTGCGCATGGCAGCAACGTGCTGGGCACCGGGCTGCACTTCGGCGGCGACACTGAATACGCCAGTATGCTGCAAGCCGTACGCCGCCTCGAAGTAATCAAACGCTTCGTGGAAAACAAAGTACGGCCTGCCGGAAACACCCGCCAATCGAGCCTTCAAGCGCAGGTCGAGGGCATCCAGGCGCTGCTCGAACGCGCTCAGGTTGCTCTGATAGCGGGCAGCATTGGCCGGATCGGCGGCCACAAGGTCAGCCGCCATTTTCGCGGCGATCACCCGGGCATTGGCCGGTGCTAACCACAGGTGCGCATCCAGGCTACCCGGACGATGATCGTGATCATGCTCGTCCGTCGACTCGTGGGAGTGGCTGTCTTCGCCAAAATGGCGCAACTGCAACCCCGGCACAGCCTGCAAGGCCACGCTGGGCTTGTTGCGGCTGCTCAGCACGCGCGGCAGAAAACCTTCCATATCAGGGCCAATCCAGTAAAGCAGGTCGACCTCGGCAACCCGCCGCACGTCCGAGGGACGAAGGGCGTAATGGTGAGGCGAAGCGCCCGGTGGAAGCAGCACCTCGGGCGTACCAACACCGTCCTGGACCGCAGCCGCAATCAACTGCAGCGGCTTGATGCTGGTCAATACACGGACCTCGGCCTGCGCTGGCGCCAAGACGACAAGACTGGAGACAAAAGCGACAAAAAGGGCAAAAAATCGGGACACGATAGCCACTCAACGGTTCAGGAACAGGTAACATAATAACGTCTCTCACAAGAACCGTCGCTGCTCATGCCTACTACACCGCTGGCCAATCGCCCCCACGACCACTCCCACTGCGTCCACAGCGCCCTGGCCGAGGCCGACGCGCTGTGTGTCCGCCAGGGCCTGCGCCTGACCGCCTTGCGTCGACGCGTGCTGGAGTTGGTCTGGCAGAGCCATAAACCCTTGGGCGCCTACGACATCCTGGCCGTGCTGAGTGAGCAAGACGGTCGCCGCGCCGCGCCACCGACGGTGTACCGGGCACTGGATTTCCTCCTGGAAAACGGCCTGGTTCACCGAATTGCGTCGCTCAATGCCTTCATGGGCTGCAGCCATCCAGAGCATGTCCATCAAGGGCAGTTCCTGATTTGCCGCGAATGCCATGTCGCGCTCGAACTGGAACAGTCGTCGATCAGCGATGCCATCGTTGCCAGCGCCAAGGAGGTCGGTTTCACGGTTGAAACGCAGACCGTCGAAGTGGTTGGGCTCTGCGCCAGTTGCCGGAGCGCGTGATGAGCAATGCCCTGATTCGCCTGGAGCAGGTGAGCGTCGGCTTCGCTAGCCAGTCGGTGCTCGACAACATCGACCTCAGTGTCGAGCCTGGCCAGATCGTCACCCTGATCGGCCCCAACGGCGCAGGCAAAACGACCCTCGTACGCGCGGTGCTCGGGCTGCTCAAGCCCGACAGCGGCAAAGTCTGGCGCAAACCCAAGCTGCGTATTGGCTACATGCCACAGAAGCTGCACGTCGATGCGACCTTGCCGCTTTCGGTTCTACGGTTTCTGCGCCTGGTGCCCGGCGTAGACCGCAATACAGCCTTGGCAGCCCTCAAGGAAGTGGGTGCCGAGCAGGTGATCGACAGCCCTGTCCAGAGCATTTCCGGCGGTGAAATGCAGCGCGTACTGCTGGCCCGGGCGCTGCTGCGCGAGCCCGAGCTGCTGGTGCTCGATGAACCGGTACAGGGCGTCGACGTGGCGGGCCAGGCCGAGCTGTACAGCCTGATCACCCGGCTGCGCGACCGCCACGGTTGCGGTGTACTGATGGTCTCCCATGACCTGCACCTGGTAATGAGCACCACCGATCAGGTTGTCTGCCTGAACCGGCATGTCTGCTGCTCCGGGCATCCCGAGCAAGTCAGCGGCGACCCGGCCTTTGTCGAGCTGTTCGGCAACAACGCGCCAAGCCTGGCGATCTACCACCATCACCACGACCACGCCCACGACCTGCACGGTTCCGTGGTTGCCCCGGCCAAAGCCGGTCATGTACACGGAGACCACTGCAAGCATGGCTGATTTTCTGCTCTACGCCCTGCTTGCAGGTTTGGCGCTGGCGCTGGTTGCAGGCCCCTTGGGATCGTTCGTGGTCTGGCGGCGCATGGCCTACTTTGGCGACACGCTGTCCCACGCAGCACTGCTGGGTGTGGCACTGGGCTTCGTACTCGACATCAGCCCCGCCCTGGCGGTTACGGTGGGTTGTCTGCTGTTGGCGTTGCTGCTGGTCACCCTGCAACAGCGCCAGCCGCTAGCGTCCGACACCCTGTTGGGGATTCTCGCACCCAGCACCCTGTCCCTCGGCCTGGTCGTGCTCAGCTTCATGCACGATGTGCGAATCGACCTGATGGCCTACCTGTTCGGTGATCTGCTGGCGATCAGCCCGGGCGATCTTGCCTGGATACTCGGCGGCAGCAGCGTGGCCTTGCTGCTGATCGTGGCCCTGTGGCGGCCCTTGCTGGCCGTGACCGTCCACGAGGAGCTGGCCATGGTCGAAGGCTTGCCGGTGGCCGCGTTGCGCCTGGCCCTGATGCTGCTGATCGCGGTAGTCATTGCCGTGGCCATGAAGATCGTCGGCGTGCTGTTGATCACATCACTGCTGATCATCCCGGCAGCCGCTGCCCAGCGTCACGCCCGCTCACCCGAGCAGATGGCCCTGGGTGCCAGCCTGCTAGGCGTGGTGGCAGTATGCAGCGGGCTCGCCCTGTCCTGGTTCAAGGACACGCCGGCCGGGCCGTCAATCGTGGTCTGCGCTGCAGTGCTATTCTTGATTAGCCTGGCGCTTCCCCGGCGCTGAACGGCGGCGCAGTCGCGCAGGGTACAACCACAGAGGTTGCACCCTGCGACATTTTAATCGCGCATACACTCTGAAGAGTTATTTTCGAGTCAGCGAGCTGGGTGTAGACTTGCTCGTTTTTTGCGCAAATAGAGAGTCGCAGGAATGAAGCCGTTCGCCTCCCGTTATCTGCTCCTTGCCGCGTTTTCCCTGGCCTTGGCCGCATGCTCAAGCAACCCGGCGCAGAGCACCGCCGTGCCTGCGGCGCCAGACGCCTGGCAGCAGCTGGAACAAAGCATCGCCAGCAGCGAACTGGCCACCGCCGAAGATCAGCTCGCAGCGCTACAAACTCAAGCACCGGGCGACAGTCGCCTGGAGCAATATCAGCGGCAACTGGCCGAAGCCTACCTGCAACGCAGCCAGATCGTACTGCAGAAAGGTGATGTGAATGCTGCCGCCACAGCCCTTAGCCGCGCCCGTGCGCTGATGCCCAAGGCGCCAGCACTGACCGGCGGCGTCAACGGTGCCATTACCCAGGCGCGAAGAGCTGAGCTCGACAAGGCTGAAGCCGCCCTCAAGGCCGCGGAAGCACGCCCTGCGGCCAAGCTCATCGACCCGTCTGCGGCCAGCACGGTCATCGCCCTGAAGATTGGCAAGATGAGCGAACTTCGCCGCCAACTCGATGATATTGCCAGCGATACCGTCAACTATGACTGCGACGTGCTGTTTCAGGTACCGCGCAAGCAGGACTATCCGTGGCTTGCCACCCTGCTCAGCAAACGCGTACACAAGCTTGCACCTGACTTCGCGCTGCAGCAGCGCCATGAGATACACCGCAATCAGCCGGCCCAGGTCGTACTGACACCGCGCCGCCCCTAAGACCAGCTGCCGGGCCGCCCCTCGGGTATCCCGGCCGGCTCCGGGCCCGCCCAGGCTCACGGACCGTCTTGGCAAGCATTTCGCTCAACTGACCACTGATCGCGTTATTCCCGTATCGTTGGTTGTTTACGAAATAAATGCTAAGAACCTCTATGTGAACAGGCTAAAATGCGCGCCCGGCCATCCGCTGACCCTAATTCATGCGCCCCACAAGGTTCGCTACGTGATCGAGTTTCAAAACGTCCATAAAACCTACCGCGTTGCCGGTAAGGATATCCCCGCCCTGCATTCGACCGACCTGCGTGTCGAGAACGGGCAGGTATTCGGCCTGATCGGCCATTCCGGTGCAGGCAAAAGTACCTTGCTGCGCCTGATCAACCGCCTGGAAGCCCCTAGCGGCGGGAAAATCATCGTCGACGGTGAAGATGTCACCGCGTTCAATGCCAACGAGCTGCGCCGCTTCCGGCAACAGGTCGGGATGATCTTCCAGCACTTCAACCTGCTGGCGTCCAAGACGGTTGCTGACAACGTTGCCCTGCCATTGACCTTGGCCGGTGAGCTGTCGCGCAGTGAAATCGACACCCGCGTCAGCGAGCTGCTGGCCCGTGTCGGCCTGAGCGAACACGCCAGGAAATACCCGGCGCAACTGTCTGGCGGGCAAAAGCAGCGCGTTGGCATTGCCCGCGCCCTGGCGACCAAGCCGAAGATCCTGCTGTGCGACGAAGCCACCAGTGCCCTCGACCCGCAGACCACCGCCTCGGTGCTGCAACTGCTGGCCGAGATCAACCGTGAGCTAAACCTGACCATCGTCCTGATTACCCATGAAATGGATGTAATCCGTCGCGTCTGCGATCAGGTGGCCGTGATGGACGCCGGGCAGATCGTCGAGCATGGCCCGGTGGCAGACGTGTTCCTGCACCCCAAGCACCCGACCACAAAGCGTTTCGTTCAAGAAGACGAACAGATCGACGAAAACGAACAGCGCGACGACTTTGCCCATGTACCGGGCCGGATCGTGCGATTGACCTTCCAGGGCGATGCCACCTATGCGCCGCTGCTGGGTACCGTCGCCCGTGAAACCGGGGTGGACTACAGCATCCTGGCCGGACGCATCGACCGCATCAAGGACACTCCCTATGGGCAACTGACCCTGGCCATCACCGGTGGTGATATGGACGCGGCGTTTGCCCGCTTCCACGCGGCTGACGTTCATATGGAGGTACTGCGTTAATGGACGCCCTGAATTTCTTTGCCAACGTCGACTGGAGTGAAATCTGGTTGGCCACCGTCGACACCATGACCATGCTCGGCGGTTCGCTGTTCTTCACCGTGCTGCTCGGCCTGCCGCTGGGCGTGCTGCTGTTTCTCTGCGGCCCGCGCCAGCTGTTTGAAGAAAAGCGCGTGTATGCGCTGTTGTCGCTGATCGTCAACATCCTGCGTTCGCTGCCGTTCATCATTCTGCTGATCGTGATGATCCCGATCACTGTACTGATTACCGGCACCTCGCTGGGCGTCGCCGGGGCCATTCCACCGCTGGTGGTCGGAGCCACACCGTTCTTCGCGCGCCTGGTGGAAACCGCCTTGCGTGAAGTCGACCGGGGCATTATCGAAGCCACGCAAGCCATGGGTGCCACCACGCGACAGATCATCGTCAACGCGCTGCTGCCAGAAGCTCGGCCAGGTATTTTCGCGGCAATCACCGTCACCGCCATCACCCTGGTGTCGTACACCGCCATGGCCGGCGTCGTCGGCGCTGGTGGGCTGGGTGACCTGGCTATCCGCTTTGGCTATCAGCGGTTCCAGACTGATGTCATGGTGGTCACCGTGGTCCTGTTGCTGGTACTGGTTCAAGTACTGCAGAGCGTCGGCGACAAACTGGTTGTGCATTTTTCCCGTAAATAACCCCATGGGTCGGCCATGCCGACACCCGGGGGCCGTAACGGCCCTCACAAGGAGTGATGAATGAAAAAACTGCTTGCTGTTGTCGCCGCCGTTGCGGCCTTCTCTGCCCAGGCGGCCGAAACCCTGACCGTCGCTGCGACCGCCGTGCCGCACGCCGAGATCCTTGAGTTCGTCAAACCGAGCCTGGCCAAAGACGGCGTGGACCTGAAAGTGAAGGTCTTCACCGACTACATCCAGCCTAACGTACAGGTTGCCGAGAAGCGTCTGGACGCCAACTTCTTCCAGCATCAGCCGTACCTGGATGAATTCAACAAGGGCAAGGGCACCAACCTGGTCAGCGTCGCCGGCGTGCACCTGGAGCCACTGGGCGCCTACTCGAGCAAATACAAGAAGCTGGACGAGATCCCGTCGGGCGCCAACGTGGTGATCCCTAACGACGCCACTAACGGCGGCCGTGCATTGCTGCTGCTGGAGAAAGCGGGCCTGATCAAGCTCAAGGATGCCAAGAACATCCTGTCCACGCCGAAAGACATCGCCGAGAACCCGAAAGGCCTGAAGATCCGCGAACTGGAAGCCGCGACCCTGCCGCGTGTCCTGACCCAGGTCGACCTGGCACTGATCAACACCAACTACGCGCTGGAAGCCAAGCTGGACCCAGCCAAGGATGCGCTGATCATCGAAGGCAGCGACTCGCCTTACGTCAACATTCTGGTTGCCCGCCCGGACAACAAGGACTCCGACGCCATGAAGAAACTGGTTGGCGCACTGCATAGCCCAGAGGTGAAGCAGTTCATCCTTGATAAGTACAAAGGCGCTGTCGTACCAGCGTTCTAAGTCCTACCTGCTGGAGCCGGTTTGACCGGCTCCAGCACATCCCCCCTCAATCACGCTTGACCAACCCCGGCAACTGGACAATCAGTTTCTGGTTGTTGAAGGGCGCGCGAATGAAACCACGTTGCTTCCCGTCCGGCCCCAGCAGGGCCAGGTTGCCGCTGTGGTCAACCGTGTAGTTCGGCTTGCTGGTGTCGGCCGGAATGAACGGAATGCTCAGCGCATTGGCCAGCTTCTGGGTCGTATCCAATGAGCCTGTCACGCCACGAAACTCCGTATCGAAGTACCCCAGGTACTGCTTGAGCTGAGTTGGCGTGTCGCGGTTCGGATCAACACTGACCAGAACCACCTGCAAGCGCTCGGCCGCTTCTTTTGGCAATTCGCTCTTTACCTGACGCAGTTGCGCCAAGGTGGTCGGGCAAACGTCCGGGCAGAAGGTGTAGCCGAAGAACAGCAATGACCATTTGCCTTTCAACTGGTCCATCGTCACAGGCTGGCCATTCTGGTCGGTCATTTCCAGCGCAGGCACACTGCGACTTTGCGGCAACAGAATGATCCCGGCATCAATCAGCTCGGCGGGGTTGGCCTGGCCTTTGGTAGTGATCACTTTGTTGATGGTAAGCCCCAGTACGATGGCAACCAGGGCAACGAGGATAAAGACTGTTTTCTGGGTTCGGGTCATAGGTTCAACAGTAGGTAATGGTCTACAAGCAGCGCGATGAACAACAGGAACAAGTAGTAGATAGAGTACTTGAAGGTCTTGATCGCCGCGTGCGGCCGACTGCCACGGTACAACACCCACGCCCACTGCAGGAAGCGCGCGCCCAACAGCAGGGCACAACCGAGATAGAGCGGCCCACTCATATGGATGGCATAGGGCAGCAGGCTGACCGCCAGTAGCATCAAGGTGTAGAGCACGATGTGAACCTTGGTGTAGTGCTCGCCATGGGTCACGGGCAGCATGGGAATATCTGCCAAGGCGTACTCGTGCTTGCGGTGAATGGCCAAGGCCCAGAAATGCGGCGGGGTCCAAGCGAAGATGATCAGTACCAGCAGCAGGGGCTCAGCACTGAGGTGCCCACTGACGGCCACCCAGCCCAGCAACGGTGGCGCCGCACCGGCCAGGCCGCCGATAACAATGTTCTGCGGTGTTGCGCGCTTCAGAAAGCCGGTATAGATCACGGCATACCCCAACAGTGAGGCCAGGGTGAGCCAAGCGGTGAGGGCATTGGTAAAGGTCAACAGCAGGACCATGCCCAGCACGCCGAGCAAGAGGGCAAATGCCAGTGCGGCGGTAGGCGCCACGCGTCCCGCAACCAGCGGACGTTTATGGGTGCGGGCCATCAATGCATCAATGCGCCGGTCCAGCACATGATTGACCGCTGCCGCTGCACCCGCACAAAACGCAATTCCGAGATTGCCAAAGATCAGCACCGTCCACGGTACGCCTGCCCGGGTGGCCAGAAACATGCCGACCAGCGAGGTGATCAGCATCAGCAGCACAACCTTGGGTTTGGTCAACTCAAGGTAGTCACGCCAACCTGCCTGGCTACGACCCTCAGTCAGAAGCGTTGCCATGGATTATCCCCCAGATAGTGCACAACGCCCCCGGCACTGAGAGGCCGCAGTCGCCATTCGCGGCCCACACGACGCACTTTCGGTTGAGCCACACGGCGGGTGCTGTAGTTGACCAGAACCAGGGTCAGAAGCAGGGCTGCCCCCCCGGCGTTATGGGCCACGGCCACGGCCAATGGCAGGTGGAGCAGCACGTTACTGATACCCAGGCTGATCTGTACCGCCAGCACCGCCAGCACCAGAGCCGCCAACCGCGTGAGGCCAAACCGGCGCAATTGCCAGGCCAGTGCCAGCAGGGTACCGGTCACCAACAAGGCGCCGAGGCGGTGAGTAATATGGATGGCCGTACGCGCATCGCTGTCCAACTGCCCACCCAGGTAATTCGGACCGATATGCTGGGTCAGGTGGAAACCATTGGCGAAGTCAGCCGTCGGCCACCACTGGCCATGACAGGTAGGCACATCGATACAGGCCATGGCCGCATAGTTGGCACTGACCCAGCCACCCAGGGCAATCTGACCTATCACCATCACTAACGACAAGGCCGCAAGACGGCGTAAACGCACGGGCAAAAGCGGTAGCGGGGCAAACGCGTGTGACAGGCGCAGGCTCAACAGAAACAACAGGCCAAGGGTGGTGAAACCGCCCAGCAGATGCGCCGTCACGACCTGCGGCCACAATTTGAGGGTGACGGTCCACATGCCAAACGCCGCCTGTGCCACCACCACCCCCAGCAGCACCAAGGGCAGTTTGAAAGGCTGGCCATCGCGCCCATGACGACGGATCGCCTGCACAGCAAGCATCGAAATCACCAGCGCCAGGGTCCCGGCAAAATAGCGGTGGATCATTTCGTTCCAGCCCTTATGGGCCTCCACCGGCACATCGGGATAATGCAACTCGGCATGCGCCAACTGCGCTTCGGTCTTCGGCACGCTGAGGAAACCGTAACAGCCCGGCCAGTCAGGGCAGCCAAGCCCGGCATGGGTCAGGCGGGTATAGGCACCGAGCAAGATGACCACCAGTGCCAACAACGTAGCAAACACTGCAAGGCGATAACCGGGTCTGGCCATGACCATCTCCTAACCAATGTTAGAAAGCTTCAACAACTGGCGCAGGTCGTTGAGCACGTCCTTGCCGTTGGCCCTGGCGTCGTAACGCAGCACCAGGTTGCCGTGAGGATCGATAATCCACAGTTGAGCGTCCGGTTTGCCCTGGCTCATCCGGCCATACTGGGCAAGGTCCAGCGGGTAGCGCTGCAGTTGCGGGTATTCACGTGCAAGCTTGGCCTGATAGTCCGATGCCAACGCTTGTCCGACGGCCAAGGCATGGCTTGCGCGGCTGGCATCGCGCCCCAGGCCAATTTGAATCTGCCGGGCCAGATAGACCAGTTGCTGGCAGTCCATGGCGCAATCATTCGGCGCGCTGACCAATAGCTGCCAGCGTTGCTCGTCAGCCTGCACGCCAAGGTCGGCGCGGCTCTGACCATTGCCGATCAGCTCCCCGTGGTAGATACGGCTGTCGGGCACCCAGAACTGAAACTTGTACATGCCGGTAGCGAGAATCATCGGCCCGATCGTCAGCAACAGGATCAACAGCAGTTGCAACCGACCACGACCACGCCCTTGCGGAGCCTTGAGGTCAGAGGTGCTGGATGGATTCATGACGGTCCCCATGGCGTTTCTCCTTGTTGTTATGCCAGCCGAAGTAGAGGTAGAGCGCGATCAAGGCCAGCGCCAGGGCAAACCACTGCACGGCGTAGCCCAGGTGTTTTTCCGGGCCCATGACAACCACCGGCCAGTCCAGCCTGAAGGCTGCCGGACCAGGCTCAAGGCGTAATTCGTGGGCAAAACCTTCGCGTTGCAGTTGTGACCAGAACTGCGTGGCGTCTACGGCGGTCACCAAATGCGGCCAGGCACCGCCCTGTGGATCGACCTGCAGTTGAAATGCCGCACCGGGCGACACATAGACCCAAGCCTCCAGACTCAAGGGTTGATCCGGCGTGCTGAAGGACACGGGCGTACGTCGATCAGGCCACGGCAACCAGCCACGGTTGACCAGCAGCCACAGCCCACTGGGCTGGTCATGGAACGGTTGCAGCACCTCGACGCCCGGGCGGCCATCACGCATCCGGTTATCCAGCAACAGGCTGTACTGCGCGTCGAAACGGCCATAGAGCCTGACCCGCCGATAGGCTGCATCCTCAATCAGCGGCAACCGCGCAGCGGCCACCGGATCGGCGCTGCGGCGCTCGGCATACGTGGCCAGCAACTGACGCTTCTGCTCGGCACGGCTCAATTGCCAACAGCCAAGCGCCACCAGACCGGGCAGTAGCAAAAGCACTACCAGGGTCGGCAGTACACCGGGCCGGAACGGCTTCACCCGGCCACCCCACGGTCAGTCGCTATACTGAAAGTCATCGCATCCCCCCGGAGTTTCGCCATGCTAAAAGCCGCGATTGTCCTGATGCTGCTGGCGACCATCGCCAGCCTGTTCAGCGGCCTGGTCTTTCTGGTCAAGGACGAAGGACACTCGACCCGCCTGCTCAAAGCACTCACCATTCGGGTGAGCCTGGCCGCCGCCACCCTGCTGCTCATCACATGGGGCCTCTATAGCGGCCAACTGGTTTCCCACGCCCCTTGGTAAGCCCGACTAAAGCACGTACACGAAGATAAACAGACCCACCCAGACCACATCGACGAAGTGCCAGTACCAGCTGGCGGCCTCGAACCCGAAGTGCTTGTCGGCATTGAAGTGCCCACGCAGGATGCGGATGAACATCACCAGCAGGATCACCGTGCCCAGTGTCACGTGGGCACCATGGAAACCGGTGAGCATGAAAAAGGTTGCGCCGTAGATCCCCGACCCCAGTGTCAGACCGAGCTCGGTGTAGGCCTCGTGATACTCGTAGGCCTGCAGTATCAGGAAAGAGATCCCCAACAGGATGGTCAGGCCAAGCCACAGTTTGAGCGGTCCACGATGGTCCTTCCTCAACGCGTGGTGAGCGATGGTGACAGTGACACTCGAGCTGACCAGCAAGATGGTGTTGATCAGCGGCAGATGCCAAGGGTCGATGACCTCCCTGGGCGGCGGAAACAATTTCGGATCAGGGGTCTGCAGCAGCGGCCAGGCAAACTCGAAGTTTGGCCACAGCATGTGTGTCACGCCCTTGGCGCCATCACCGCCCAACCATGGCCCGGCCAGCGTGCGCACGTAGAACAATGCGCCGAAGAAGGCGAGGAAAAACATCACTTCAGAGAAGATGAACCAGGACATTCCCCAGCGGAATGAGCGGTCCAGTTGTGGGCTGTATAGCCCCGCTCGACTTTCCCTGACCACCGAACCGAACCAGCCAAACAGCATGTAAGCCAGAAACAGCGCCCCGACGAAGAAAATCAGCGGCCCATGGGAATCAGGACGACCAGCCTTCATGTCGTTGAACCAGGTACCCAGGCCGAACACAGTGATCAACATCCCGATCGTGGCAATGATCGGCCACTTGCTCTGCGCCGGTACGTAGTAGTGCTGATGTGAAGCCATGGGGTGTTCTCCTTATCGAGCGCCCTGGTAAGCCTGGCCGGCCACCTGAGCCACCGGCGGCTGACGAGCGGTGATATCGAACAGCGTGTACGCCAGTGTCAGGTGCTTCACATCCTTGGGCAGGTCACGGTCAACAATGAACCGCACCGGCATTTCGATGCGCTCACCCGGTTGCAACACCTGCTGGCTGAAACAAAAACACTCGGTCTTGTGGAAATACGCCGCCGCCTCGGCCGGCGAAATACTCGGAATCGCCTGGGCCGTCATCGGCCGGTTGCTGGGGTTGCGGGCCACGAAAATCATCTGGTTCACCGCGCCAGGATGCACATCCAGCTGATCGGCCTTGGAGTAGAAGTCCCAGACCATGTCGCTGGCATTGGTCGACATGAACTGCACCTTCACCGTACGGCTCGGATCACTGACCTGGCTGCCCTCGTACTGCCCGCCGGTCTTGCCGTTGATGCCGAAGGCCTTGCACATGACGTCGTAGATCGGCACCAGGGCAAAACCAAAGACGAACATCACCACCGCCAGCAGCATCAGCCGGACGATCAGTGTCCGCATGGCGAGTTGCCCGCTCATGGCTCGCTCCCTGAACCGCCCAAAGCGCTGTTCATTTGACCTCCGGCGGGGTCACGAACGTGTGGTAAGGCGCAGGCGAAGGGATCGTCCACTCCAGGCCGTCCGCTCCGTCCCAGGGTTTGGCCGGGGCCGGTTTGCCGCCCCGAATGCACTTGATGACGATGAACAGGAAGAAGAGCTGCGTGGCGCCGAAGGTGAACGCACCAATCGAGGAGATCATGTTGAAGTCGGCGAACTGCAGGTTGTAGTCCGGAATCCGCCGGGGCATGCCCGCCAGGCCAACAAAGTGCATCGGGAAGAAGGCCATGTTCATGCCAATGAACGACAGCCAGAAGTGCAGCTTGCCCAGCGTCTCGTCATACATGTGCCCGGTCCACTTCGGCAGCCAGTAGTAGGCCGAGGCGAAGATCCCGAAGATCGCCCCCGGCACCAGCACGTAGTGGAAATGCGCGACCACAAAGTACGTGTCGTGGTATTGGAAGTCCGCCGGGGCGATGGCCAGCATCAGCCCGGAGAAACCACCGATGGTGAACAGAATCACGAAGGCCACGGCAAACAGCATGGGCGTCTCGAAGGTCAGCGAGCCCTGCCACATGGTGCTCACCCAGTTGAACACCTTCACCCCGGTAGGCACTGCGATCAACATGGTGGCGTACATGAAGAACAGCTCGCCGACCACCGGAATACCGACCACGAACATGTGGTGCGCCCAGACAATGAAAGACAGGAAGGCAATCGCGCCGGTGGCGTAGACCATCGAGGTGTACCCGAACAGCGGTTTGCGCGAAAAGGCCGGAATGATCGAACTGACCGCGCCGAAAGCCGGCAGGATCATGATGTACACCTCGGGATGGCCGAAGAACCAGAACACGTGCTGGAACAGCACCGGATCGCCACCGCCAGCGGCGCTGAAGAAGCTGGTGCCAAAATGGATGTCCATCAGCATCATCGTCACCACCCCGGCCAGCACCGGCATCACGGCGATCAGCAAGAACGCGGTAATCAGCCAGGTCCAGACGAACAACGGCATTTTCATCAGAGTCATGCCGGGTGCGCGCAAGTTGAGAATGGTCGCGATGACGTTGATCGCCCCCATGATCGAGCTGATACCCATCAGGTGGATAGCGAAGATGAAGAAGGTCACACTCTCTGGCGCATAGGTGGTCGACAGCGGCGCGTAGAAGGTCCAACCGAAGTTCGGTCCGCCACCCGGCATGAACAGGGTCGAGACCAGCAACAGAAAGGCCGCGGGCAACAGCCAGAAGCTGAAGTTGTTCATCCGCGGCAGCGCCATGTCCGGCGCACCGATCATCAGCGGAATCATCCAGTTGGCCAACCCGACGAAGGCCGGCATCACGGCACCGAAGACCATCACCAGGCCGTGCATGGTGGTCATCTGGTTGAAGAACTCCGGCTGGACGATCTGCAGACCCGGCTGGAACAGTTCGGCGCGGATCACCATGGCAAACGAGCCGCCCAACAGGAATGCGCAGAAGCTGAACCACAGGTACATCGTGCCGATGTCTTTATGGTTGGTGGTCAGCACCCAACGCATCAGGCCCTTGGCCGGGCCGTGGGCGTGGTCAGCGCCGGCATGACCGTGGTCGTCGATCACTGCACTCATGTCCTGTCTCCTGCAATCCGCTGTACGTGGCTGGCCACGCGGCCAACGCGAGTTCCGACGAAGGGCCGGTTCATTGGCTTTCTGCCTGCTTGAGCGCCAGTACATCCTTGGGTGTGACCATGTCGCCCTTGTTGTTGCCCCAGGCGTTGCGCTCGTAGGTCACCACCGCAGCAATATCCACTTCCGACAGCTGCTTGCCGAACGCAGCCATCGCCGTGCCGGGCTTGCCGTGGAACACGATATTCAAGTGCCCCTCCTTAGGCCCGGTGGCGATTTTCGAGCCCTTGAGCGCCGGGAACATCGGCGGCAGGCCTTGCCCCTCGGCCTGGTGACAGGCCACGCAGGTGGTGTGGTAAACCTTGTCGCCGCGCTCCACCAGTTCCTGCAGCGTCCATTCCTTACTGGTCAGCTCCTTAAGCTTGGCGCTCTCAGCCTTGCGTTCGGCCAGCCAGGCATCGAAGTCGGGCTTGGACTTGACCTCGACCACGATCGGCATGAAGCCATGGTCCTTGCCACACAGCTCCGTGCATTGGCCCCGGTAGATTCCGGGCTTCTTGACCCGGGTCCAGGCCTCGTTGACGAAGCCCGGAATCGCATCACGCTTCACGGCGAAAGCCGGCATCCACCAGGAGTGAATGACATCGGCTGCGGTCACCAGAAAGCGCACCTTGGCGTCGACCGGCAGCACCAGCGGCTGATCCACTTCGAGCAGGTAATGCTCGTCCTTGGGTGACTTGTTATGGATTTGATCGGCGGGCGTGGCCAGGTTGCTGAAGAACTCGACATCCTGGCCCAGGTACTTGTAATGCCATTTCCACTGGTAGCCGGTGACCTGAACATCCAGGTCTGACTCACTGGCATCGTAGATATCGATCAGCGTTTTCGTGGCCGGAATGGCCATGGCCACGAGAATCAGAAAGGGCACTACGGTCCAGAGGATCTCCACCCAGGTGTGCTCATGGAAATGAGCCGGCTCCTGCCCGGTGGAACGACGGTGGATGATCATCGACCAGAACATCGCGCCGAAGACCACCAGGCCGATGATCACGCAGATCCAGAAGATGGTCATGTGCAGGTCGAAGACTGCGTTGCTGACCTCAGTCGCACCCGGCGCCATATTCACAGTCCAGGCGGCGTGTGCCTGACCGAATACCGACCACAACAGGAGGCCCATCCAGACATGTGGATGTCGCATCATTGCGGGTTCCCCTTATCGTTCTTGTTATCCCGGAGGCATGGACCTACGGCTAAGGGTACGGCGGCCAAGACTGCACACTTTGGGGCCGAGCCCCTGCTGCAATGCAGTCGGGCCTCGTCAGCCAATCACTTTCAACCGGAGTATAGACAGCGACCCTGACCGCGCAATCGACAGGAAAAATTCAGCACAAGGGGCAAATGATCGGCGTGTCGTCCACAACCAACGACCAATACCAGCGTGTTGGCAGGTCAATATAACCTCAGACTATAAGTGTCCTCTGATTATGAAAAATGCGTCTTAATCGCTCGCAGAACCGAGCTACCTTATGTCTTCCGTTTGTAATCCTTTGTCCCTGGAGTTGTCATGAACATCGCCGCATTGCGCGAGCAGATCACCCGTGCCCATCAACATGAAGCCGAAACCGGCCAGCTGAAACAGCAACTCGCACAACAACTGCCACACCTGCACCCGGCGATCCAACTGCCGGAACAGGATGCTCAAGGCGTACTGACACGTTTCGTCAGCGCCTACATCGATCAGGTGCCAGAGGTATTGGAAGCCGCCCACGACGTTGCTCGTGAAGCGGGCATCGAATCGCAGATCAAACCGGTGTTGATGATTGCCGAGGCGTATTTCGTCACGCCGCCAACGATCCTGGAGGGCCATGTCGGCCTCGACAGCCTGCTCGATGAAGCCTACCTGGCCCATCGCCTGGTCGAGGAAGTGAACGACGTCTACATCAAGCACTTCCAGCAGCCACTGATTCCGCTGGACACCACGGTCGCCAACCTGATCGCCCACCAACTGATCGGCGAAAGCTTCGCCAACCAATTGGACGAAGTGGTACACCACTCTGTGGATAACCTGCTCAATGAGGAAAGCTTCGCCCTGGAGTCGGTGGAAGCCTACCGAGAGAAACTCAGCAGCCCGGATACCGGTGCCGCCTGGAAGCGCTGGCCATGCCTGTCTCGCCAATTGGGCGTGGGCCTGGATCTCGACCAATCAGCCTGAACACACGCCTGAGCTGCCGGACTTGCCGGCAGGGTCAGGCGCACGTAGCTAGAAACGCCCCTTGGGGGTCGCGCAGGGAATAGGTTGCCCGACGGTCAACGGCAGGAACGCGTCGTGCTCGGCATCGTAAGCACTGATCTCGCTGGTCTCGATGTTGTAAATCCAGCCATGGATGAACAGCTGGCCGGCCGCCATGCGCGAGGCTACCGAAGGATGTGTGCGCAAATGCTGCAATTGCGCAATCACGTTTTCCTTGGTCAGCACCTGCATGCTTTCATGCTCAGTGCTGCAATGGCAGTTGTCCTCGACAACCGTCCTGGCGACCTCGGCATGGCGCAACCAGGCCTTTACGGTCGGCATTTTCTCCAGGCTCTGCGGGTTCAGTACCGCACGCATCGCACCACAATCAGAGTGGCCACAGACGATGATGTGGTGCACACCAAGCGCCATGACAGCGTATTCGATCGCGGTGGAAACACCGCCGTTCATTTGCCCGTAGGGCGGCACCACGTTACCAACATTACGGGTTACGAACAGGTCGCCCGGCGAGCTCTGAGTGATCAGTTCAGGGACAATCCGCGAGTCTGCACAGGTGATGAACATCGCTCGTGGTTTCTGCGCGGTGGCGAGCTTCTTGAACAGCTCTTCCTGTTGCGGAAAGACCTCATGATGAAAACGCAGAAAGCCGTCGACGATATGCTTGAGTGCCGCGTCGGCATCGTTGGCATCAACCACCGGGCCGGACGGAGAGGGTTCCTTGTCTTGCATGATTTATCCTCTTTGACGGTTTGAACGTTAAAGCCATATTAACGGGATATTGATTCAGGCAAAGCGTAACGATTAGATGACGTCACTGACTCACCCATCACAACCGCAAGCATCATTCACAGCAAAGACAATTGCCCACCAGGGGGGCAAAACGCGCTGCAATCCAGCCCAGGCCCTTCGCGCCGGTTCAGCCCCAGACGACGGATCGCCGTGCTGAAGCGTTGCGCCAACAGTTCGGCAAACACCCCCTCACCACGCATCCGCGCACCGAATCGGCTGTCGTACAAGTCACCGCCTCGACTCTGACGAATCAGGCTGAGCACATGGGCAGCCCGTTGCGGGTAGTGGTCGTGCAGCCACTGCTCGAACAGCGGCGCGACCTCCAAGGGCAAGCGCAACAGCATGTACGCAGCGCTCAAGGCCCCCGCACCCTTGGCCGCTTCCAGCAGCCGTTCAAGCTCACTGTCATTGATCATCGGAATCATTGGCGAGCACAGCACGCCCACCGGAACACCTGCCTCGCGCATGACCCGAATGGCCCGCAAGCGGGCCTTCGGTGCCGCCGCCCGGGGTTCCAGAACACGCTTGAGCTCATCGTCGAGCGTGGTGAGGCTGATCATTACCCTCACCAATCGCTGCTGGGCAAGCTCGGCCAACAGGTCCAGGTCACGCAGGATCAGCGAACCCTTGGTCACTATCGTGACCGGATGGCGGTAGCGCAACAGCACCTCCAGCAGGCGACGAGTCAGCTTCTGCTCGCGTTCGATCGGCTGATAGGGGTCGGTATTGGAACCCAGGTTGATCGGCGCACAGACGTAACCCGGCTTGGAGAGTTGCTGTTCCAGCACAGCAGCCGCATTGGTCTTGGCGATCAACTTGGTCTCGAAGTCCAGCCCTGGCGACAGGTCCCAATACGCATGACTGGGCCTTGCATAGCAGTAGATGCAACCATGCTCACAGCCCCGGTAAGGGTTGATAGAGCGGTCGAAGGGCAGGTCTGGCGAGCTGTTGCGGGTGATGATGGTCTTGGCTGTTTCGATGCAGACTTCAGTACCCTGCGTGAGCGGGACTTCCTGATACCAGCCGTCATCCTCGACCACCGAGCGGTTCGGCGCGAAGCGGTTGTGCGGATTGCTCGCAGTACCGCGGCCACGCACGGGGAGTGGAGTGGACATAAAAACGCCCTCTATACTGTTTTTATATACAGTATAGAGGGCGATAAACAATTACCAGAGCCGCCTGGCGCCTGGCACTGCCGAACCGATTACTCGGCTGGCTTCTTCAGCTTCGGGTTCGGAAAGAACTGAACCGTCTGCACCGCAGGCCTGGCCGGCTTGAGCTCGACATGATTGACCCGCGTGCCGAGCTCCTTCGGTACCGACAAGCCCTGTTCATTGAGGGTATCGGTGAAGCCGCAGGCTACGCATTCACGGTGTGGGACGCTGTCTTCGCTCCACATCATCAACTTGTCCGGCTCACTGCATGCCGGGCAAACAGCACCGGCGATAAAGCGTCGTTTCGTTACATTCACATTCACATGCGCTTCGCTCATGCCGCCACATCCTCACTCAGACCACTGTGACGCAAGAGTGCATCGATTGACGGCTCACGGCCACGGAAGTCGACGAACAGCAGCATCGGCTCCTGCGAACCACCACGCGCCAGCACCGCCTCACGGAAAGCACGTCCGGTTTCAGCGTTCAGTACACCTTCCTCTTCAAAACGCGAAAACGCGTCCGCCGAGAGCACTTCGGCCCACTTATAGCTGTAGTAACCCGCGGCATAGCCGCCAGCAAAGATGTGCGCAAAGCTGTTGGGGAAGCGGTTATACGCAGGGGGACGCATGACCGAGACTTCGTCACGGATGCTCTCAAGCACCTCCATCACGCTGCGACCATCGCCATGGTGAGCATGCAGTTCAAAGTCGAACAGCGAAAACTCCAGTTGGCGCAGCATCATCAGACCGGACTGGAAGTTCTTCGCCGCCAGCATTTTTTCCAGCAGGTCCTTGGGCAGTGCTTCGCCGGTTTCGTAATGCCCGGAAATCAGCGCCAGGCTTTCAGGATCCCAACACCAGTTTTCCATGAACTGGCTCGGCAACTCGACCGCGTCCCACGCCACACCATTGATACCGGAAACACCTGCATGCTCGATGCGCGTCAGCAGGTGGTGCAGGCCGTGGCCGAACTCGTGGAACAGCGTGGTAACTTCATCGTGGGTCAGCAGCGCTGGCTTGCCGGGCGCTGCCGGGGTGAAGTTGCACACCAGGTTGGCGACCGGGTTCTGCAGCTCACCCGTCGCGGTGCGCCGACGGTCGCGAGCGCCGTCCATCCAGGCACCACCGCGCTTGTTGGCGCGTGCATACAGGTCGAAGAAGAAGCGCCCGACGTGCTGGCCGTGCTCCTTGATTTCGAAAAGACGCACGTCCGGGTGCCAGCTGTCGAAACCTTTGAGTTCGGTAATTTCGATGCCGTACAAACGCTGAACGATGGCGAACAGGCCGGTCAGCACCTTATCGATCGGGAAGTAGGCACGCAGGGTTTCCTGGGAAACGCTGTAGCGCTGCTCACGCAGCTTCTCGCCAAAGTAACCGCTGTCCCAGCTCTGCAGATCGGCACACCCTTGCTCGGCCGCGTAGGCCTTGAGCTGAGCCAGATCCTGAGCCGCGAACGGCTTGCTGCGTTTGGCCAGATCACGCAGGAAACTCAACACCTGATCGCTGGACTCGGCCATCTTGGTCGCCAGGCTCAACTCGGCGAAGTTGGCGAAACCAAGCAGGCCGGCCAACTCCTGACGCAGGTCGAGGATTTCGCTCATCACCGGGCCATTGTCGAACTGGCCAGCATTGGGGCCCTGGTCGGACGCACGGGTGCAGTACGCGGCGTAGACTTCTTCACGCAGGGCGCGATCCTGGGCGTAGGTCATCACGGCGTAATAGCTTGGGAACTCCAGGCTGATCAGCCAACCATCGAGGCCCTTGGCCTGGGCTGCTGCGGCCATTTGCGCCTTGGCCGAATCGGTCAGGCCAGCCAGAGCCGCTTCGTCAGTAACGTGCTTGGTCCAGGCCTGGGTCGCGTCCAACAGTTGGTTGGAGAACCGGCTGCCCAGTTCCGACAACTTGCTCTGGACCTCGGCATAACGCTGTTGCTTGTCTGCAGGCAGGTCGATACCCGACAGACGGAAGTCACGCAGGGCGTGTTCGATGATGGTTTTCTGCGCCACATCGAAGTGTGCTGCCGCCGGGCTGGCGGCCAGGGCCTGATAAGCCTGGAACAGCTCGCGGTTCTGCCCAAGCTCGGTGGCGTAGGCGCTAAGTGCGGGCAAACAAGACTCGTAGGCCTCACGCAGTTCGGCACTGTTGCACACTGCATTGAGGTGGCTGACCGGGCTCCAGGCCGCGCCCAGACGGTCGTTGAGTTCATCCATGGCCAAGACCAGGCCTTCCCAGGTGGGGTTCTCACCCTGGGATTTCAGAATGGCGGCGATGGCACTACGGTTGTCGGCCAGGATCTGTTCAATCGCCGGCAGCACATGCTCGGCACGGATCGCCGAGAAGGGCGGCAGGTCGTAGGACTGCAGAAGCGGGTTGTTCGCACTCACGGTTAAACACCTTGGCAGAAGAAACACAGGCCCATCTTAATTACAATCAGCGCTCCCCGCAGCTATCCAAAGTTATACATGCCATACAAGGAAACGATCATGGCCATCCGCAGTTTCCAGAACCACACGCCACGCCTGGGCGAACGGGCCTTTGTCGACCGCTCGGCGGTCGTGCTGGGTGATGTCGAGATCGGCGACGACAGCTCTGTCTGGCCACTGACCGTGATTCGTGGCGACATGCATCGTATCCGCATCGGTGCGCGCACCAGCGTGCAGGATGCCAGCGTGTTGCATATCACCCACGCAGGCCCCTTCAACCCGGACGGCTTCCCGCTGCTGATCGGCGACGACGTGACCATCGGCCACAAGGTCATGCTGCACGGCTGCACACTTGGCAACCGGATCCTGGTGGGCATGGGCAGCACGATCATGGACGGTGCGGTGGTCGAGGATGAGGTGATCATCGGGGCAGGCAGCCTGGTGCCCCCGGGCAAGCGCCTGGAAAGCGGCTTCCTCTATGTTGGCAGCCCGGTCAAGCAGGCACGCCCGCTGACCGACAAGGAGCGCGCCTTCTTCCCTTACAGCGCCGCCAACTACGTCAAGCTCAAGGACCAGCACCTGGCTGAAGGCTACGATCGCCCGGAATGACGTTATCCACAGCCCAACAGAGATTGCCATGCACTATCAGAACATTCTCTTCGACCTGGACGGCACCCTGACCGATCCGCGCGAAGGCATCACCCGCTCGATCCAGTATGCGTTGAGCAAACTGGGCATCGACGAACCAGACTTGAGCCGCCTGGAGCACTTCATCGGCCCGCCATTGCTGCAGGCCTTCATGCAGTTCTATGACTTTGACGAAGCGCGCGCCTGGGATGCGGTGAATTTCTACCGCGAGCGTTTCAAAGTCACCGGGCTTTACGAGAACCGCGTCTTCGAGGGTGTGGGCGAACTGTTGCAGGCGCTGGAAGGACAGGGCAGGACGCTGTACATCGCGACCTCAAAGCCTTGGGTGTACGCCCGCGAAATCGCCAGGCACTTCGAGTTCGATCGCCACTTCAAGGTGATCTACGGCAGTGAACTGGACGGCACCCGCACCGACAAGATCGAACTGATCGCCCACCTGCTTGAGCAAGAGCAACTGGAGCCGGCGCAAACCCTGATGATCGGTGACCGCAAACACGACCTGATCGGCGCCCGTCGCAACGGCCTGGACGCAGCAGCCGTGGGGTATGGCTTTGGTAGCTTCGAGGAGCTCAACGCCGAACAACCGGCCTACCACTTCGCCACGCTGAGCGAACTGCATCGAGCCTTTCTGTAACGCGCGCAGATGGCAAGGCCGTGTCCGTCAGTGCAAGGCAGTCACCAGCGCCTGCTTGCGTTGCACTGGCGGCAACCGCCCCCACGCCTCCGCAGCGGCGTAAAAGGCCGTCCAATCGCCATTCAACTGCTTGAACAACGCGGCAAACGCCGGCACCCACTGGTCATACAGGCCGAAGGGCAAAAGCTTGGCGTTGTTCAGCGGTGACTCAACCCAGGCATCAAACCGGCCAACACCGCCCCACGCAGTATCGCGCAACGCCCGGTACTCCCGACGCAAGCGCTCGAATTCGGCCGCTTTCGCCGCACGTTTGGCCGGTACTGCCAGTGGTTCAGCGTACAGTGCCTTCAAGCGCTCACGGCTGGCCAACACCAGGCCCGTGAACTGGTCGCGCTGTTGGCTGGCACTGTCCTGCAGCGGCGGCAGGTTGCGCGCCTTGCGCCATTGGCGCGTGCCTTCCTGCTCGACGAAGGTGGCAAAAGATTCGTTGAACTCGGTGTCATCCTTCACATACACGCGCTGGTGGGCCAGTTCATGAAAGATCAACGTGGCCAAACGCTCATCACCCCAACCCATCATCGAACTGAGGATAGGGTCATCGAACCAGCCCAGTGTCGAATAGGCTTGTACGCCGCCAATGTAGACATCCTGCCCTTGCTGTCGGGCCAGTGCCGCAGCACCGCGCGCCGCGCTCTGGCTGTAGTAGCCGCGATAGGCCACACAACCGGCAACAGGAAAACAATGAGTGAGGGGTTCGAGGTCAAACTCGGGGGTTGCGAACACGTTCCACACCACAAACGGCCGACCAATATCGGCGTACACCCGATAACTGCGGTTGTCCGGCAGCTTCAGTTGCGTACTGGCGAAGGCCCGGGCCTGCTCTGCCTGCGCCAGATGCTTGCGCAAGGTCGCATCGCGCGCGGGGTCGGCGATGATCTCGGCCACAGGCTCGCGGGCTTGCAGCAGGTGCCACTGGCCGCTGGCCAACTGGCTGTAGTAGCCGAGGCTGGAACAACCGCTGAGCAGCAAAAGCGCTGACAGGGGAACCAACAGTCGGCTGCTGCGGTCGAGTACCCGGAGACCTGAGCGCAGCAAAAAAATCAGTCGAATCATGACGCCAGGCGTCCCGCTCAAGTCCTTGTCGCCCCAAGACTATCCTGCCAACCCGGAGTTTTGCCATGCGTACGATGTTTGTTGCCTGCAGCCTGCTGATTCTGTCCGGTTGCGCAGGCCTTCCCGCACCCGACCCCAACCAGGCCTGGATCGACCTGACACCCCATCCGGACGAGTCACTGCATGCGGTAGAAGTGGACGAGCGTAGCTGGGCCGACAAACGCTACTTTGAAGTCTCCCCCGGCAGCCATGAGCTGACGGTGCGTTATCAGTTCCCGGTCGCGCCCGGTAACATCGGCCCGGTCAGCGAGCCGCTGTGGCGCGATTGCCAGCTGAATGTGAAATACAAGGACTTCAATGCCGGTCAGCGCTACCAGCTAAAGGCGGGGAGTACCGGCTTGAACCCCTGGGTGAAACTCTATGATGAGCAACATCGGGTGGTTGGCAAGGGGCTACCGGCAGGCTGTCAACGCACCTGAAGTGCCTAATGGCGCTATGCTTGAACTTTGAAACCTGCCATTGGAGACCATCATGCGCCAGCCGCTGATGTTGCTCACCGTCAGTACCTTGGCCGCCTGCAGCAATCCCTTGCCCCCCATCGATACCAAGCAGGCCTGGGTCGACCTCTACACTATTACCCCTGGCCGACTGGTCATGGCTGATCGTCTGGACGGCACACGCCTGATCGATGGTCGCTACTTCCAGGTACCGCCAGGGCCCCACGAGTTGATCGTGCGCTTCGACTACGAGGTTTATGCCGGCGGTTTCACCAGCGAACCGGTCGAAAGAACCTGCTACCTCACCGTTCGCTACGATAATTTTCAAGCAGGCCAACGTTACCGCCTGGAAGCCCGCGCACTGAGCATGACCCCCAATGCGTGGCTGTACGACGCCGACCGCAAGGTACTCGCGGAGGAGCGAGACGTGCACTGCATTCCTTGAGACCTAGCGATCATTCTTCTGGTAAATGATCTTTCGGGTTCCGCCATCGCAGCTACCCACCACCATGTTCTGGTCGTGGACTTCGTTATTGGGGACGATTTCCAGGGTATAGGAGGTGACGCCACGCGCCTGGATCTTGGCCTCGATTTCGGCCTTGAGTTCCTCACAAGGCTTGGGCGCAGCCAGTACTGCCGATGCCATCAGCATGCCCAGTACAGTAAATGCAAAACGAATCATGGGACTACTCCTGGGTGGTGGCACGAAGGTTCGCGCCTTGTCTGCTTTCAGAGGCCGATACGGCAAGCAAGTTCAGCTCGATTTCATAGGCGGGCATTGAATCTCTGGAATATGCCCATACAGAGCCAGCAGGGTCGTCGCTCGACGCCGGCCAAACGACTGCCCAGGAGCCCCAACAGCCCATGAAGCGACTTGCCGATATCAAGATTTCCACACTCGACCTGGTGCCAGTACGCCAGGACGGTGGCCCGGCACAAGCCCTGAGAAACTCCCTCGATCTTGCGCGTAACGTCGAGAGATTCGGCTATAACCGCTTTTGGGTCGCCGAACACCACAACATGGACGGCATTGCCAGTTCGGCCACGGCGGTACTGCTCAGTTACCTGGCGGGAGGCACCTCGACGATCCGCGTCGGTGCCGGTGGCGTCATGCTGCCAAACCACGCGCCACTGGTGATTGCCGAACAGTTCGGCACCCTGGCCAGCCTCTATCCAGGCCGTATCGACCTGGGCCTGGGGCGTGCGCCAGGCTCCGATCAACTGACAGCCCGTGCCCTGCGCCGTGAGCGCTCCGGCAGTGCCGACGACTTCCCAGAGGATGTCGCCGAACTGGTGCGCTACCTGGGCCCACGTACGGCTGATCAAAAAGTGATCGCCGTGCCTGGCTATGGCACCGAGGTGCCGATCTGGCTGCTCGGATCAAGCCTGTTCAGCGCCCAGCTAGCCGGTCAGCGTGGCTTGCCCTACGCCTTCGCCTCGCATTTCGCCCCCCGCTACATGCACGAGGCGATTCGCGTGTATCGCAACCATTTCCAGCCCTCTGCGGTGCTCGAAAAACCTTACGTGATGCTCGGCGTACCGCTGGTCGCCGCCGATACCGACGAGCAGGCCGACTACCTGGCCACCTCGGTGTACCAGCGCATCCTGGCGTTGATGCGCGGGCAAAGCCTGATGCAACGCCCACCGGTAGCGTCAATGGACGGCCTCTGGTTGACTCACGAGCGCGAAGCGGTGGGCAGTTTCCTTGGGCTGGCAATGGTCGGTGGGCCGGAGAAAATCCGCGCCAAACTGGAGGTATTGCTGGAGCAGACCCAGGCCGATGAGCTGATCTTCACCTGCGACCTGTATGAGCATGCTGACCGGATACGGTCTTACGAGTTGTTGGCGCAGACGGTGCTGGGCGACCGATAACGGTATCCAGACATTCGCGTGGCAACGCCGGCTCCTGCGCAGGTATAAACCGCGGGAGCCGACGCTTACTGGCTTAACCGCGTTTGTAGACGATTTCCTTGGTACCGCCCTCGCAGGTACCTACGACTTTTCCACCCGCAGCGGCGCCTTTGGCAACGATCTCCAGCGAATAACCGGAAACACCTTTCGCCTTGAGCTTCGCGTCGATCTCGCTTTTCAACGCTTCGCACGGTTTGCCGGCTGCCAACGCCGTTCCGGCGAGCATCATCAAACCGAAAGCCATCACCACCTTCTTCATCGATCGCATTCCTTGTTCAGATCAAAAAGAAACGGGTACCGGACGCTGCCCGGCATCATTACCTATTTACCCCAAGCTGCGCGTTCAAGCCAGCACTGTGGCATCAGGACGCATCAACTGTTGGCAATCCGAAAGCCCACCTTGAGCGTCACTTGAAAGTGCGCGGCCTTGTTGTCCTTGATATGCCCACGGGTGTCCACCACCTCGAACCACTCCAGGTGCTGAATACTCTTGCCAGCCTCGGCCAGCGCATTGTTGATGGCCTCTTCGATGCTGTTGGGGGATGAGCCGACAAGCTCTATTTTCTTGTAGGTGTGATGATCGGACATGGCGTTTCTCCTGACTAGCCTGACTCCAGAGCCTAGCAGCGCCACACGGATTTACCTGCCGAACAGGCCCGGCTATCGCACGACCTGCTGTGCCAGTTCAGCACGCAGCCAACCGGCAAGCTGTTCGGCACGCCCATCGGCGGCGCGGCGTGGCACCCATAGCACCAACGCGGCCTGGGTCTGACAAAAGCCCCACGGCGCAGCCAGACGCCCGGCACGCAGGTCATCGGCTACCAGGGGTTGTGGCGCAATGGCAACGCCAAGGCCTGCGACAGCCGCCTCCAGCAGGTAATACAGGTGCTCGAAGTCCTGCCCATACCTCAACGCCTGCGGGTCGAGCCCCTGCTGCCGAGCCCAACTGGGCCACGCCTGTGGGCGCGAGGTGGTTTGCAGCAACGCTTCACCCAACAAGGCGCTGGCCGGCGCCTGCTGCAAACGCGCAAAGCCGCTGCAATGCGGGCTAAGCACCGGGCCGATACGTTCCTCGGCCAACACATGTACCTGCATGTCGGCTGGCCACGGCGGTTCCGCGAACACCAGAAGGGCATCCAGGCCCGGGCGACGCGGATCAAGGTCACCTTCGCCCGCAGACAGGTGCAGCCGCAATTCCGGCAGGTCGGCCTTCAAGCGGCCCAACCGCGGTATGAACCAACGCGCCAACAGGCTGCCCGAACAGCCCAGAACGAAGGGCGCCTCGGCACTGTCGCGGCTTAATTCGGCGCACACGGCACGCAGGCGCTCGAACGCATCGCTACTGGCATCCCGTAGCCGCACCCCGGCATCTGTGAGTTTAATGCCACGCCCATCCTTGACGAAAAGGCTCACCCCCAAGTGCTCCTCCAACACCTTGAGCTGACGGCTAACCGCGCCATGGGTAACGTGCAGCTGCTCGGCAGCCTGGCTGACGCTGTTCAGCCGGGCGGTCGCTTCGAACGCCCGCAAGGCGTTCAACGGAGGCAAGTCGTGGGCCATTTGATTTGTGAGTTTTCCTGACAGGTTATGGCGATCTTATCGGTTTTCAGATGCGCGTGTCGTGGTTAGAGTAGAGCCAATCCCAGTCTAGATAACGCCTTGGAGCGACTCATGACCCAGACCCACTACCGCAGCGGCCCTGATGCCAACGGCCTGTTTGGCGATTTCGGCGGCCGTTACGTCGCTGAAACCCTGATGCCACTGGTGCTTGACCTGGCCAAAGAATATGAAGCTGCCAAGGCCGACCCGGCGTTCATCGAAGAACTGGCCTACTTCCAGCGCGATTACATCGGTCGCCCGAACCCGCTGTACTTCGCAGAACGCCTGACCGAGCACTGCGGCGGCGCGAAGATCTACTTCAAGCGCGAAGAGCTCAACCACACCGGCGCGCACAAGATCAACAACTGCATCGGCCAGGTACTGCTGGCCAAGCGCATGGGCAAAAAGCGCCTGATCGCTGAAACCGGCGCCGGCATGCACGGCGTGGCCACCGCCACCGTAGCGGCACGCTTTGGCCTGCCTTGCGTGATCTACATGGGCGCCACCGACATCGAACGCCAGCAAGCCAACGTGTTCCGCATGAAGCTGCTGGGCGCCGAGATCGTCCCGGTCACTGCCGGCACCGGTACGCTCAAGGACGCGATGAACGAAGCCCTGCGTGACTGGGTGACCAACGTTGATGAAACCTTCTACCTGATTGGCACTGTTGCAGGTCCGCACCCGTACCCCGCCATGGTCCGTGACTTCCAGTCGATCATCGGCAAGGAAACCCGTGAACAGATGAACGCCAAGGAAGGTCGCCTGCCAGACAGCCTGATCGCCTGTGTTGGCGGTGGCTCGAACGCCATGGGCCTGTTCCACGACTTCCTCGATGACGCCAGCGTACAGATCATCGGCGTCGAAGCCGGTGGCCATGGCGTCGACACCGACAAACACGCGGCCAGCCTCAACGGTGGTGTACCGGGCGTATTGCACGGCAACCGTACCTACCTGTTGCAGGACGCGGACGGCCAGATCACCGACGCCCACTCGATTTCTGCGGGCCTCGACTACCCGGGCATCGGTCCGGAACACGCTTACCTGCACGAAGTGAAGCGCGTCGAGTACGTCAGCATCACCGATGACGAAGCCTTGGCGGCGTTCCACACCACCTGCCGCCTGGAAGGCATCATCCCGGCGCTGGAGACCGCCCACGCCCTGGCTGAAGCAATCAAACGCGCACCGACCCTGCCCAAGGATCACCTGATGGTGGTGTGCCTGTCCGGGCGCGGCGACAAAGACATGCAAACCGTAATGAGCCATATGGCCGCGACCGCACAGCAGGAGAAGCAGGCATGAGCCGTCTTGAACAACGTTTTGCCACGCTCAAGGCCGAAGGCCGTGCGGCACTGGTCACCTTCGTCACCGCAGGCGACCCAGGCTACGATGCCTCGCTGGCGATCCTCAAGGGCCTGCCCGCCGCTGGCGCCGACGTGATCGAACTGGGCATGCCCTTCACCGACCCGATGGCCGATGGTGTGGCGATCCAGCTGGCCACCCTGCGTGCCTTGGACGCTGGTCAGACCCTGGCGAAAACCCTGCAGATGGTGCGCGAGTTCCGCGTCGACGACAGCACCACGCCCATCGTCCTGATGGGCTACTACAACCCGATCCACCGTTTTGGTGTCGAAGCCTTCGTCGCAGACGCCAAGGAAGCCGGCGTCGATGGCCTGATCATCGTTGACCTGCCGCCAGAGCATGATGCCGAACTGGCGACCCCGGCCCAAACCGCCGGGATCGACTTCATTCGCCTGACCACTCCGACCACCGACGATGCGCGTTTGCCACGCGTGCTCGAGCGCAGCTCGGGCTTTGTCTACTACGTCTCGGTTGCCGGTGTGACCGGTGCCGGCTCTGCCACCACCGATCAGGTCAGCAGCGCCATCGAGCGCCTGCGTCGGCATACCGACCTGCCAATCAGCGTTGGCTTCGGTATCCGCACACCCGAGCAGGCGGCGGCCATTGCCCGTCTCGCAGACGGCGTGGTGGTAGGCTCGGCACTGGTAGACAAGATTGCCCGCGCAACCAGTGCTGAACAAGCCGTAGGCGATGTGCTGGAGCTGTGCTCGGCACTGGCCGAAGGTGTGCGGGCAGCGCGCAAGGCCTAAGTATCAATCGCAGGCAAGCCTGCTCCTGCACCTTGTGTGGGGGCTTGCTTGCGACACCTTAGGCTTGGCTGAAGATCGACAGGTCGAGCGGTCGCACCGCCCCCATCCAGATCCCATGATCACGATGATCGGCCAATTCGTCACCGGTCAGCGGGTGCAGGAACACCACCAGCCCGTTGCGGTACAACGCTAGCCAAGGCAGCACTACGCCAACCACTTCCGGACCAAACGCCAACTGGCAACTCCAGTCCGGGTGCGGCCCCACCGGTTGCTGATGCATCCGCCCCATCGTCACCGGAAACAGCTGCGAAGCTTCCTCGCACAGCGCCCGGGCCTGCGCCATGGTGCTGGCATCGTAATAGACATGGGCATGATAGCCCTTGATTCTTTGCACACGAGCTCCTGACCCCAAAGAACGTTCACAACTATAACCCGCCCGCTCAGGAACGGCTTGCACCACCGCGCAGGAAATCGCACCCTGTGTACTGCTCAGCCGACCGAGAACCCCATGGCCTGGCCCGACCGCCACACACTCCTGCCTTTCCTTTCCTGGCTACCTCGGCAGACCCGTGCCAGCGTCGGTCGCGACCTGCACGTGGGCCTGAGCGGGGCAATCCTCGCCCTGCCGCAATCCATTGCGTATGCCCTGATCGCTGGACTGCCCGCCGAGTACGGCCTATATGCAGCCATCGTCCCTGTACTGATCGCATGCCTGTGGGGTTCATCCTGGCACCTGATCTGTGGGCCCACCGCGGCGATATCGGTCGTGCTGTATGCCAGTGTCAACCCTTTGGCCAGTGCGGGCAGCAGCGATTACATCACGCTTATCCTGCTACTGACGTTCCTCGCCGGCGTGTTTCAGTGGTTGCTGGGCATGCTCAGGTTCGGTGCGCTGGTCAATTTTGTCTCCCTGCCTGTGGTACTCGGCTTTACCCTCGGCGCCGCCGTGGTCATTGCCTTAGGGCAACTGCCAAGCCTTCTGGGGCTGGACCTGCCCAGCCAGACAACGGCCTTGAAAGCCCTGCAGGGCCTGCTTGAGCATGCGAAAAACGCCGACCTGCGTTCACTCGCCCTAGGCCTGGGTACGCTGCTGCTAGGCATTGCCCTGAGGCAGCTGCGACCGCGCTGGCCGGGCCTGCTGATCAGCCTGACCAGCGCCAGCCTGCTGTGCGCGTTATGGCCCTCCGTCTTCGGTCAGGTAGCGCGGGTACAGGGTTTCGTCGGCCAACTACCACCCTTGAGCCCACTGCCGCTATGGGACCTGGAACTGCTGCTGCGGCTGCTGCCCGGTGCCGTGGCGGTGGGTATGCTCGGTCTGGTGACGAGCCTGTCGATTGCCCGTGCCTTGTCAGCACGCTCGGAGCAACTGATCGACGTCAATCAGGAAATCCGTGCTCAGGGTCTGTCGAACATGGGCGGGGCGTTCTTCTCCGGTTACCTGTCCTCAGGCTCTTTCACCCGCTCGGGATTGAGCCTGGAAGCAGGTGCCCGCTCGCCGTTGGCCGGGGTGTTTTCCGCGCTGTGGGTCGCGCTGTTCGCCGTGACCGGTGCCACGCTGATCGCCCACATTCCGCTACCGGCCATGGCCGGCAGTATTCTGCTGATTTGCTGGGGACTGATTGACCACCGGGCGATTCGGGCGCTGTTCCGCGTCAGCCGGGCGGAATTCCTGGTGATGGCAGTGACCTGCGCCGCCACGCTGCTGCTGGAGTTGCAGACCGCTATCTATGCCGGCGTACTGGTATCGCTGTTCTTCTACCTCAAGCGCACATCGCAGCCTAGTGTCCAGCACAGCCGGGAAGGTGATGTGGATATCCTGCGGGTCGGCGGGTCGATTTTTTTCGGCGCCAACCATTACCTGCAGGTGCGCCTGCAACGCTGCCAAGGCCCGAAGGTGGTGATCGATGCCCGACAGATCAACTTCATCGACTATTCCGGAGTCGAGATGCTGCATCGCGAAGCCCGCCGCCTGCGTCGGCAGGGCGGCAGCCTGACCCTGCGTCGCGCGCGACCGCAAGTGGTTGAAGAGTTGTACAAGCTGGAAGGGGCAGCGCACTGCCCCATTCGTTTCGAGGATTAGCCGCGCGCCAGCTGACGGCGCAACTCGTCGAGGACAGGCGCAGTATCAGGGTGCACACCACGCCAGATGAAAAACGCTTCGGCGGCCTGCTCAACGAGCATACCCAAGCCGTCCAGCACCTGCGCCGCGCCCTGTTCGCTGGCCCAGCGGCAGAACGGGGTTGGTTCCTTGCCATACATCATGTCGTAGCACACGGTATGCCCCGGCTGGATCAGGCTGGCATCAATCGGCGGTACCTCACCGGCCAGGCTGGCCGAGGTGGCATTGATGATCAGGTCGACCGGCTCTTTCAGCCAAGTAAACCCACTGGCCGCCACCGGGCCCAGGTCAGCGAACTCACGCGCCAGTTGTTCGGCCTTTTCCACCGTACGGTTGGCAATCACCAGCGACGCCGGGTTGTGCGCCAACAACGGTTCCAGCACACCACGCACAGCCCCACCGGCGCCGAGCAGCAAAATGCGCTTGCCCGTCAGTTGTACACCGGCATTCACGGTCAGGTCACGGACCAGCCCGGCACCATCAGTATTGTCACCCTGCAGGCTGTCATCAGCCAGTTTACTCAAGGTGTTCACCGCACCGGCCCGGCGCGCGCGCGGGGTCAGGCTATCGACCATTCGGAAGGCTTCTTCCTTGAACGGCACGGTGACATTGGCCCCACGCCCCTGCTTGAAGAAGCCCAGAGCACAGTTACTGAAGTCGTCCAGCGGCGCAAGCAAGGTGCTGTATTCCAAGTGCTCGCCGGTCTGGTCGGCAAACAGCCGGTGGATCAAAGGCGACTTGCTGTGGCCAATCGGGTTGCCGAAGACGACATACTGGTCCATTCACGCGATTCCTGAGTCAGGCCCGAGGCTCGGGCAAGTTATCCACTGCGAGTTATCCACAACGCGGCTCAATGACCGGCTTTGGCAGCCTCGCCAAGCCAGTCGCGATCCTGCAGGAAGTACTCGGTCAAGCGCGCTTCCTCGCTGCCGGGTTCAGGCTTCCAGTCGTAGCCCCAGCGAACCTGCGGCGGTAGCGACATCAGGATCGACTCGGTACGCCCACCCGACTGCAAGCCGAACAGGGTGCCACGGTCATAGACCAGGTTGAACTCCACATAACGGCCACGACGGAACTCCTGGAATTCACGCTGCTGTGCCGTATACGGCTGAGCCTTGCGGCGCTGCACGATGGGCAGATAAGCCTCGACGTAGGCATCGCCGATAGCCCGCATGAAGGCGAAGCAAGTGTCGAAGTCCCACGCATTCAGGTCGTCGAAGAACAAGCCACCGATGCCGCGAGGCTCATTACGATGCTTGAGGTGGAAATAGCGATCACACCAGGCTTTGTAACGCGGGTAAACGTCAGCGCCAAACGGTGCGCAGGCCTGCTCGGCGACCCGGTGCCAATGCACGCAATCTTCTTCGTTGGCGTAGTACGGCGTCAGGTCAAAACCACCACCGAACCACCAGACCGCTTCCTCGCCTTCTTTCTCGGCGATGAAAAAGCGCACGTTGGCGTGAGACGTCGGTACATGCGGGTTGTGCGGGTGGATCACCAGCGACACACCCAGCGCTTCAAAGCCACGCCCCGCCAGCTCTGGCCGATGGGCACTGGCCGAAGGCGGCAAACCGCTGCCGAACACATGGGAGAAGTTCACCCCACCTTTCTCGATCACCTTGCCATCGCTGATGACCCGGGTTCGCCCGCCACCGCCCGCTTCACGCGTCCAGCTGTCCTCGACGAACCGTGTACCGCCGTCTTCGTTCTCAAGGGCAGTGCAAATCCGGTCTTGCAGGTCAAGCAGGTAGGCTTTCACGGCCTCGGTGCGGCTAGTCATCAGGTCACCTGGAAACGGGCTAAGGCAAATTCGGCGCGTAGCATACCACCGGCCATGGGCCTGCCGCAGTTGACGGCGATCAAGCAACGGAGTCCGATAGCAGCTTTCCCCAGGATCAATACAGGAGAGAGCAGATGGCCAAGCGTATCCAGTTCAGCCAGCATGGAGGTCCAGAGGTCCTGCAGTGGGTCGATTACGAGCCACAGGCACCCGGACCACAGCAGGTCAGCGTGCGCAACCAGGCCGTTGGCCTGAACTTCATCGATACCTACTTCCGCAGCGGCCTCTATGCACCGCCCTCACTGCCTTCGGGCCTGGGCACGGAAGGGGCAGGCGTAGTTGAGGCCGTTGGCGAGGGTGTCGAGCATTTCAAGGTCGGCGACCGCGTGGCCTATGCTGTCGGCCCGCTGGGCGCCTACAGCGAGGTGCATGTGCTGCCAGCGGCCAACCTGGTGAAACTGCCAGACGCCATCAGCTTTGAGCAGGCCGCAGCCGTCATGCTCAAAGGCCTGACCGTGCAGTACCTGCTACGCCAGACCTATGCCGTGCAACCGGGCCAGACCATTCTGTTCCACGCCGCCGCCGGCGGTGTCGGCTCGCTCGCCTGCCAATGGGCCAAGGCCCTTGGGGTCAAGCTGATCGGTACCGTGAGCTCGGCGGAAAAAGCCGAACGGGCCAAGGCGCTGGGTGCCTGGGCGACCATCGACTACAGCCATGAAGACGTCGTGCAACGGGTTCTGGAGCTGACCGATGGCAAGAAATGCCCGGTGGTTTATGACGGCGTTGGTCAGGATACCTGGCTGACATCTCTCGACTGCCTGGCCCCCCGTGGCCTGATGGTCAGCTTCGGCAATGCCTCCGGGGCGGTCAGCGGCGTGAACCTGGGCATTCTGGCGCAGAAAGGCTCGCTGTATGTCACCCGACCAACGCTGGCGGGCTACGCCAACACCCCAGCCAACACGCAAGCAATGGCCGATGAACTGTTCGGGATGATCGCCAGTGGCAAGCTGACGGTGGATATCCAGCAACGCTACCCGTTGAGCGAAGCTGCCAAGGCCCAAACCGAGCTGTCGGCACGCCGGACAGTGGGGTCCACGGTACTGTTGCCTTGACACCCACCCGGTAGGCACCCGCCTTGCCGGCGATAACCGCAGCGCCGTGCCTGTTCCTGCACGGCACGCGAATCGCTGGCAAGGGCGGTTTAGCGCTCCTCAGCCCGGTCGGACAACATCGCCGGTCATCAGGTCGCGAATCACACTCGGGTTCTTGCGACCGCCCAAGGCACCACCAAGCACCAGATCCAACTGGCCATGGAAGTACTGCTCAACCCGCAGCCGCGTGCGGGCTGCAGGCCGCCCCTGAGGGTTGGCCGAGGTCGACACCAGCGGCCCGACCAGCGCACACAGGTCACGCACCACCGGGTGATCGCTGACACGCAGGGCGACGGTGTCGTGCATGCCGGTGATCCACTCCGGGAGCATTCCCTGATGCGGCACCAGCCAGGTGTTCGGACCCGGCCAGGTACTGCCCATGCGGTCGAGCCAGGTTTCCGGAAAATCCTCGAACAGAAAATCGAACTGGCGAATATTGTCGGCGATCAGGATCAACCCCTTGTCTACCGAACGCGACTTGATCGCCAGTAACCGATCAACCGCTTCCTCGTTCCAGGGATCACAGCCCAGACCCCAGACGGCTTCGGTGGGATAGGCAATCACCGCACCCGCCCGAATCTCGCGTGCAGCTTGTTGCACGCGCCAATTGCTCACCATTGCTGTCACTCCGCTAAAAGGCTGACGAGCAGTGTACTTAGCCCGGCCGAGCAAACCAACGGCCTGCTTCATTACAAACCTGCCCGGCCAGCTCAAGCTCGGTCAGTGCCGCCAAGACACGCGACAGCGGCCAACCACTGGCGTGCGCCAGGCTTTCGCTGCTTTGCGGCGCAGCCAGGAGCAGCGCCAGCAAAGGGTTGGAGGGTACCTGCAACACTGGCTGGGTCACCGGCAGGTTCTGCCACCCACTCAGGGTTTCCAGTATGTGCTCAATGCGCTCGACCAGCAGCGCGCCATCGCGGATCAATTGATGGCAGCCCTTGGCGCCCGGATGATGGATAGACCCCGGGATGGCATAGACCTCTCGCCCTTGCTCAGCGGCCAGGCGCGCGGTGATCAACGAACCACTGGCCAGGCTGGCCTCAACCACCAGCACACCCAGCGACAGGCCGCTGATGATGCGGTTGCGCCGGGGAAAATTTCCGGCGACGGGCCCGGCGTCCAGCGGAAACTCTGACACCACCGCGCTACCGCGCTCTGCCATTGCCGCCGCCAGCGCTCGATGGCGCTGTGGATAACATTTTTGCAGCCCGGTACCGACCACCCCGATTGTCTGTCCACCGACGTCCAGCGCGGCCTGGTGAGCCACACCATCAATGCCCGCCGCCAAACCACTGGTGACGACAAAACCGGCCTGTGCCAGGCAGCGGGAAAACGCCGCCGCTGTCGCCAGGGCGGGGGGCGATGCACGCCGACTGCCGACGATGGCCAACTGTGGTTTCTCCAGAATGGCCGGGTCACCGGCCACGAACAGCAGCGGCGGGGCATCGTCCAGTTCGGCCAGCAAGGCCGGGTAGGTGGCGGCGTCCCACATCAGCAAATGCTGGCCTGGGCGCTCTAGCCAGGCCATTGCGGCCGCCGCACCATCACGGATCTCTGGGCTGCGCCGCGCCTCCACTGCGGTGGCTGGCACGCCCAGCGGACGCCAGGCGGCAGCCGGTGCGCTGAGCGCTGCCGAGGCACTACCAAAGGCTTCGATCAGTTTACGGAAACGCCGAGGCCCGAGCTCCGGCAGCCGATGCAAGCGCAGGCGCGCCTCCAGTTCGGCGGGTGGGCAGGTCGAAAAATCATTGCACATCATCTGATCATCCTTGATTCAGAGGCCTGGCGAAGCCAACAACAAGCTGTGGATAACTCTGTTGATAATCGATTGACAACATGTGCGTCAGTCAACACCGCTCCGCTCACCAGGCCGATGCATGGGGGTGGCTGCTAAACGTTAGCTGACCTTTTCACAGGTGCCGAACGCGTCGAATCCCTTTATTATGTGCATTCATGTTTGTATTACTTCGCACAGTGCAGCTCATACGCTTATGGCCATTCTGAACATCCTCGAATTCCCTGACCCGCGTCTTCGCACCATTGCCAAACCGGTAACGGAAGTTGACGACGCCGTACGCCAGCTGGTCGACGACATGTTTGAAACCATGTACGAAGCGCCGGGTATCGGCTTGGCCGCAACCCAGGTCAACGTACACAAGCGCATCGTGGTCATGGACCTGAGCGAAGACCGCAGCGAACCTCGGGTGTTCATTAACCCCGAGCTGGAAATGCTCACCGACGACATGGGCCAGTACCAGGAAGGCTGTTTGTCGGTGCCGGGCTTCTACGAGAACGTCGACCGCCCACTGCGCGTCCGGGTCAAGGCCCTGGACCGTGATGGCCAACCGTTTGAACTGATCGCCGAAGACCTCCTGGCCGTGTGCATTCAACATGAGTGCGATCACCTCAACGGCAAGCTGTTCGTCGATTACCTGTCGACCCTGAAACGCGACCGGATCAAGAAAAAACTGGAAAAACTTCACCGCCAGCAAGCTTGATCCCCTCATCCAGAAGGCTTGCTCCGGCAAGCCTTTTTCTTTTTTAAGCGAGAACTCCATGCGCATCGTCTTCGCGGGCACTCCTGAGTTTGCCGCCGAACACCTCAAAGCCCTGCTCGACAGCCCCTACGACATCGTCGCGGTCTACACCCAGCCGGACCGTCCCGCCGGGCGCGGACAAAAACTGATGCCCAGCCCGGTCAAACAATTGGCCGCGCAGCACGGTATCCCTGTGTTGCAACCGCCGACCCTGCGCGATGCCGACGCCCAGGCCGAACTGGCCGCGCTGCAACCGGACCTGATGGTAGTGGTGGCGTACGGTTTGATCCTGCCGCAGGTCGTGCTGGATATTCCGCGCCTGGGTTGCATCAACAGCCACGCCTCCTTGCTGCCGCGCTGGCGCGGTGCGGCGCCGATCCAACGGGCCGTGGAAGCAGACGACCCGGAAAGCGGCGTGACCGTCATGCGCATGGAGGCAGGCCTGGACACCGGGCCGATGCTGCTCAAGGTCAGCACGCCGATCAGTGCCACCGATACCGGTGGCAGCCTGCACGACCGCCTCGCCGAAATGGGCCCGCCCGCCGTCCTGCAAGCCATTGCCGGCCTCGCCGACGGCACGCTACAGGGCGAAGTGCAGGACGATGCACTGGCCACCTATGCACACAAGCTGAACAAGGACGAAGCACGCCTGGACTGGAACCGGCCTGCGGTTGAGCTGGAACGCCTGATCCGTGCCTTCAACCCCTGGCCCGTGTGCCACAGCACCCTGAGCGGCGAAGCCGTGAAAGTGCTCGCGGCAAGCCTGGCTGAAGGCCATGGTCAACCCGGCGAGATCATCAGCGCGAGCAAAGACGGCCTGGTGGTCGCCTGTGCTGATCAGGCGTTGTGCCTGACCCGCCTGCAACTGCCCGGGGGCAAAGCGCTGAACTTCAGCGACCTGTTCAACAGCCGTCGCGAGAAATTCGCCGTCGGCACGGTGCTGGGCCAATGAACCCGCGTCTGGCCGCTGCCCGCGCCCTGGCCGCCGTTCTCAGCGGCAAGGCTTCGTTGAACAGCTCGCTCCCGGCACAACTGGATAAAGTCGAGGCGCGTGATCGCGGCCTGACCCAGGACCTGGCCTTCGGTACTGCCCGCTGGCAGCCGCGCTTGTCGGCGCTGGCCGAACAGTTGCTGCAAAAGCCCTTCAAGAGTGCCGATGCCGATGTACAGGCATTGTTGCTGGTCGGTCTGTATCAACTGCTCTACACCCGTACCCCCGCGCATGCGGCCATCGGCGAGACCGTTGGCTGTGCCGACAAACTGAAAAAGCCCTGGGCCAAGGCCCTGCTCAACGCTGTACTGCGCCGGGCCCAGCGTGAAGGCAATGAGTTGCTGAGCGCATTGGAGCGCGACCCGGTGGTGCGTACCGCCCACCCGCGCTGGCTGCAGAAGTCGCTCAAGGCCTTCTGGCCAGAGCAATGGGAAGCGATCTGCGCCGCCAACAACGCGCACCCTCCGATGATCCTGCGGGTGAATCGTCGTCATCACAGCCGCGACGCCTACCTGCAGTTGCTTGCCGAGACCGGTATTCAGGCCGCGCCGTGTCAGTACAGCCGCGATGGCATCGTTCTGGCCGAGGCCAGCGACGTGCGCAACCTGCCTGGCTTCGACCAAGGCTGGATCAGCGTTCAGGACGAAGCCGCGCAACTGGCCGCCGACCTGATGGACCTGGCCCCTGGGCAACGGGTGCTGGATGCTTGCTGCGCCCCGGGCGGAAAAACCTGTCACCTGCTCGAAGCAGAGGCCGGGCTGCAACAAGTGGTCGCCATTGACCTGGAGGCCAAACGCCTGACGCGCGTACGGGAAAACCTTGACCGTCTGGGCCTTGACGCACAATTGATCGCCTGCGACGCACGGGATACCGCCAGTTGGTGGGACGGCAAGGGCTTCCAGCGCATCCTGCTCGACGCCCCCTGCTCGGCAACCGGGGTCATCCGCCGCCACCCGGACATCAAGCTGACCCGTCAGGCCGAGGACATTCCGGCCCTGGCCAGCCTGCAGGGCGAACTGCTCGATGCCCTGTGGCCAACCCTGGAGGTCGGCGGGATCCTGCTCTACGCCACCTGTTCGAGTTTGCCAACGGAAAACACGGAAGTAATCGACGCCTTCCTCGCCCGCACGCCAGGTGCCCGCGAGCTGGACCTGGCGACTGCCGCTGGGCTGCGTCAACCTCATGGTCGCCAGCTGCTGGCGCAAGAGGGTGGGCACGACGGTTTCTATTACGCCAAGCTGATCAAGATCGCCGCGGCTCGCGGATAACGACAATGGAAAGGGAGTAGCGGATGAAGATCATCATCCTGGGTGCGGGGCAGGTTGGCGGTACGCTGGCCGAACACCTGGCCAGCGAAGCCAACGACATCACCGTGGTCGATACCGATGGTGATCGCCTGCGCGACCTCGGCGACCGCCTGGATATCCGCACGGTCCAGGGCCGGGGTTCGTTCCCGACGGTCCTGCGTCAGGCCGGTGCCGACGATGCCGACATGCTGGTTGCGGTGACCAACAGTGACGAGACCAACATGGTCGCCTGTCAGGTCGCCTACACCCTGTTCCATACCCCGACCAAAATCGCCCGGGTACGCGAGTCGGCCTACCTGACCCGTGCCGGCCTGTTCAATAACGAGGCCATTCCGGTCGATGTATTGATCAGCCCCGAACAGGTGGTGACCCACTACATCAAGCGCCTGATCGAACACCCAGGTGCCTTGCAGGTGATCGACTTCGCCGAGGGCAAAGCCCAACTGGTGGCGGTCAAGGCCTATTACGGTGGCCCGCTGGTGGGCCAGCAACTGCGCCAGATCCGTGCGCACATGCCGAATGTGGATACTCGCGTTGCGGCGATCTTCCGCCGTGACCGGCCAATCCTGCCCCAGGGCGACACCGTGATCGAGGCCGACGACGAAGTGTTCTTCATCGCCGCCAAGGCGCACATCCGCGCCGTGATGGGCGAGCTGCGGCGTATCGACGAAACCAACAAGCGGGTGGTCATCGCCGGTGGTGGGCAGATCGGTGAGCGCCTGGCGGAGGCCATAGAAAGCCGCTACCAGGTCAAGATCATCGAAATGAACCCGGCACGCTGCCGCTACCTGTCCGACACTCTGGACAGCACAGTGGTCCTGCAAGGCAGCGCCTCGGACCGCGACCTGATGGTCGAAGAGAATATCGCCGAAGCCGACATTTTCCTGGCCCTGACCAACGACGACGAAGCCAACATCATGTCTTCGCTGCTGGCCAAGCGCCTTGGTGCGCGCAAGGTGATGACCATCATCAACAACCCGGCCTATGTCGACCTGGTGCAAGGTGGCGAAATCGACATCGCCATCAGCCCGCAACTGGCGACGATCGGTACCTTGCTGGCCCACGTACGTCGAGGTGACATCGTCAGCGTCCACTCGCTGCGCCGAGGGGCGGCCGAGGCCATCGAGGCCATCGCTCATGGCGACTCGAAATCGAGCAAGGTCATCGGCAAGGCCATCGAAGACATCGCACTGCCACCGGGCACCACCATCGGCGCGATCATCCGCGACGAGGAAGTGCTGATCGCCCACGACGACACCGTGATCGAAGCCGGTGACCGGGTGATCCTCTTTGTTGTGGATAAAAAGTACATCCGTGACGTCGAGAAACTCTTCCACGTTGGCTTGAGCTTCTTCTAAGAGGAACGGCAGATGCGCGAATCACTGGAAAAAATGCTCGCCAAGGGTGTGGATAACGCCCTGTTGCGCTTCGGTCTGGGCAAATCCTGGCTGGATGAGGGCAACGCTGCCGAAGCCGCTGTACACCTGCAACGCTGTATAGATTTCGATCCGAAGTATTCCGCGGCGTGGAAGCTGCTGGGCAAGGCACATCAGGCGCAGGGCGACCTGACAGCGGCACGCCAGGCCTGGCAGCAAGGCCTGGACGCAGCAAAGGCGCATGGCGACAAGCAGGCGGAAAAAGAGATGACGGTGTTTCTGAAAAAGCTCGACAAAGCGCAACACTGAGGCGTGTTTGTCGCAGGCAAGGCCGGCACCTGCGGGGGCCGACCTTGCCAGCGACGCAACCTCAATACCAGCGTGATTCGCCTGCTGGGCGCTTCTTGAAGCGCTTCATGCTCCACATGTACTGGCTCGGGTAGGCCCGCACATAACGCTCGATTACCTGGCTCATCGCCGCAGCCGAGGTTTCAGTGTCTTCGCTGTACATGGCCTCAGGCGCTGCCTCGAGGATGACCTTGAAACCGGAACCGTCCGGCAGGCGCAGCGCATGCAGGAACACCCCTACGGCTTTGCCACCGGCCAGCATGTTCGGCACGAACTTGCTGGTCAGCGCCTGGGTGGCGAAAAACGGTACGAATATGCCTGCCGATTCGGCTGGCTCAGGGTCGGCAGGAATCCCCACCTGACCGCCCTTGCGCACTTCCTTGATGATGCTGAGGATGCCTTCCTTGGTCGACGCCGCGACACGGTTACCCAACTGCACACGCTGTTCACGCAGCAGGTCATCGACAGCCTTGAGTTTGGGCGGACGGTAGAAAATGATCGGTTTGCACTGGCTGCAGTAGAAGTGGTTGAGCACTTCCCAGTTGCCCAGGTGGCTGGTGATACCGACAACCCCCTTGCCCGACGCCAGGGCTTTTTCCAGCACCTCAAGCCCTTCGACCTCACGCACCAGCGCCAGCGAGCGCTTGGCTGGCCAGATCCAGGCACAGGCGCTCTCGGTGAACGACTTGCCGATGTCCATCAGCGTGCGGCCTACCAGCCGCTCGCGCTCGGCGGCGTCCATCTCCGGAAAACACTTGGCCAGGTTGATGCGCACGACATTGCGCGAGCTGTTCGGCAGCTTCCACATGATCCAGCCGATTGCCGCGCCGACCCGTTGCACAGCGCCCCATGGCAGCTTGGCAAACAACCGCAGCACCCCGACCATCAAGGCGCCCTTGAATTTATCCACAGGCAGGTTCCTCCTTCTGCAAGCCGGGCATTGTACCCCTCAGCGCAGCAAGGCGGCGTAGCGATCACAATCGATGGTGTGATCCATGACCATGCCCGTAGCCTGCATGAAGGCGTAACAGATGGTGGGCCCGACAAAGGTGAACCCGGCTTTCCGCAGTGCCTTGCTCATGGCCTGGGCCTCGACAGTCACTGCGGGCACCTCACTGCGCTGGCTGAAATGATTGATCTTCGGCTCACCGCCGACGAACGACCAGAGCCAGTCGGCCGGGTTTTCCAGTTCAAGCCAGGCCCGGGCATTGCGCCGGGCGGCATTAAGCTTCAGACGGTTGCGAATGATGCCCGGATCAAGCAGGCGCTCCTCGATTTCGTCGTCGCTCATCTGTGCCAGTCGCTGTGGATCGAAGCCAAACAGCACCTGCCGGTAGCGCTCTCGCTTCTTCAATACGGTGATCCACGAAAGCCCTGCCTGAAAGCCTTCAAGCAGCAGCATTTCAAACAACCGGCCGGGATCTCGCAGCGGAACACCCCACTCCAGGTCGTGATAGGCCTGATAAAGTGGATCGTCGGTACACCAAAAGCAGCGTGGCATAAGGCTCCAGAGGTAGAGGCCCGCAAGAATCGGGTTATACTCCCGCTCTTTATATTCGCAGCCCTAGAAACAGGTGAATTTCGTGAGCCAGCCTACGCCAGCCGTGCGTACCTTCCAAGACTTGATTCTCGCCCT
>NZ_MBPN01000258.1 GCF_001695625.1 Pseudomonas defluvii
ATCCCTGAAGTTTGGCAAGGGCATAAAAATGGTGGTGAGGGTTTCTGGTTGGCATTGGACTTTCTTGAGTCTGTATTGAAGTGAGTATTAAAGTTATATTTGAGTCCAAGCGAGGTCTGCTTGGACTTGCTTTGACGTACTTTGAGAACTTCTTACGCTTATTTTATGGTGTTGGAATTTTGCTTCTGGCAAGACGTGAGCTCGTGGGGGATGAGTTTGCGGAGTTTAGCTTTTATTTAACGGTTGGACTGGCATGCTACATGTTTTCAAGGTTTTCATTTGATGCCTACGCAATTAAAGAATTTGTGTCGAATGCTGAAGGTGCCGTTCATGTTCTTCTTCGTCTGGTTGCCTTAAGGATATTGGGTTCTCTGGCGGTTATATCAATTGCTATAGTGTTGCTTGCGTTATTCGGACAGCTTCGCTGGCTGCTAGTGCCTGTTATTTTTTTACAGTTTTTTCGCGCTTTTGATTTGGTTGAGTTGTACCTGAGAGCTAGGGGGAATTTACTGACTCAGTCGGTAGTAAGAATTTTTTCTATGCTTCTTGCATTTTGTTTTTTGCTTGTTTCTATCACGTTTTTTAGCTCTTCTCTTGAGGTGTTTATATATTCTCAAGCAATCGAGTGGTTAAGTATTTCTATTTTCTATGCGGGCTCCTTGTGTTTTTTTTGTAAAGCGAAGGGAGGCGCGAACGAGTTGCATGGGACTGTGCTTGAGTCCGTTAGAAAAGTTTTGAGAGGGTCAGTGTTTGTTCATATTAGCTTCGGGCTTTTTTTAGTTTACAGTAAGTTTGATCAGTTTCTTTTGAAGTGGGTTGTAGCTGCTGGTGAGTATGGCGATTATATGATTGCAGCTCGTTTGACAGAGGCTTCAATTGTTTTGATTTTGTCTCTTAACATGTTTTTTTATCCGAAGCTTGTCAAGGCGCACAGGGAGTCATATTTGTTGTTTAATAATATGATCCGCTCGCTGTCGATATTTTTTCTGTTGCTGTCTTTGTTGGTTGTTGTTGTTGTGTGGATTTTTAAGGCTTTTTATTATTCGGTTCCTGTCCTGGTTTCAGACTATGTCCCATATGAGGTGCTAAATTTACTTTCGCTTCTGATATTTTCTACGGTTCCAGTTTTCTTTTTTGGCCTAAGATCTTCGTATTTTTCAATAGTTGATAGTCCTAGAGATGTGGTAATGGGTGGTGTTTGGGGCGTTTTGTGTGCCTTGTTAGTTGGTGTTCCCTTTGTGCTCTACTATGGAGTGTTTGGTGCGGCAATTGCTGTTTCAATCATTGCATTGGTTGCGCTCGGTTTTTCTAATTTTTGTTCTCGTCAAGGGCGAGCTTATTTAAGAATAATATTTGGTTTTTCTGGTGTTGGCGTACCTAATAAATAAGGGGTTGCCTGTATGCTAGGTTTAGGCAGAGTTTTCAGTTCATTATTTTTTGCAATGGTGATTATTTTAGTTGCTCTTTTTGATGATTTTTTGTTTTTTCTCTATGGGGCGGTTTCTGTATGGTGTTT
>NZ_MBPN01000259.1 GCF_001695625.1 Pseudomonas defluvii
TAACCGACACTGTGGTTCCAGACCCAACTCAGCGCGACACTCAAGCGATTGCGCACGCCAATCAGGAAATAGATGTGCGCCAGCTTCCAGATCCACCAAGCGAGTGCCCCACGCAGCTTCAGACGCCCCATGTCGATCACCGCCAGGCTACGACCGATGGTGGCCAGGTTGCCCTGGTGCTTGTACTTGAACGGCTCATCCACACTTTTGCCTTTCAGCCGCTTCTTGATCAGATTGGCAACGTACTGGCCTTGCTGCTTGGCCGCCGGCGCGATACCTGGCACGTACTTGCCATCCGACATCGCCGATGCCGCCGTGTCGCCAATCACGAAAATCTCGGGATGCCCCGGCACGCTCATGTCCGGCCTGACCAGCACTCGACCGGCACGATCCGCCTCGGCATTCAGCCAACGAGCGGCGGGTGACGCTTGCACCCCGGCCGCCCAGACAATGGTCTTAGCTGGAAGCGGCTTGCCCGCAACGATGACACCGTCAGCCGAGCAGTCGGTGACCGGAGCGCCCAACGCCACTTCAACGCCAAGCTTTTCCAGTGCGCGTCGAGTGTAGTCCGAGAGCTTCTCAGGGAACACCGGCAGCAGACGCGGCCCCGCCTCGATCAGCACCACCCGGGTAGCCCGCGGATCAATGGAACGGAAGTCATGGGCCAACGTGTCTTTCGCCAGCTCAGCGATCGTGCCCGCCAGTTCGACACCCGTGGGACCGCCGCCGATGATCACGAAGGTCTGCAGTGCGGCACGCTCCGCTGGATTATTGGAGCGTTCGGCCTCCTCGAACGCGGAGAGAATCCGTCCGCGAATCGTGGCGGCGTCCTCCAGGGTCTTCAGGCCGGGCGCATGGGGCTCCCATTCATCGTGACCAAAGTAGGCGTGCGTTGCCCCCGTCGCCAGGACCAGCGTGTCGTAACCGACGGTCGAACCGTTGTCGAGCAGGACTTGTCGCGAGCCGACATCCACGCCCTGCACCTCCGCCATAAGCGTCTGCACATTCTGACGGTTGCGGAACAGGTAGCGAATCGGCCAGGCAATTTCGGAGGTCGACAGCGACGCCCCGGCCACCTGGTACAGCAGGGGCTGGAACAGGTGATAGTTGCGGCGGTCGATGATCGTTACGTCCACGTCGGCGCCGGAGAATCCGTTGACAACGTCCAGCCCGCCGAAACCCGCGCCAACGACGACGACATGATGCCGTTTGTCAGAGGTCTTTTTCATCTTCAGGGTCTCCCAGTGTTCAGCGATTCAACGCAGCCGCATGGTGGGCCATGTGTCCGCCCAGGTAGCTCGAAATAAAGTAGTAGCTATGGTCATGCCCGGGCCGCAGGTTGAGGGTCAGCGGATGCCCTGCCTGTTCACAGGCGGCGCGCAGCAATTCCGGCCGCAGCTGGTTCTCGAGAAACTCATCGCCCAGCCCTTGATCGACCAGCAACGGCAAGCGCTCTTGCGCAG
>NZ_MBPN01000260.1 GCF_001695625.1 Pseudomonas defluvii
AAAGACACGAGGATCGGCCATGGCAATCACACTCAGCAGCCGCTATTGGCCCGACAACGAACGCCAGGCACGTTGGGCCGCGGCGATCGGCAGTACCTATTTCCCGCTGTCACTGAATTTCGATCCCGGCGCACGTTTCAGTGGCAACCTGCAAGTGTGGGAAACCCAAAGCACCGCGTTGACCCTGTCACGGCTGCGCTCCACCCAAATGGGCTACTCGCGCAGCAAGGCCCAGGTCAGTGAGGACCGCGAGGCGTGCTACCTGGTCACGGTACCGCGCCGCAGCGAGGTGCACTTCGAGCAGGATGGCCGCGTACTGCACTGCCAGCCTGGCGGGTTTATCTTTGAGCGCGGTGATGCGCCCTACCGCTTTCACTATGCCAGCGACAACGACCTGTGGGTGTTCAAGCTTCCCGAACGCGCCCTGCATGGCCAACTGCGCGGCGCCGAGCGCTATACCCGCCTGTGCTTCGATGCCAAGCGCGGGTTGGGTCGAATCTTCGTCGACCAACTGGCAATGTGCGCGGCACGCTTCGATGAATGCGACGATACCGCCCGCCATATGCTGCTGGAGCAAGCGCTCTCAACCTTGCTGATGGCGCTACGCGATGACCAGCGGGTACTCAACAGCGAAAGTTCAAGCCTGGCTGCCCTGCATTTGCAGCGTATTGAACACTACGTCGAGCAACAGTTGGGCAACCCGGATCTCGCCCCGCAAATGATCGCTGACGCCTGCAAGCTGTCGGTGCGTTATCTGCACAAACTGTTCACGGCCACCCCCTACAGCCTCAGCGAGTGGATCCGCCTACGGCGTCTTGAAGCGGTGCACAGAGACCTGCATGACCCTTATTGCCACTTGTCCATCGGCGAACTGGCAATGCGCTGGGGCTTCAGTGATCAGGCTCAATTTGCCCGCAGCTTCCGCCAACGCTTCGGTTGCACCGCCAAGGAAGTACGCGCCGCCGCCAGCGGGCACCCTCACTGAAAAAGGCCACGCCGCCGCCTGCTGGCGGCGGCATTGCGCCAGAAAACAAGGCCTGACCTGATCCGAACGGACGATTCGGACACTACAGGGGCGTCGGTATCGTAAACGGCGCCACGGCAGTACGGCTGCGGCCCTGAAACACACTAACGAACGCCTGCCCGACGCATGCTGTCGGCACCACCCACCGCGATCTGATTCGCGATCCACGCGGGGCGGCCCACTGCTGCCGTCACTGCCCGCTATCACGATGCACCACCTTTGGAGAGCGCTATGAAAGTGCTGGTAAGCGTCAAACGAGTGGTCGATTACAACGTCAAGGTTCGCGTCAAGGCGGACAACTCCGGCGTCGACCTGACTAACGTGAAAATGGCCCTGAACCCCTTCTGCGAGATCGCTGTGGAAGAGGCCGTACGCCTGAAGGAAAAAGGCCTGGCGACCGAGATCGTCGTC
>NZ_MBPN01000261.1 GCF_001695625.1 Pseudomonas defluvii
TAAAGTGGACCCATCGGTCAAGACAGTTTTTCAGCGAGTTTAAGCTGCGTCGCTTACTGCCACTGCAGCTGGTCGGCGCTGCCCCGTGATTCTCCTGCCGTGCCGCTGGAGAGCTTACCCTCCGGTGGCCGCCGCCGCCGGCAGGCCAGACGGCGTTCACGCCGCTTCCAGTTCCCGCTGTGCGCCGCCGTACTTGTCCGCGATCAGCGCGCCGCCGCCGATACCACTGCGATAGACGCTGGCAGGTGTCTTGTAGCCAAGGGACTGGTGCGGCCGCTCGGCGTTGTAGAACGCGAAGTACTGCGCCAGGCCCACCGTCAGCTCGGCCATGTTGGCGTAGCCCTTCAGGTACACGTCCTCATGCTTCACGTTGCGCCACAAGCGCTCGACGAAGATGTTGTCCAGCGCCCGTCCGCGCCCGTCCATGCTGATAGCCACGCCCTCGCGTTTGAGCACGCCCGTGAAGGCCGCGCTGGTAAACTGCGATCCCTGGTCGCTGTTGAACACCTCGGGCCGGCCGTGCTCGCGCAGGGCGTCTTCCAGGCAGTCCACGCAAAACGATGCGTCCATGCTGTTGCTGAGCCGCCAGGACAGCACCTTCCGGCTGTACCAGTCGATGACCGCCACCAGGTAAGCGAAACCGCGCGCCAGCCTGATGTACGTTATGTCCGTGCTCCACACCTGGTTTGGCCGCGTCACCGCCACGCCACGCAGCAGATACGGATAGACCTTGTGCTGCGGCTGCGGCTTGCTGGTGTTCGGCCCCGGCGCCATGCCCGCCAGGCCCATGCCGCGCATCAGGCGCTGCACGCGCTTGCGGTTGACAACGTGGCCTGCTCCCCGCAGGAACACCACCATGCGCCGGCTGCCGTAGAACGGTCTGCTCGTGTATTCCTCGTCAATCAGGCGGCATAGCAGCAGATCCTCGGCGCACGCCTCTTCCGGCACTTTGGCAGTGAGCCTGCGGTAGACCGTCGCGCGCGGCACCTCGGCCAGCTCGCACTGACGGCTCAAGGACAGCTTGTCGGCGCCGTCGACCCAGCCGACCCGCGCATCCAGGCTCACACTCCCAACTTTTTTTTAAGCCAGTCATTCTCCATCTTCAGCCGCCCGATTTCTCCGTACAGCCGCTCTTCGCCGCTCTTGTCCTCGGCTGGCTTCGGGCCGCGCTTCGTCTCGAACAGGGCGCCCGCCGATTCCAGGATCTCCTTCTTCCATTGCCCGACCAGTTGCGGATGCACGCCGTACGCCTGCGCAATCTCCGTAATCGTCTTCACTCCGCGCACCGCCTCCAGACCTACCTTGGCCTTGAATTCGGCCGTGTGCACCTTGCGTTTCTTTGCTTCACCCATTTGCTGTCATCCTTTCGAGGACGACAGCTTAAACTACCCCGTAGTCACTGTCTCAAAAGGTGGATCCACTATA
>NZ_MBPN01000262.1 GCF_001695625.1 Pseudomonas defluvii
CAACGCTCGTCTGGGAAAACGTCCCCGGCGTCCTCAACGACCGCAGCAATGCCTTCGGGCATTTCCTGGGAGCACTGGCCGGAGAAAGCCGTGCGCTCCAGCCGCCAGGGGAAAAATGGGCGCACGCTGGTTGTGTGTCTGGACCCCGCCGCCGCATCGCCTGGCGCGTGCTCGACGCTCAATATTTCGGTGTCGCCCAACGCCGCAAGCGCGTGTTTCTTGTGGCATGTGGTGGTGATGACCTCGATCCCTCCGAAGTACTTTTTGAGCGCACAGGCCTGCGCGGGGATTCTTCTGCGGGCCGCGCGCCGTGGCAAGAAGCTGCCCGCGCTGCTGGATCGGGTGCTGCTGCAGCAGGCGGATACGCAGGATTCGCTGGACTGAACCAGCCCTACGGCAAGGTCACGACGACGTTCGGATTCAGCGGCGGCATCGGCCCCGTCGATGTTGCGGCATGCCTGATGGCCGCGGGTCCCAAGCACGACATCCGCACCGAGACGTTCATGGTGCAGTCCATCGCCGGCAGCATCGCCCACACCCTCGACACCGCCAACAACGGCAAGGGCAGCAGCGAGGACGGTACGGGAAAGGGCGTGCCGATCATCGCCTTCACCGCCCAGGGCAGCGGCGCGGACGCCACGATCGACCTGACGCCGACGCTGCGTGCCGGCGGGCATCGCAACAGCCATGCGAACGCAGGCGTCGTACCCGCCATCGCCTTCGCGCAGAACAACCGCGGCGAAGTGCGCTTCGAGTCGGGGCATGGACAGGTGTCTTGCACCGTCCTGTCCAACGGCAAGCCGGGCTACGGTGTGCCGATGGTGGCCTGCGTTGCCCTGCGGGGACGGACGCAGGGTCTTGCCGCCGAACTGGGCGGAAGCGTTGCAGCGGCGTTGCGTACCAGCGGCGGCGGCGCAGACAAGCCCCATGTCCTGGCCCCCGACTTCGAGGCACATTTCCGCTACGACTGGAATGAATCCGGTGCAGCGGACTGGTCGCAATGGCGGGTGCGGCGGCTGATGCCCATGGAGTGCGAGCGGCTGCAGGGCATGCCCGACGACTACACGCTGATCCCGTATCGCGGCAAGCCTGCCGCAGACGCTCCGCGCTACAAGGCGATTGGCAACTCCATGGCCGTCCCGTGCATGGCTTGGCTGGGCAACCGGCTGGTGCAGTGCCTGCACAAGACGGACTTGACCGATTCGGATTGATCGACGACGCAGCCTGCCGGCCGCGCCATTCTCTCCCTGCATTGCCGATGTATCGGCAGCAGCCCGCAGCCAGGGTGTCAAGGCTGCCGTGGGTTCCGCCCACGCCACCCACCAGTTCGCTTCGGCATCTCACCGGCGAACGCTGCCCACCGGGGCATCGATGCCTCCTTTCTCCAAC
>NZ_MBPN01000263.1 GCF_001695625.1 Pseudomonas defluvii
AAGCTGCGCGGCTACCGCATCGAACTGGGCGAAATCGAAGCGCGACTGCAGGCCCATGCCGACGTCGGTGAGGCGGTGGTGCTGCTGCGTGACAAGCGCCTGGTGGGTTACGTGGTGTCGAGCCGCGATGATGGCTTGGGCGATGAACTTAAAGCACAGCTCAAGGATGCGTTGCCGGACTACATGGTGCCGAGCAAAATCCTGGTGCTGCAACGCTTCCCGCTGACCCCCAATGGCAAGGTGGACCGCAAGGCCCTGCCGGAGCCAGTGTGGGAAAGCCAGGTTTATCAGGCGCCAAGCACGCCGGAAGAACTTGCACTGGCCGTGATCTGGCAACAGGTGCTGGGGCTGGAACAGGTCGGGCTGCACGACAACTTCTTTGAGCTGGGTGGCGACTCCATCGTCTCGATCCAGGTGGTTAGCCGTGCGCGGCAGGCCGGTTTGGCGCTGACGCCCAAAGACCTGTTTCAACACCAGACCCTGCAAGCCCTGGCGCGTGCGGCCAAACCGCTGGAAGGTGCGCTGGCCATTGATCAGGGCCCGGTCAGTGGCGCAGTGCCGCTGACGCCGATTCAGGCCTGGTTCTTTGAACAGCCGATTCCGCAGCGGCACCACTGGAACCAGTCAGTGCTGCTCAAGGCTGCGCAACCGCTGGACAGCCAGGCGCTGAGCCGTGCCTTGCAGGCCTTGGTGGCGCACCATGACGCCTTGCGTCTGAGCTGGAAACAGGAGGGGAACTGCTGGACTCAATGCCATCGTGATTTTAGCCAGCAGACCGTGCTCTGGGAGCGTGAAGCCACCACGGAGGAAGACATCACCGCCCATTGCGACCAGGCTCAGGCCAGCCTCAGCCTGCAAGACGGCCCACTGCTGCGCGCCGTGCATATTCGGCTGGCCGATGGTACGGCCCGCTTGCTGCTGGTGGTGCATCACCTGGTGGTTGATGGCGTGTCGTGGCGCATTCTGCTGGAGGATCTGCAGCAGGCCTACGCCGGGTTACCGTTGCCAGCCAAGACCAGCGCCTACAAGCACTGGGCCGAACACATGGAGGCCTTTGCCCACGGCGAGGTGTTGCAAACGGAAGTGGCGTACTGGCAACAGCAGTTGGCCGGGCCCGTGGATCAGTTCCCCGAAGATGGTACCCCTGGCGGCGGTATCGAAAGCCTGACCCTGACCCTGGACAAGGCCCGCACCGCCCAGTTGATGAAAACCGCGAACGCGGCGTACCGCACGCGCATTGACGAACTGCTGCTGACGGCCCTAGCCCGGACCCTGTGCGCCTGGAGCGGGCAGCCTAGCGTGCTGGTTGATCTGGAAGGCCATGGCCGCGAGGCGTTGTTTGATGGCCTCGACCTGACCCGTACCGTCGGTTGGTTCACCAGCCT
>NZ_MBPN01000264.1 GCF_001695625.1 Pseudomonas defluvii
GCGCCACCGGCGGTGATGAACCACACCTGATTGCCATCCCAGTGCGGGGCAATGGTGTTGATCGCCACCCGCCGCTCATTGTCGGTTTTACCCACGAACGGCATGAGCGCCATGGCCCCCATGTCAAAGCCATCGGTCAAGGCGAAGCCGATCAGCAGCACGCCGATCAACACCCACCACACCAGCTTCAGTGTTTCGTAATCAAACATGATCTGCTCCTCAAGCCTTGACGGTGTGCGCGACAGCGTCACGCTCGAAGTGATAGCGCCCGGTGTGCAGGCTGGATGGGCCAAGGCGGGCAAACTTGATCATCAGGTACATCTCGATCACCAGCAGCAGGCTGTAGAAGGCGATCAGTGCCAGCAACGAGCCCATCACATCGCCCGCAGACAGCGACGAGGTCGAGAGGTGAACCGGCAGCACTTCGGCAATCGACCACGGCTGACGACCGTGCTCGGCGACCACCCAACCGGTCTGGGCGGCAATCCACGGCAGTGGCAGGCTGCACACGGCAAACTTGAGCAGCCATGGCTTGTTCTCGGCATTACGCTTGATCGAGGCCCAGGCGGCCAGCACGAACAGCACCAGCATCAGGAAACCGGAGGCCACCATGGCGCGGAAGCTCCAGAACATGGTGAAGACATTCGGAATGGTGTCTAGCGAGGCTTGCTTGATATGCGCTTCGCTGGCGTCGACCACGCTCGGGGTGTACTTCTTCAGCAGCAGGCCGTAGCCGAGGTCTTTTTTCACCTCATTGAACGCGGCGATATTGGCCTCGCTCTTGTCGCCATGACGCAGCTTCTCCAGCAGGCCATAGGCGATCATGCCGTTACGAATGCGCACCTCGTGGTGAGCGATCAGGTCCTTGATGCCAGTGACCTGCTTGTCCACCGAACGCGTTGCGATGATGCCCATCACGTACGGGATCTTCACCGCATAGTCGGTACGCTGCTGTTCCTGGTTCGGCAAGCCAAACAGGGTGAACGCAGCAGGCGCCGGTTCGGTTTCCCATTCGGCTTCAATCGCGGCCAGCTTGGTCGTTTGTACATCACCGATCTCGTAGCCGGATTCATCACCCAGCAGGATCACCGAAATGGTCGAGGCCAGGCCGAACACTGCGGCAATCGCAAACGAGCGACGGGCAAACGCCAGGTCACGTTTCTTCAGCAGGTAGTAGCTGGAGATCGCCAGCACGAACACGGCGCCTGTCACATAACCGGCAGAGACGGTGTGAACGAACTTCACCTGCGCGACCGGGTTGAACAGCAGCGCGCCGAAATTGGTCAGCTCCATGCGCATGGTTTCAAAGTTGAACTCGGCACCCACCGGGTTCTGCATCCAGCCGTTGGCGATCAGGA
>NZ_MBPN01000265.1 GCF_001695625.1 Pseudomonas defluvii
AAAATTTTTCCACTCACAAAATTCTGCGCCAGATGCTGTAAAGCGGTAGGCGAAATTCATGCGCTGATGGGTCATGCTCAACACAGCTACCATCAATACAGAAAAAAACAAAAGAGCGCACAATGAGCGCGTAGGCTCATCGTACCTTTCAAAATTTGAGTGCACAGAAAACCCAAACCAAACAGCAACCACCAGCCAGAAAACAAACAATCCATTAGCAATAACAGTATTGTAGTTTCTTGCCTTGATCCTCCACCCCAGCAGCTCTGGTTCATGTGCATACTTCCACGTCAGTTGCGGCGGAAGTTCTCGTGGCGTAGCCCAGTAGCTCAGCAGGGACCTCACTCCAAACAACCCTTCTGAAACCTTCATTTCGCCATCCCCTCTGGCACCTGAAACTTCACTCCGTAAATACTTACGTCTCCAAAACCTACTATTCAGTCATCCCTGTCTATGTGGCGAGCGACGCGAGGAACGTGTGGAAGCCGCTCTTCGAAAAAGGCCAGCAAATGATCAAACTCACGACGCTTCGCAAACAACGGCGCGGTACTTAAAGAGTCTTTGTTCATATAATCGTCATACCAGCAAAACTCCAAGCCGACCAACGTTTGTTTCTTATCGACCACCACCAACGTAAATCTCGACCACTCATAGGTTCTGTGATGAAATTCCGTCTGCAAGTCACGATAGACTTTCGAGTTCATTGAGGCGCGCAACAGCATCACTTTGGCTGGCCCGATCACAGCATAAATCAGATAACTAGCGTCGCGGTCGAGGGTTGCCATGCAGGCAAAGAGAATCGCCGTAACAATCGCGAGACACGTCAAGAACCTCAGCGCCCACTCTGGAAAATTTTTCCACTCACAAAATTCTGCGCCAGATGCTGTAAAGCGATAGGCAAAATTCATGCGTTGATGGGTCATGCACGAAACAGTAAATGCCATGAGACAGAAAAAAAACACGCAGGACAGCGTTCGCCAAGGCTGATCAGTACCTTCATAGACGTCATACATAATGAAGCACAATGCCAAGGTAAAAAAAAGCATGAAAATAAACATCCCATTAGCGACAGCGGTATTGTAGTTTCGCGCTTTTATCCTCCAGCTCAGCAGCTCTGGTTCACTTGCATACTTCCACGTCAGTTGCGGCGGAAGTTCTCGTGGCGTAGCCCAGTAGCTCAGCAGGGACCTCACTCCAAACAACCCTTCTGAAACCTTCATTTCGCCATCCCCTCTGGCACCTGAAGGTTCAACCCATAGAGGCTGTGTTTCTCCAACTTCTGTTCTTCAGGCAGCATGTCGGTGAACAGCGTATTTTGGCGCTCGGCCTCACGTAAATCGTCGCGCAGGGCCA
>NZ_MBPN01000266.1 GCF_001695625.1 Pseudomonas defluvii
CCACTGGTGCAACTGGGCCAGAGCGTGGCCGATATCCGCGTACAGGACCAGCCTGCACCGAACCTGCTCAGCACCACGCTGCCCACCGATGCCGACCCATCCGACCCCGACCGGCCGTTCAAGCGGGATTTCGAGGAAGCGCTGATTCGTGGCTACGTGCCAGACCAGAACACGGCACTGTTCATCGCCCTCGACGACCCGTTGGCGCTGGTTGACGACCTGAGCCTGAACCTCACCGGGCGGCGCCTGGAACAGGCACTGTTCGAGCAGGAGCACCAGGAGAAATTGCAAACGGCCACCGCGGTACAAGCACTGTGCGGCTTTGATTGCACACCGCTGCTACCCGCGCACGTCGCCCAGGACCCGGCGCTGACCCGTGCCTACACCGATGACCTGTACACGTTGCTCAAGGCCGATGATGGCGTCGAGCGGGGTCGGGACTTGGTTGACGGACCCGAATCGGTACTCGTAGGGACGTGGCGCTGGGAGGTCGAAAAACTCGAGGCGAAGTTCATTCAGCGCTGGGGCAAACTCCCGCACCCCGGCACCTGGCGCCGCACCCTGGCCGAGTGGCGCGACAAACGCCTGTGGCGCGAAGACGTCCACTTCGATGAACTGCAAGGCTTCCTGAGCCGGGCCACTGCCCAGGCGGCCCAGCTTGAGGCCCATGCCCAGCGCAGCGAACGCGACCTGCTCAACTGGCTGGAGCGGCTTGCACCGAATGCCGACACCCTGTTCTTCGACACCTGCCACCCGGCCCACAGCCGCGCCTTGCTGGAGACTGCCGAAGGCCTCGCAACCCTGTTGGGCGGCGGCGAGGCCGGGCAGGACTGGCTGTGCCGGCAGGCGGTGAAACCGAGCACCCTGCTGGGCACGGCGCTGTTCAACTTCAACCCGGAAATTGCCACACTGGTACGCACGGTTGCGCACAACTTCGCCACCACCGGCCTGCTCGATGGCCGTAGCCAGGGCGATGGCAGCACCCGCCCCGTCGACCCCGACAACCCGGCGGATGTCACCAGCGTTGCCACCCGGGCGAACGAACTCAAAGGCGTGCTCGACCTGCCCTCGGTCACGCAGAGCAAGGCCTACCAGGGGCTGAGCACGACAGCCCGGCGGGCGTTCGACACCTTGGTGACGGTGGCCAACAGCAGTGCCGAAGGGGCCTGGCACACCCTGAGCATGACCCTGGCGCCGGCCTTGCAACGGGCCTACGCCAGCGCGACGGACGTGCTCACTCAGGTGGTTACCCAGGCCTTGATCTCGACCCAGGCCTCTGACGCTACCCAACTGCGCTTCAACCCCGACTTCAAGGCGCAGTTCCGCCGCTGGCAGCAGCAGGTCCTTGGC
>NZ_MBPN01000267.1 GCF_001695625.1 Pseudomonas defluvii
AAGTCGAGGTACAAACAATCCCCTATCCAAAAATGCAGGACCCGCGAGGCCGCAAGATCGAGCACGGTGTCATCCTGCGGGTAGTGTCGACCAATATCTGCGGCTCCGACCAGCACATGGTGCGTGGCCGTACCACCGCCCAGGTCGGCCTGGTTCTGGGCCATGAAATCACCGGCGAGGTGATCGAGAAGGGCCGTGATGTCGAAAACCTGCAAATCGGTGACCTGGTCTCGGTACCGTTCAACGTTGCTTGCGGTCGCTGCCGCTCCTGCAAGGAACAGCACACCGGCGTCTGCCTGACGGTCAACCCGGCACGGGCGGGCGGTGCGTACGGTTACGTGGACATGGGCGACTGGACCGGCGGCCAGGCCGAATACGTGCTGGTGCCTTATGCCGACTTCAACCTGCTGAAACTACCGAACCGTGACAAGGCCATGGAGAAAATCCGCGACCTGACCTGCCTTTCGGACATCCTGCCAACCGGTTACCACGGTGCGGTCACCGCAGGCGTTGGGCCGGGCAGTTCGGTGTATATCGCCGGTGCCGGCCCGGTCGGCCTGGCAGCTGCAGCCTCGGCGCGCCTGTTGGGTGCGGCCGTGGTGATTGTCGGTGACGTGAACCCGGTACGTCTGGCACATGCCAAGGCTCAGGGTTTCGAGATCGCCGACCTGTCCCAGGACACCCCGCTCCACGAACAGATCGCCAACCTGCTGGGTGAGCCAGAAGTTGACTGTGCGGTCGATGCGGTGGGCTTCGAGGCTCGGGGCCATGGCCATGCTGGTGCCCAGCACGAAGCGCCGGCCACGGTGCTGAACTCGTTGATGGGTGTGGTGCGGGTAGCCGGCAAGATCGGTATCCCTGGCCTCTACGTCACCGAAGACCCGGGCGCCGTGGATGCCGCAGCGAAAATCGGCAGCCTGAGCATTCGCTTCGGCCTTGGTTGGGCCAAGTCCCATAGCTTCCACACCGGCCAGACCCCCGTGATGAAGTACAACCGCGCCTTGATGCAGGCCATCATGTGGGACCGCATCAACATCGCTGAAGTGGTGGGCGTACAAGTCATCAGCCTGGATCAGGCGCCAGAAGGTTATGGCGAGTTCGATGCCGGCGTGCCGAAGAAATTCGTGATCGACCCGCACAAACTGTTCAGCGCCGCCTGATCATTCCCCCTGCCACCCCCGCTTTTTAGCGGGGGTTGGCTTCAGCTGACACCCCACCGAGGCCATCGCAGGCAAGCCAGCTCCAACAGAGCCCGCGCCAGCCTGTAGGAGCCGGGCTTGCCCGCGATGCAGGCGCCGCGAACTCACGGGCCCCCCACCGAGGCCATCGCAGGCAAGC
>NZ_MBPN01000025.1 GCF_001695625.1 Pseudomonas defluvii
GAAGACGGTGACAAGGCGCTAACAACGACGAAGGTACGCTAACGCCTTGATACGGCCTGCCTTCTGGCAGGCCGTAGCGTCTCTGGTCAGGCTGGCATCAGCTCGCCAGGTGGCTGGAGAACTGGCCTACCGCGCTGACCACGCGCTTGGCGCCATCCTGAATCTCGACAATCACCGTTCCGGTCTGCCCGACCAGTTCCAGGCCTTGTTCGGCCTGACGCTTGCTGCTGTCGATAATGTCCACTGCGGCTTTGGCCAGCTGTTCGTTCTGCTGCACCACCCGGGCGATTTCCTCAGTGGCGGCGCTGGTACGCGACGCCAATTGCCGTACTTCGTCGGCAACCACCGCAAAACCACGGCCTTGTTCGCCCGCGCGAGCGGCTTCAATGGCCGCGTTGAGTGCCAGCAGGTTGGTCTGCCCGGCAATGTCGCTGATGGTCTTGATGATCGAGCCGATCACCTGAGACTGCTTGTCCAATGCCTCGATACCCTCCGCTGCATCCTGCATATAGGCCTCAAGGCCACGCATGACTTCAACGGTATTGTTCACAACCTCGGCGCCCTTCTGAGCGCTGGCGTCAGTCTGCTGAGAGGTCTCGTAGGCAATGTTGGCGGCCTCGGCAACAGCTTGTTCCTGCTTGACCTGATCGGTGATTACCGTGGCGAACTTGACCACCTTGTACAGCACGTCATGCGCATCGATGATCGGGTTGTAGGACGCCTCCAGCCAGACTTCGCGCCCATGGGCATCAATGCGTTTGAAACGGTCAACGATGAACTCGCCATGGCGCAGCTTGTCCCAGAACGCCTGATATTCGGGCGAGTTGTAATCTTCCGGCGTACAGAACACCCGGTGGTGCTTGCCGCGCAGCTTCTCGAGGGTATAACCCATCGTCTGCAGAAAGCGGTCATTGGCCGTGAGCACTTCGCCGTCGAGATTGAACTCGATCACAGCCGTAGAGCGCATCAGCGCATTGATCAGGCTTTCATGCTCACGAGAGGTTTCAATGGTGCGGGTCAGGTCGCTGGAGTGCAGCGTAAAGTACTGAAGCCGCCCTGCACTGTTCTTGACTGGCTGCAAAATCGAACGCAGCCAGGCTTCCTCACCGTTGCCACGCAGCAGACGGAAAGCACCATTGAGGTGTTCACCGCGGGTGATGGCCCCCCTCATTTTCGTGTAAAAATCGAGCTGTTTGACGTGGGACGGAACGATTTCTTCGATGTTGCGGCCAACCAACTGGCTGCTGTCGTACAGCATCTCTTTCTCGAAGTTGCTGTTGACCGACTCGATACGGCCCTGTGGGTCTAGGTGCAGTACCAGCATCTCACTGTCGAGACTGCTTTTGACCTGCTCCATGGAAAGCAGGTCTTCACGCAGCTGGAGGATTTCTTTTTTCAGTTTGCTGTTGAACATTACCGCCCCTGGAGCGCAAGACCTTCAATTGAATGCATCTGCATCGGCCGATTGTTCGACATTCTTGAGCGCGCCAATGCGAAATATTTCGGTCACACAAGCCCCGAGGTCAGGCGTCACAAAGCCGTCATGCCACCGTCACGCCTGCGCAATCCACGGGCATGAAACTGTACGTCATGACAGCACATACCTTGCGCATCGCCCTGGTCAGCGAGACCTTCCCACCCGAAATCAACGGGGTCGCCAACACGCTGGGCCGCCTCAGCGAGGGGTTGCGCTCACGCGGGCATGATGTCGAACTGGTACGCCCGCGCCAGGCAAGTGACTCACCTGGCACTGGCGACGACCAGGCACTGTTGTGCCGTGGCTGGCCACTGCCCGGCTACCCCGGCTTGCAATGGGGCCAGGTATCGATGCACAAACTCCTGCGTCACTGGCGTCGGCAGCGCCCGGACGTGCTGTACATCGCGACCGAGGGCCCCCTCGGCTTGAGCGCCCTACGGGCTGCACGGCGCTTGGGGATTGCCGTAGTCAGTGGCTTTCATACCAACTTTCAGCTGTACACCGCCCCATACGGTCTGGGCCTGCTGAAGCATGCACTCACCCACTACCTGCGCTGGTTTCACAACCGCACGCACACTACCCTGGTACCGAGCATCAGCCAGCGCCAGGCACTGCAACGACGAGGTTTTGAGCGCCTGGGCCTGCTCGCCCGCGGTGTCGACAGCCACCTGTTCAACCCGGCGCGACGCAGCCAGGCGCTGCGTGAACACTGGGGGCTGGGTAACGAGGACATTGCCCTGATGTACGTCGGGCGATTGGCTGTGGAAAAGAACCTGGGCCTGTTACGCCGCAGTGTCGAGGCGCTGTGCCAGGCTTATCCACAGCGGCGCATCAGGCTGATTGTGGTCGGCGACGGCCCTCAGCGGGCTGCACTGGAACAGCAACTGCCACAGGCGGTTTTCTGTGGTGCCCAACGCGGCACGGCCTTGGCCGAACACTATGCGTCCGGGGATATTTTCCTGTTCCCCAGCCTCACGGAAACCTTCGGCAATGTCGTGCTTGAAGCACTGGCGTCAGGGCTGGGCGTCGTGGCCTATGATGAAGCCGCTGCGGCTCAGCATATCCGCCACGGGCACAGTGGCGCACTGGCCATGCCGGGTGACGAGAACGCATTCATCGACGCCGCCAGTTGGCTACTTGAAGACAGTGAGACCTTGCGCCGGGTACGCCTGAATGCTCGCCAACATGCCAGCCGCCAATGCTGGCCAGCGATTGTCGAGCAATTCGAGGCCTACTTGCGTACAGCGTGCGAACAAGCGGCCAGCGTACGCCAACCACCTGTGCCACTGACGATCAAGCCGGGCTCATCCGCACCCCACGGGTGAACGAAATCGCCCGTTAGAACGGGTTAGCCCAGCGCTTTCTCGATCGCCTGCACCACAGTCGGATCATCCGGTGCGGTACGCGGGGCAAAGCGGGCCAACACCCGACCATCCTTGCCAACCAGAAATTTTTCGAAGTTCCAGGTGATATCGCCTGGGAACTCCGCGCCTTCGCCGGCCAGCAAACGGTACAGGGGGTGTCGCTGCGGACCGTTAACGTCCAGTTTGCTGCCCAGAGGGAAATTCACCCCATAGTTAAGGCTGCAAAAGGCCTGGATCTCGCTCTCGGTGCCCGGCTCCTGCCCGGCAAACTGGTTGCACGGCAAGCCCAGCACGTTGAAACCCTTGGCTTTGTACTGCTGATAGAGGTTTTCCAGCGCAGCGTATTGCGGCGTCAACCCACACTTGGAGGCGACGTTGACCACCAGCACCACCTGGCCCTTGAAGGGCGCCAGGGGTAACTCCTGGCCATCCAGCGCTTGCAACTTCAGGTCGTGAAATACACTCATGACTAACTCCTCTATTGCCAATCCAGGCCACGGCGCCCTTTTGGCTCGCCCACTAAAAAGGCGCCCGGGCTGATCGCAGGTCCCAGTGGGTGCCTGACCGATCGTCCCGACCGCCTTCGCGACTTTCTGAGCTTAGCGCAGAAAATCAGTGGTGATGACCACCTTCGCCGTGGATGTGGCGATGTGCGATTTCTTCTTCGCTGGCGTCACGAACGTCAACCACTTTGACCTGGAAGGTCAGGCGCTGGCCAGCCAGTGGGTGGTTGCCATCGACGGTAACGTCGTCGCCGTCCAGATCACGGATGGTGACGATCTGCATTTGGCCGTCCGGCGCCGAAGCGTGGAACTGCATGCCGACTTCCAGCTCGTCGACACCTTCGAACATGCTGCGGTTCAGGGTGCTGACCAGTTCAGCCAGGTATTCGCCGTAGGCATCTTCAGGTTCGATGGCAACATTCAGTTCCTCACCGGCTTTCTTGCCTTCCAGAGCCTTCTCCAGGCCCGGGATGATGTTGCCTGCGCCATGCAGGTAGACCAGCGGAGCGCCGCCGGCGGAGCTGTCGATGACCTCACCAGCGTCGTTGGTCAGGGTATAGTCGATGGAGACAGCCTTGTTGGCGGCGATCAGCATGGGGCGAGACCTTTTGCAGAAGAATATAGAGCCATAAGTGTAACCAAGGCCTCGTCCGAAAGCGAACGTAACCCAGACAAACGGAATACCATGAGCGACAGCCGCATTCTCGGTTTTCATCAGGACGAGGACGGCCACTGGGTGGTCGAATTGTCCTGCGGCCATACTCAGCACCTGCGCCACCAGCCGCCCTGGCAATCGCGCGCGTGGGTGCTGGACGCCGACCAGCGCCAACAGCGTATCGGCCAGCCTTTTTCCTGCGGCTGGTGCGCGCAGGGTGTCGATAGCGATACCCTTGGCAATTGATTCTTTTGCACAGCTCACCTCGAGACGCTCGCATGCAGACATTTTTTATCGCGCCGACCGACTTTGGTGTCGGCCTGACCTCCATCAGCCTGGGCCTGGTCCGCACCTTGGAGCGGGCCGGCCTGAAGGTGGGCTTTTTCAAGCCGATCGCCCAGCCACACCCAGGTGATACCGGTCCAGAGCGCTCCACCGAGCTGATCGCACGCACCCACGGTTTGAAGCCGCCGAAGCCACTGAGCCTGGCCCACGTCGAGCGCATGCTGGGCGACGGCCAGCTCGATGAGCTGCTCGAAGAAATCATCACCCTCTACCAGCAAGCCTGCGAGGGCAAGGACGTGGTCGTCGTAGAAGGCATGGTGCCGACCCGCCACGCCAGCTACGCTGCGCGGGTCAACCTGCACCTGGCGAAAAGCCTGGATGCCGAGGTCATCCTGGTCTCGGCACCGGAAAGCGACGTGCTGGCCGAACTGTCCGGGCGGGTCGAGCTGCAAGCGCAGCTGTTCGGTGGGCCGAAGGACCCGAAAGTGCTTGGGGTGATCCTCAACAAGGTGCGTAGCGACGAAAGCATGCACGCTTTCGCCACACGCCTCAAAGAGCACTCGCCAGTGCTACGCAGCGGCGATTTCCGCCTGCTTGGCTGCATTCCCTACCAGGCCGACCTCAATGCACCGCGCACCCGCGATGTGGCGGAACTGCTTGGCGCCCAGGTGCTCAACGCCGGGGACTGTGAACAACGGCGGATGAACAAGATCATCCTCTGCGCCCGTACCGTCGCCAATACGGTGCCACTGCTTACACCTGGCACCCTGGTGGTAACCCCGGGCGACCGCGACGACATCATCCTCGCCGTCAGCCTGGCATCGATCAATGGTGTACCACTGGCCGGCCTGCTCCTGACCAGCGACAGCAAACCCGACCCGCGCATCCTCGAACTCTGCCGGGGAGCACTGGCGGCAGGCCTGCCGGTACTGTCGGTGAGCACGGGTTCCTACGACACGGCCAACCAACTGAACCAGCTCAACAAGGAAATTCCGGTCGACGACCGCGAGCGCGCCGAGATCATCACCGACTTCGTCGCCAGCCACCTCGACGCCAGCTGGCTGCATCAGCGCTGTGGCACCCCACGGGAGATGCGCCTGTCACCTGCGGTGTTCCGTTATCAACTGATACAACGTGCCCAGCAGGCCAACAAGCGCATCGTCCTGCCGGAAGGCGCCGAGCCCATGACCGTGCAGGCTGCGGCCATCTGCCAGACCCGCGGCATCGCCCGGTGCGTGCTGCTGGCCAAGCCGCAAGAGGTGCAGGCGGTGGCCCGCGCCCAAGGTATCGAGCTGCCAGAAGGCCTGGAAATCCTCGACCCGGACTTGATCCGCGAGCGCTATGTCGAGCCGATGGTCAACCTGCGCAAAAGCAAGAGCCTCAACGCGCCAATGGCGGAGCAGCAACTGGAAGACCCGGTGGTCATCGGCACCATGATGCTGGCGCTGGACGAAGTCGACGGGCTGGTCTCGGGCCTGGTGCACTCCACCGCCAACACCATCCGCCCGGCCTTGCAACTGATCAAGACCGCGCCGGGCTGCACCCTGGTCTCGTCGGTATTCTTCATGCTCTTCCCCGAGCAGGTGCTGGTGTACGGCGACTGCGTGATGAACCCGCACCCCAGCGCCAGCGAACTGGCCGAAATCGCCCTGCAGAGCGCCGACTCGGCCGAAGCCTTCGGCATCACGCCACGGGTGGCAATGATCAGTTACTCCAGTGGCGACTCAGCCAGTGGCGAAGAGGTGGAGAAAGTACGCGAAGCCACCCTGCTCGCCCAGGAAAGCCAACGCAACCTGCAGATTGACGGCCCATTGCAATACGACACGGCGGCCAACGAAAACACCGCCCGCGAACTGGCGCCAAACAGCCCGGTAGCAGGTCGCGCCACCGTGTTCGTCTTCCCAGACCTCAACACCGGCAACACCACCCACAAAGCCGTGCAGCGCAGTGCCGACTGCGTCAGCCTCGGGCCAATGCTGCAAGGCCTGCGTAAACCGGTCAACGACCTGCCCCGCGGTGCCCAGGTCGACGACATCGTCTACACCATTGCCCTGACTGCGATTCAGGCCAACCGCTCTCTGGATAGTTGAACCATGCTCGCTTTTCTGCCCGCGCCTGTGCGCGGGATCATTGCCTCGTTGCTGCTGGGGCTGAACACCCTTGTGTGCTGTACCCCGCTGTTCATCGTCAGCCTGTTCAAGCTGTGCTTGCCGTTTCCGGCGGCACAGAAGCTGACCGACGAACTGATGCGCCACATCCACGAAGCCTGGATCAGCAACAACAAGGGCTGGATGAACCTGATCAGGCATACCCACTGGCAGGTGGAGGGCCTTCAAGGGCTCGACTACCAGCACAGTTATCTGGTCACCAGTAACCACCAGAGCTGGGTGGACATCCTGGTGCTGCAGTACGTGCTGAACCGGCGTATTCGGCCGCTGAAGTTCTTCCTCAAGCACGCCCTGATCTGGGTACCGGTGATCGGGCTGGCCTGGTGGGCACTGGGCTTTCCGTTCATGAAACGCTACTCCAAGGCCTACCTGGCCAAACACCCGGAGAAGCAAGGCAAGGACCTGGAAACCACCCGCCGCACCTGCGCAAAGTTTCGTGGCACGCCAACCGCCATCTTCAACTTTGCCGAAGGTACCCGCTTCACCCAGGCAAAACATGCCGAACAGCAGTCACCGTTCCCGCACCTGCTCAAGCCCAAGGCTGGCGGCATCGCCTTCGTGCTGGATGCGATGGGTGAACAACTGCAATCGATCATCAACGTGACCCTCTACTACCCAGACGGTGCGCCGGGTTTCTGGGACCTGCTGTGCGGGCGGATGACACGGGTAGCGGTGCATATTCAGGAACTGGCCATTCCCGAGGAGTTCCTCGGCAAAAGCTATGACCAGGATGACGCGTACCGGCTGGCGTTCCAGCAATGGATCAACCGGCTATGGGAAGAGAAGGATCAGCATTTGGCGCAGTTACACCGTCAACGCTGATACCCGCAAGGCGGGTTACTACATACCGTAGCAATCCGCCTTGCTGGCCACAGGCCGACGGTTACTGGTACTGCTGACCAGGAATCGGCTTCAGGTTGACCTCTACACGACGGTTTTGTGCACGGCCATTGGCATCGGCGTTGCTCGCAACCGGCTGATCCGGGCCAGCACCGCGTACCGACAGACGCGAACTGTCAACGCCCTGGGATGTCAGGTAAGTGCTGACAGCCTGCGCACGGCGCTGCGACAGGTCCATGTTGTGCTGGCGGCTGCCGGTGCTGTCGGTGTAGCCAACGATTTCAATGGTGTTCTGGTTGAACTGCTTGAACGAGTTGGCCAGGTTGTTCAGCGGCGAATAGAAGCTTGGGGCGATATCCGACGAGTCGGTGCCGAAGGTAATGTTGCCCGGCATGATCAGCTTGATCTGATCGCCCTGGCGCTGCACTTCCACGCCGGTGTTGGCCATGCTTTCACGCAGTGCCGCTTCCTGCTTGTCGGCGTAGTAACCGTAACCGGCCGCCGCTGCACCCACAGCTGCCGCACCGATCAGTGCGCCCTTGCCACGGTTGTCGTGGTTGATTGCAGCACCCGCGATTGCGCCGGCCAGCGCGCCAAGGCCGCCGTACTTGGCAGTTTTGCTCATTCCAGTGCTTTGCTGTGCCTGCCCTTGGTTATCGTAAGGGCTTGGGGTGGCACAACCGGACAGCATGGCAACTGCGGTAGCGACAATAATCAGACGACGCGAGGTGAACATGGAAAAGCTCCTACAGGGATTCTAAAGCACATCGAAAATTGGCAGACCTATACGGGCCTTGGAACGCGACAAACGCAAATAATTCCCTGGCTCAGGCCCGAACAAATGGATTTTCACGCATTTCATCACCCAAACGGGTGTCTGGTCCATGCCCGGTTATAACGGTAGCGTCCTCATCCAGCCGGTACAGGCGCTCTTTGATCGAACGGACAATGGTCGGCTGATCGCCGCCCCACAAATCGGTACGGCCAATACCACGACGAAACAGCGTGTCGCCAGCGATCAGCAACTTGGCATCGGCGAACCAGAAACTCATCGAACCCGGGGTATGCCCCGGCGTGTGCAAGGCAACCCCACAACCGCACGCCAATTCTTCGTCATCGGCCAGCCAGCGATCCGGCGACGGTACCGGCGTGTAGGGTACGCCGAACATCCGGCACTGCATTTCCAGGTTATCCCAGAGGAACTGGTCTTCCTTGTGCAAGTGCAGCGTAGCACCGGTCTTTTCCTTCAACAGGCCGGAGGCCAGGAAATGGTCCAGGTGCGCATGGGTATGGATGATACTGACCAGCTTCAAACCGTGAGCATCAAGGCGCGCGATAATCTGCTCATGGTTGCCGCCCGGGTCGACGACGATGGCCTTCTTGGTAATCGGGTCGCCGATCAGGGTGCAGTTGCACTGCAAAGGGCCGACGGGGAAGGTTTCGCGGATCAGCGCGGGGCTGGCGGTTTGCATGAGGTGATCCTGCCAAAAGGAGATGGCATATTTTGGCACAGCCGGCTGAACCCGCCGATATCACTTTCGTGAAAACTGGCCGGTAGTCGGTTCAAAACCCCAGCGCCAGCGTCTGCCTGCCTTCCAGTGCCAACAGGAACTGCTTGGCCGCCAACCCACCGGCATAGCCGGTCAAACTGCCCGAGGCGCCAATCACCCGGTGGCAAGGGACAATGACCGAAATCGGATTCTTGCCGTTGGCTGCCCCTACGGCGCGCACCGCTTTCGGGCAGCCAATCTGCCGGGCGATGTCACTGTAGCTACGGGTTTCGCCAAACGGGATCGTCAACAGCGCTTGCCAGACCTTGCATTGAAACTCAGTACCGACAAAGTCGAGGTCCAACTCAAAGCGCTTTCGTGTACCGGCGAAGTACTCACCGAGCTGCCGCTCGGTGGCCAGCAACACCGGGTTTTCAAGCGCCTCACGCACGGCACTCAAGAGAACCCGATTGGGCTTCTCGTTTTCCCAGAGCACTGCGGCGAGCCCGGAGGCGCTTGCAATCAGGGTCAATTGGCCGACAGGTGAACCCATCATCTTGAATACGTAGGACATGCCCTGAATTCCATAAATCATCGTGAGGTCAGCAGCGCATCCCCATCTGAAGGCTCCAGATGAAATTCGCGTTTTTTTGACGCCAAATTAACCAACTCGCCTGTATCAACGCTACAGATTCTGATAAAAAGCGCGATACCGTAGCGGCCACCCAAGGAAAGGCCGCCGTTCGCCCAGGAAGCTAAAATGCCCAGTCCACTCGGTTACTCCTCTGTCTGGTACGCCTCTCTCAGCAACAACGTCCAGCTCAACAGCCTTTTGTTTGGTACTGCCTGGGGCAACGGCGCGAGTACGACGAACCTGACGTACAGTTTCATCAATCCATACGTCTCGCTTTTCGCCCGCAGCTACACGTACGACAACGAGTACCAGGCAAGCTATGCCCTGACCGCGCCGCAACAGGCCGCTGTCTCCAGCGCCCTGAACAACTGGTCTGCGGTGGCCAACATCAAGTTTACCCAGGTCAAGGAAACTGCGAGCAACGTCGGCGACCTGCGTTTTGGCGGTTACGCCTACATGAGTGACGACACCGCGGCCTGGGCCTACTTTCCTGACAGAGCGCCCAGTGCTGGCGATGTCTGGATCGGGCCAGCAACCAACAACAAGGCGCCGGTCAAGGGCACCTATGACTACATGACCTTTGTGCATGAGATTGGCCATGCACTTGGCCTGAAACACCCCTTCAGCACCAGTGCCTACAACTACACCGTACTGGCGCCAGAGCTCGACGATGTCCACTACACCCTGATGAGCTACAACAACGCCTATTCCTTTGAGCCCACCTCGCCCATGTTGCTGGACATCCTGGCGATCCAGAAGCTCTATGGCGCAAATACCCAATGGCAAACCGGTAACAACACCTACCAGTGGGGCGCCGACCAATCAGTCTTCGAAACCCTCTGGGATGCCGGCGGCATCGATACCCTTGACGCGAGCAACCAGAAAGCCTCGGTGCTGCTCAATCTGAATGAAGGCCAGTTCAGCAACATCGGCAAGGCCTTCTATGACCCGAGCGGAGCTGCCATCAACAACGGGCTGGCTATCGCCTATGGCGCAAAAATCGAAAACGCCACGGGGTCGGCCTTTGGCGACACCCTGATTGGCAACGCCCTGAACAACGTGCTGGATGGTCGTGGCGGCAGCGACACAATGATCGGCGGTTCGGGAAACGACACCTATATTGTCGACAACGTCGGCGATATCGTCAGTGAAACCAGCACCCTGAGCAGTGAGATCGACACCGTTCTCTCCTCAGTCAGTTACGCCCTGAGCGCCAACATTGAAGTGCTGACGCTCACCGGTAAAGCCAGCAGCAACGGCACTGGCAACGCACTCAATAACCGCATCACCGGTAACGCCGGAGCGAACGTGCTGGACGGCGGTGCCGGGGTCGACACCTTGATCGGTGGCACCGGCAACGACACCTACGTGGTCGACAACAGCGCCGACATCATCATTGAAACCAGCACCTTGGCCAGCGAGATCGACACCGTTCGTGCCTCAGTGAGCTGGACCCTGGGCGCCAACCTGGAAAACCTTACCCTGACGGGCAGCGGTAACCTCAACGGCACCGGCAACACCCGCAACAACGTGCTGACCGGTAACAGTGCCAACAACACCCTGAACGGTGGCGCAGGCAATGACCAACTCAATGGCGGGGCGGGCAATGACCTACTCGAGGGTGGCCTGGGTGCCGATACCCTCAGTGGCGGCCTTGGCAATGACATCTATGTGATCGACAACATCGCCGACAAGGTCATCGAGGCCAGCAACGAAGGCCGCGACCTGGTCCGCAGCAGCATCAGCTACACCCTGGCCGCCAACGTCGAAGACGGCCTGCTGGTGGGCAGCGGCGCGCTCAAGCTGGTGGGCAACGCGCTGAACAACACCCTGACCGGCAACGGTGGCGCCAACGTGCTGGACGGCGCTGGCGGTGCCGATGTCCTCGACGGAGGCGCTGGCAACGACACCTACTACATCGATAATCTCGCGGACACCGTCATCGAACGAGGCGCCTCGCCAACCGAGATCGACAATGTCTTTTCAACAGTGAGCTGGACCCTGGGCGCCAACCTGGAGAACCTGACCCTCACCGGCCTGGCTGCGATCAACGGCACCGGCAACGCACTCAACAACCGCATCACCGGCAATGCCGGAGCAAACATCCTGGACGGCGGTGCCGGGATCGACACCCTGACCGGTGGCACCGGCAACGATACCTACGTGGTCGACAACCTGCGCGATGTCATCATCGAAAAAAGCACCTCTGCCAGTGAAATCGACACGGTTCGCACTTCAGTTAACTGGACCCTGGGCGCCAACCTGGAAAACCTCGTGCTCACCGGCAGCAGTAACCTCAGCGGGACCGGCAACACGCGCAACAACGTGCTGACCGGCAACGCAGGCGACAACCTGCTAAACGGCGGTGCGGGTGCCGATACCCTCAGCGGCGGCCTCGGCAATGACATCTATGTGGTCGACAACATCGCTGACACAGTCATTGAGGCCAGCGGCCAAGGCCGCGACCTGGTGCGCAGCAGCGTCAGCTACACCCTTGCCGCCAACGTTGAAGACGGCGCGCTGCTGGGTAGTGGCGCACTCAAGCTGACCGGCAACACACTGAACAACACCCTGACGGGCAACAGCGGCGCCAACCTGCTCAACGGCGCTGGCGGTACCGATACCCTCGACGGCGGTGCAGGTAACGACACCTATTACGTCGACAGCACCGACGACCTCATCATTGAACGAGGAACATCGCTCAAGGAAATCGACAGCGTCTTCTCTTCGGTCAATTGGACCTTGGGCGCCAACCTGGAAAACCTGACGCTCACCGGCAGTGCCAACCTGAACGGCGCCGGCAATACCCTCAACAACCGCATCACCGGCAACGCAGGTGACAACCTGCTGGACGGTGGCGCAGGTATCGACACCCTGATCGGTGGTACCGGCAACGACACTTATGTGGTCGACAACCTGCGCGACACCCTCGTTGAAACCAGCACCCTGCCCCGCGAGATCGATACCGTGCGCGCTTCGGTCAACTGGACCCTGGGTGCCAACCTGGAGAACCTGACCCTTACCGGCAGTGCCAACCTAAACGGCACCGGCAACGGACTCAACAACGTGTTGATCGGCAACAGCGCCAACAACACCCTGAACGGTGGTGCAGGCAATGACCAACTCAATGGCGGGGCGGGCAACGACCTGCTGATCGGCAGCCTCGGCACCGACACACTCACTGGCGGCAGCGGCGCCGACCGGTTCGTTTTCAACCTGCTGAACGAGTTGGGCAAAGGCAACGCACGCGACGTCATCACCGACTTCAACAGCAGCGAAGGCGACAAGATCGACCTGTCGAAGCTCGACGCCAACGTCCTCGCCAAAGGCATCAACACCTTCAGCTTCATTGGTGCCGATGCATTCAGCGCCGCCGGGCAAGTGCGCTTTGTCGATCACATCCTCTACGGCAACGTCAACGCCACCCCGGACGCTGACTTCGAGATTCACCTGGTGGGCGTCAACAGCTTCAGTGCGCAGGATATGATTGGCTGATACCGGCACACGCTACTGCGGGCGCATGTTCAGGGCGCCCGCAGTGCATCCCGCCCCCAACCTGTGGCAAACAAGGTACATTGACACCAAATCGCCATCAGCAATGCCGGCATGGAGCGACCAGGCTGGCGAGACAGGGAACCGGGTAAATGGACAAAAAGTCCCTCTCCGAACGTGACATCTGTACCAAATTCATCACCCCCGCCATTGAGCAGGCGGGATGGGACATCAAAAAGCAGGTACGCGAAGAGGTCAGCTTTACCAAGGGCCGCATCATCGTTCGCGGCAAGCTGCACAGCCGAGGAGAGTCCCGGCGGGCCGACTTCATCCTCTACCATCAAGCCAACTTGCCCATTGCAGTCATCGAAGCGAAGGACAACAAGCACGCTATCGGCTCTGGCATGCAGCAAGCATTGGGGTATGCCGAGGCGCTGGATGTGCCGTTCGTGTTCTCGAGCAATGGCGACGGCTTCCTGTTCCATGACCGCAGCCGCACCGGCCAGCAGATTGAAACCGAACTCACCCTTGAACAATTTCCTAGCCCTGCCGAGCTGTGGCAGCGCTACTGCCAGTGGAAAGGCCTGGTAGGCGATGCGCCAGCAAAAGTCCAAGCGCCTTACTACGACGACGGCTCTGGCCGAATGCCCCGCTACTACCAAACCAACGCCATCAACCGCACCGTCGAGGCCGTCGCACGCGGGCAAGACCGCATTCTCTTGGTCATGGCCACCGGTACGGGTAAAACCTACACCGCCTTCCAGATCATCTGGCGCCTGTGGAAGTCCAAACAGAAGAAACGCATTCTGTTCCTGGCTGACCGCAACATTTTGGTCGACCAAACCAAGAGCAACGACTTCAAACCGTTTGGCCCGGCCATGACCAAGATCGCCAGGCGCCAGATCGACACCTCCTACGAGATCTACCTGTCGCTCTATCAGGCCGTCACCGGCGCCGAAGAAGAGATGAACGTTTACAAGCAGTTCTCCCGTGACTTCTTCGACCTGATCGTGATCGACGAATGTCACCGTGGCAGCGCCGCCGAAGATGCCGCCTGGCGGGAAATTCTCGACTACTTCTCCAAGGCTACCCATATCGGCCTTACCGCTACGCCGAAGGAAACCAAAGAGGTGTCAAACATCACCTACTTCGGCGAACCGGTGTACAGCTATACCCTCAAGCAAGGCATCGAAGACGGCTTCCTCGCGCCCTACAAAGTGGTGCGCATCGACTTTGACAAAGACCTGCAAGGCTGGCGCCCCCCCAAGGGCATGCTCGACAAGAATGGCGAGCTGATCGAAGACCGTATTTACAACCTCAAGGATATGGACCGCACCCTGGTCATCGAGGCCCGCACCCAACTGGTCGCGCAGAAGGTTTCCGCGTTTCTCAAGGCCACCGATCCGTTCCAGAAAACCATCGTCTTCTGCGACGACATCAACCACGCCGAGCGCATGCGTCAGGCCCTGGTCAACCTCAACCCCGAGCGCGTGGCCGAGAACCGCAAATACGTCATGCGCATCACCGGTGATGACCAGGAAGGCAAAGCCGAGCTGGATAACTTCATCAACCCTGAAGCGCGCTACCCGGTCATCGCCACCACCAGCAAATTGATGACCACTGGCGTTGATGCCCAGACCTGCAAACTGATCGTGCTCGACCAGCACATCAGGTCGATGACCGAGTTCAAACAGATCATTGGCCGTGGCACCCGTATCAACGAAGAGTTCGACAAGTACTGGTTCACCATCATGGACTTCAAGAAAGCCACCGAACTGTTCGCAGACCCCGCATTTGATGGCGACCCCGTGGTCATCTACGTACCGGGTGACAATGAATCCCCCGTTCCGCCCGATGAACCGCTGGATGATCAAGGTGAGCACGACGACCCCACCACTACCGGTAGCGGCGATGACGTGTTTGGCCCTTTCGACGACGATGAAGGTGGCACAAAACGTGTCAAATACGTGGTCGATAACATTCCGGTGTATGTGCTTGCCGAGCGTGTTCAATACTACGGCCCGGACGGCAAGCTGATCACCGAATCGCTGCACGACTACACCCGCACCTGCGTGCAAAAACAGTTTGCCTCGCTGGATGACTTCCTGCGCCGCTGGAGTGACGCCGAGCAGAAAAAGGTCATCATCGAGGAAATGGCCGCCCAAGGCGTGATGTGGGAGGCCTTGGCCGAAGAAGTGGAAAAGAAACAGGGCAAGCAACTCGACCCCTTCGACCTGATCTGCCACGTGGCCTTCGACCAACCGGCCCTGTCGCGCAAAGAGCGCGCCGAACAGGTAAAAAAGCGCAACTACTTCGGCAAGTACCAGGGCGCAGCGCGCCAGGTACTGGAAGCGTTGCTCGACAAGTATGCCGACACCGGCATCGAACACATCGAGGATGTGAAAATCCTGTGCAACGCCCCCTTCAGCAACCTGGGCACGCCGATGGAGCTTATCAACGTGTTCGGTAACCGAACGGGTTACGAGAAAGCCGTTCACGAACTGGAAGAAGCGCTCTACGCCAGTTAAGGTAACGCCCCGCGTTTTGGCGTAGGCCGCCCTGCGTGCCTACGCCCTCCCCCTGTTTTGCAGCACACCAGCGAGATTTACATGTCGATCAGCAGCACCATCAAATCCATCCAGGACATCATGCGCAAAGACGTTGGCGTCGACGGCGATGCGCAACGTATTGGCCAACTGGTCTGGCTGCTGTTCCTGAAAATCTTCGACGACCGCGAACTGGAATGGGAGCTGATGGACGACAACTACCGCTCGCCCATCCCCACAAGCTGCCGCTGGCGCACCTGGGCCGCCGACCCGGAAGGCATGACCGGCGACACGTTGAAAGACTTCATCGACAACAACCTGTTCCCGCAACTGCAGAACCTGCAGGAGTACAGCACCACACCCTCGGCGTTCGTGGTGCTTAGCGTATTTGAAGATGCCTACAACTACATGAAGTCCGGCCAGTTGCTGCGCCAGGTGATCAACAAGATCCAGGAAGGCGTGGACTTCAACAAGGCCCAAGAGCGCCATGAGTTCGGCAACCTCTACGAGCAACTGCTGCGTGACCTGCAGAACGCCGGTAACGCCGGCGAGTTCTACACCCCGCGCCCGGTCACCGAATTCATGGTGCGCATGGTCGACCCCAAGCTGGATGAAAAGGTCATGGACCCGGCCTGCGGTACCGGCGGCTTCCTCACCTGTGCCATTGAGCACAAACGCAGCCGCTATGTAAAAACCGCCGAAGACGAACGCACCCTGCAAGCCAGCATCTTCGGCGTGGAGAAAAAGCCGCTGCCGCACCTGCTGGCCACCACCAACATGATCCTGCACGGCATCGAAGTGCCCAGCCAGATCCGACACGACAACACCCTGAGCAAGCCGCTGATCAGTTGGGGCCCAAGCGAGCGCGTGCATTGCATCGTCGCCAACCCGCCGTTCGGCGGCATGGAAGAAGACGGCATCGAAACCAACTTCCCCACCGCCTTCCGCACCCGCGAAACTGCCGACCTGTTCCTGGTGCTGATCATGCAGTTGCTTAAAGACGGTGGCCGCGCCGCCGTGGTGCTGCCCGATGGCTTCCTGTTCGGCGAAGGCATCAAGAGCCGCATCAAGGAAAAGCTGCTCACCGAGTGCAACCTGCACACCATCGTTCGCCTGCCCAATGGCGTGTTCAACCCCTACACCAGCATCAAGACCAACCTGTTGTTCTTCACCAAAGGCACACCGACCAAGCACGTGTGGTTCTACGAACACCAGTACCCGGCAGGCGTGAAGAACTACTCCAAAACCCGCCCCATGCGCCTCGAAGAATTCGCCGTGGAAGAAGCCTGGTGGGGCAATGAAGCCGATGGTTTTGCCGCTCGGGTAGAAAACGAATTTGCCTGGAAAGTCAGCGTCGACGAACTGCAAGCGCGCAACTGGAACCTGGACTGCAAAAACCCGCATGTCGGCGAGCAAATCAGCCACGACCCGGACGAACTGCTGCGTAACTACGCCCAGCTACAAGGCGAAATCAGCGACCTGCGCGACCAACTCAAAGCCGTACTGACCGAAGCCCTGGAGCGCCAGGTATGACCGCGCTGCTGACCGACAATCTGCCCCTGCTGGCCGGTGCGCCGAATGGCATCAAGAAGCTGCGTGAGTTGATTCTGGAATTGGCCGTGCGCGGCAAGTTGGTACCGCAAGATCCCAGTGATGAGCCGGCCGGTGAGTTGCTTAAGCGGATTGCTGAGGAAAAGGCGCGGTTGGTGGCTGAGGGGAAGATTAAGAAGCAGAAGCCATTGGCGGAGATTGCGAAAGAGGAAACACCTTTTGTCATACCCACTCATTGGGAGTGGGTACGGCTTGATTCACTGCTTAAGAAAATTGGGGCTGGTAGCACTCCATTAGGTGGGAAACAGGCTTACGTAGCTGACGGGGTCAAATTTCTTCGATCTCAGAACGTTTGGAATGAAGGACTTCGCCTTAATGACGTTGCTTTCATACCTGAAGCAACACACCAAAAAATGTCGGGAACACATGTTGAAGCAGGTGACCTGCTTTTCAATATCACAGGTGCGTCCATTGGGCGCTGCGCCACAGTTCCTTCTGACTTTGATACGGGTAACGTTAGTCAGCACGTAACTATTATTCGGCCAGTTTCAAGCGACTCTCAGCCGTTCCTTCATGTGGTGCTGGTCTCGCAACTGGTCCAGCAGACCGTAATGGATGTGCAGGTCGGCGTTTCGCGTGAAGGTCTCAGCATTGGGAAACTGGCCCAGTTTCTAATACCTTTCCCGCCGCTCGCAGAACAACGCCGCATCGTCGCCAAAGTCGATGAGCTGATGGCCCTGTGCGACAGCCTGGAAGCCCAGCAGGCCGATGCCGAAAGCGCCCACGCCCAACTGGTACAAGCACTGCTCGACAGCCTGACCCAAGCCAGCGACGCCAACGACTTCGCCGCCAGTTGGCAACGCTTGGCCGAACACTTCCAAACCCTGTTCACTACCGAACCCAGCATCGACGCCCTCAAACAAACCCTGCTGCAACTGGCCGTGATGGGGAAACTGGTGCCGCAAGACCCGAGTGATGAGCCGGCCAGTGATCTGCTTAAGCGCATCATGAGCGAGAAGAGTCAGTTGGTTGCTGAAGGGCAGACCAAGAAGCAAACGCTACTTGCAGAGAGTGAGGAAGAGAAAAAGCCGTTTGCGGTTCCGAAAGCATGGAAATGGTGCCGTGTAAGTGATCTTATTTCCATAAAGCATGGTTATGCTTTTTCGAGCTCATATTTTTGCGAGTCAGTCTCACCATACGTCCTGACCACACCAGGTAATTTTTTTGAGGTGGGTGGATTTCGGGATCGAGGTGATCGTACAAAATACTACTGCGGCCCGGTTGATCAAGAGTTTGTTCTTAATCCCGGCGATCTTATTGTTGCAATGACTGAGCAGGCTGCGGGGCTTCTTGGAAGTGCAGCTCTTGTTCCGAATGACGGAAAGAGCTATTTACATAATCAACGCTTGGGGAAGCTTCTTTTTGATAGTGAAATTGTTTCTTCTGGATATATTTTCCACTACTTCAATGGGGCATATCTCAGATCGTGCGTTGCTGATAGCTCGACTGGAATGAAAGTTAAGCATACATCCCCAGGAAAAATCGGAGCCGTCTTTTTCCCCCTCCCTCCACTTGTCGAACAACACCGCATCGTCGCCAAAGTCGACCAACTAATGGCTCTCTGTGACCAACTGAAAACCTGCCTAACCCAGGCAAGCCAGATCAATGAGCAGTTGGCTAGCACCCTTGTTGAACAGGCGGTGACGTAATAGACGATACCTTCAACATTCAGTGCGACGAGTACTGCCACTTGGCGAGTAATGGTTAAATCCAAGAGGCATAGCGAGGAAAATTAAGCAGCTCGCGCCCTCCGTAGTAGGACATGGCCGTTACTCAAGGCATATACGGCAATGGTCGGGCAGGAAAACTGTCAGGTCAGGGGATTGCTGGAGCTGGAAACAAAAACCCCCGCGTAAGCTCACTAGGAACCAAGAGGCGGGGGCCGTGTTGGGGCTAATGTATGCGCCACACGCAAAATGGGCAAGTTTCAGGTAACCCATCACTGCTCAACCCACCTTGTCCCCCTCCCCCAACCCCGCTAACATCACCCAGTCGCTGCCAATTCAGCGACCGGGACTGCAAGCCCGGCAAGCAAAAGGCGCATTCCGCCACCACCCGAGTTATCGGCGCTTTCTCGTGCCGTTGATTCTGCTTTGTGGTGGCTGCGTGTGGGAGACCTTCGGGTCTGCCGGGTTCCTTTTGCCCCGGTCTTGCAGACCCGCACGCAGCCGCCTCCCTATCAACTGCAAGTGATGTTGGGCGGCTCCACAGCAAAAGGAGATCCACTATGACAAAAATTGTCCCCGATCCCCCGCCAGCCGGCTCACCCCTGACAACCACCACAACCACCTTTGGCTCCTGCGAAGGCAGCCATGCCCCGCTGTTCCGAGTGTGCGCCGGCGTTGAGGCCGAACATGCGCTGGTGCATTTGTCGGTCCTGCTTCGCAGCGCGGATGCCGCCAACAACCAAGCCTGCGATCTGGTCGATGCACAAACCCGTCACTTGCTCTGGGCAACCCGCAATGCGCTGGATATGTCTAAAGGGCTGGTTGAAGCGTTGCTGCTGAGCATTGAAAGCAGCACTTGAGCAGATGACTTGCCAGTGGTGGCGCACCTACCGTGGGAGCACACCTTGGTGGCGATGGAACCCGCAGGGTTCCCAACGTATGCAGCTCATCCAATAGCCGGTGTAGAAGACCCAAAGTGCCAATATTCCAGCATTAAGCCATGCTACATGCTGGAGTATTAGCACAATGGCAACGATACAGCGCACTTACGGCAGGTAGAGCCTGAACACGCCGCCGCCCAACGGCCCGCCGTTGCCGATTTCAATGCGCCCCTGCAGCCCGTCGCGTTCATGCAGCGCAGCAATGCGGGCCGCGAAGTAGAGGCCCAGGCCGGTGCTGCCGCTGCTGGGGTTGATGCCCTGCACGTAGTCGCTCTGGCGTTCGAGCATCTGCAGAGGATAACCTGGGCCGTCATCGTTGACGCTAAGTACTAGTTGGTCGTCTTCTTCGCTGACGGTTATCAGCAAGGCGTGGCCGGCGTAACGGATGGCGTTGTTGAGGATGTTGGACACCACCGACCCAATCAGCTCACGGTCAAAGAAGCCCAGCGGGTTGACGGTGTCGATCCGGTAGCTGGCCAGCAGGTCGCGATGGCTCAGTACGTCCTGGTGCGCCGCCAGTTGCGCTTCGATGAAGTCGTCCAGCTCATGGTAGCCAGGGCACATCGGCAACTGGTTGACGCCCAGTTTGTACAGGCCCAGCAGTTGCACCAGCATGCCGTTGAGGTGGGCGAATTCGTGTTCCATGACGCCCAGCTCACTGCCGCCACGTTGCGTGTCAGGCAAACGGGCCAGCCATTGGCTGTGGGTCTGCATGAGCATCGCCAGGGAGTTTTTCATGTCGTGTACGGTGGAGGCGATCACCGTGGAGAAGTCGAGCCCCTGCTTGTTTTCGCTCATCCACCAAATGCCCGTATATGCAGTTTGCGATAGCGCTCGTAGCGCGCGTCACTTTCAGGAATACCGGCCACCCGGCTGAGGCAGGCGCGGCACTCTTCCAGTACGGCTGCGGTTGGCGTATCACCGGCCAGGCGCAGCAGTGCCTGGGTAGTGTTCAGGGCGATGCTGATGTTCTTCGGCTGCAACACCAGTGCTCGACGGAACAGGTCCAGGGCGCCACCCAGGTTGCCGGCCTGGTAGCTGCGCACGCCTTGGCGGTTAAGGTCGACGGCTTCGTTGCCCCCACCCAGAATCGCCGGGTCATCGGTCAGGGTTGCGATGTTTTTCATCACCGCCGGGTCGTCGCCATACACCTCAACGCAGTTCTTCAAGATGCCGTTACTGGCCGCTTCCTGCCCGAGTTGTTGCAGTTGGGTCGCCACCAGCAAGGCTGCTTCGGCAGAGAAGAACTGGTCCATGCCCTCGATGCGAGCCATGGCCTGCTCGGTGAGCTTGGCGGCGGTCTCGGGGTCGCCAGCCTTGATCAGGCTGGTGGCTTTCATCAGGCGGGCGCGCACTTGCAGGCCCTGGTCGTCGGTGTACTCCTTGGCCACTTCGCTCAAGGCCGAGTTGATCTCTACCCGCGTGCGCGCATCCATGCCGCCGCCACCGTTCTTGCTGATCAAGGCCTGGGCCAGGCCCAGGTTGCTTTCAGGGTCTTTGAAACGCGAATGCTGGCCCTGGCTGACCGCCTGACGGTAGGCGCGTGAAGCGCTGTCGAAGTCTTCGTTGCCCAGCGCCAGCTTGCCCAACAGCATCTGCCGACGCACTGCCAGTGGCGAAAGGCGCACCGCCTCTTCAAGCACGCTTTGAGCGCGCTTGGTTTCGCCGGTGGCCGTCAGTACGTCGGCCAGGCCGTCGTACAGGCCAGGCATCAGCGGGAAGGCCTTCAAGGCTTGCTCATAGATGCCCTGGGCCTGGCCAATCTGGCCACGTTTGAACAGTAATGCGCCAAGGGCGGCATAAGCCCAGGGCGTGGCACGGCTGCTGAGGATGGCCTTGAGGAATCGCTCAAGGTCTTCATAGCGGTTCAGGTCACGCAGGGCGTTGGCTCGGTAGCGCAGGCACAACGGCGCAAAACGCTGGTCCTGGCGGCAGAGGTTCTCGCACGCGGCCAGGACCTCGGCGGGTTTGCCACGGTCGAGCGCCTGCAGAATCGGCTTGAGCAAGGTTTTGCGCTGTACCAGCTTTTCCAGCCGCTGGGCCAGCCCGATCCGGTTGAACGGTTTGGTCAGATAGGCATCAGGCTCATGTTCCAGAGCACTGAGCACCACTGCCTGGCTGCTCTCAGCCGTGACCATGATGAACACGCACTCATGGCTAATGAGCTTGTCGACCATCAGGTCTTCGAGGGTTTGCTGGCCGTTTTTCTTGCCATCGCCCAAGTGAAAGTCATGCAGGATGAAGTCATAGCGTTTCTGCGCACACATGCGCAGCGCCTGCTCGCCGCAGTCAGCAGTATCGACGTCACGCACGCCCAGCTCGCGCAGCATGGAGCGGACAGAGCTGCGGAAGTCGGAGAAGTCATCGACAATGAGAAAACTTTTTTGGCTGTAAACCAACATCCAAGGAACCTGTCATGGGGTAGTAAGGAGATACACGCAAGCAACGATTACAACGACAGGCTCATCCCTTTAGCCCGCTATGGCGCACAGCTGATAACCAACGGTTGGGCTATCACGCACTGCAACACCACCCTGTCACACACCCAATTGGCTCCCCAGACGATATTGATTGTTCCCCGAGCGCTTGGCGTCATACATCGCCAGGTCTGCGGTGTGGATCAGGTTATCCATACTCGTGGCGTGGTCGGGAAATACCGCCACACCCAGGCTGGTGCCGATCACACACGTTTCACTGGCAATCTCCATCGGCATTGAAAGTGCCCGGATAATCATTTCGCAAAGCACATGGATTTCTTGTTGTATGTTCAGGTCGGACGACAAACCTTCGAGCACCAGCACGAACTCATCGCCCCCGATACGTGCCACTGTATCGGCCGTACGCACCAAATTCTTGAGGCGCTTGGCCGTGGTAATCAGCACCTGATCGCCGGCAGCGTGACCGTAGCTGTCGTTGATCGCCTTGAAGCCATTGAGGTCGAGAAAAATCAGCGCCACTCGGGTGCGCTGGATGCGTGCCTGCTCAAGTGCCGCCGACAGCCGCTGCTCAAGAACCAGGCGGTTGGCCAGGCCAGTCAGCGCATCCTGATGGGCCATGCTGTGCAGTTGGTTGGCCCAGGCTTTTTCTTCGGTGATGTCGCGTACCACCCCCATCATCTTGATGGCCTTGCCGTGGGCGTCCTTGATCACATTGCCGGTCTCGCGCAGCCAACGCACCGTACCATCGGGCCAGATCACCCGGTACTCCTCGTCATGGTTTTCGCCGGTTTCAATGCAGCGCAACTCGCCCGCCCTGACCTGCTGACGGTCGTCCGGGTGGACACTGTTGCAGAAGTGTTCATAACTGGGGGTGATCTCGCCCACCTGATAGCCGAACATGCCGTAGATGGCTTCAGACCAGTACAACTGCTCGGTGTCGACATCCCAGTCCCAGGTGCCAATGCGGGCAAAGTACTGGCTGCGTTTGAAACGCTCGATGTCGTCAGGGAGGATGGCGCTCGCTTGGGCACATTGGCTGCAAACGCCCGGCGGTGAGCCCGCCAGTTGCGCTTGAAGCTCAGCCAGGCGAGCACTCAGGTCGCGCTCGCGGTGCAGCGCACGGCGCCACACTATCAGCAGCACCACGATGCCAAGGCACATCCAGAGAAGTAGCACGTTCAGGACTGCCGTCATGACAGCGGGGCACTCGATAATAAATGGCTAATCGCCATCTTAATCGAAGCAAGTTGTACACAAAAGCCTGCTAACCCGATGGTCCGTTTCGGTGAGGCGGGAACTGGCGAGCCTGATCGACTCGCCAGATCCACGCCGGTTCTACTAGCGGGTAAAGACCTGGGCCGTGGTGATTGCCATGTCCCCCCCCGGCAACTTGATCTTGCCCAGTGGCTTCAGGCTGTCAGCATCGAAAATCGCCACATCGTTGAAGGTACCGGCCAGGTAGATCTTGCTGCCGGCCTTGTTGAACGAAATGCAGTAGTAGGAATGATCCAGGGTCGCTGCCTGGAGCATTTTCTTCTGCTTGATGTCGTACTTGGCCAGACGGTTGAGCACGCCAAAGACCAGGTTCGGGTCCTTGGGCGACACCATGCCGCTGAAGTAGATCTCGGTCAGCGGGCCAAAGTCGACGGTCTTGGTCTTGCCGGTGGCCAGGTCGATGTTGAAGAAGCCGTAAACATAGTCAGCGGTTGCCGGGTCTTCCTTCTTGTCCTTGAACTTGGCGGCCGTGTAGAGCAGCGAGAAATCATGCCGGTAGGTCTGCTGGTTCCACACGTAGAGCACATCCGGGGCGCTGTACAGCGGGCGCTTCCAGTGTCGGCTCGGCACCAGCACGTCGAACTTGCCGGTCTGCACGTTGACCTTGTAGATGTCCGGCCCGGCGATGTACAGGCTGCCGTCGTCACCGGTCTGCATGATGGTCAGCTGGCGTGGCGCCGGGAAGCTGCGCACGGGCTTGGCACTCATGCCGGCATTGGTGGCGTAGACATCCAGGCGCGGCTGCTGCACTTCATAGCGATCGTTGAGCATCCGTGTCGGGTTGGCGACGGTGTACAACTCCTTGCCATCATGGCTGACAGTGAAGGAAAACATTGAACGAGCCTTTTCCCCCGGCTGCTGGGTAATGCTGGCATGGAACACCTGTTTGCAGGTGTCCAGCTCGACCCCGTAGATGTCGGCGTAATGGTTGTTCAACACATAGGCAATTGTGCGGTCTGGCGACAGTTGCACGGTGCCCGGCCCAAAGGCGTCCGGCATCTGGCAGGTCTTGTAGAGGCTGTCGGTGGCCAGGTCGAGAATGTGCAGGTTGTTCGGGTAGTTGGTGGTGACCATGTACTCGTGGCCACGGTTGAGCGCCTTGCCCTCGTCGGCCAACAGTGGCCCGGAGCAGGCGCCAAGCACCAGAATGGCGGCCAGGCCGCGCGTTGCAGTCTGAAGCATGCGGGTATCCCTCTTGTTCGGCTGGGGGCTCATTTGTCTTCCGGGAACACGGTCCCCAGGTTGCGCCAATTGTCGTTGGAGGCCTGGGCGTCTTTGTTCCAGTCCGGGTAAGTGCTCATCATGTCCGGCACCTGGGCCGGCCACCAGCAAGGGTCAGAGCAACCATACAGGTCTGATTCCATCGGCTGGCACAGCGACGAAACGCCACCGAAGGCATCGATTTCCCAGCCCGGGTCTGTGGTCGAGGCACACCCGGCCACCGAGTTCATGGCCACAACCTCTTCAATGCGGTTCTCGTCGGCAGCCTGTTCGAGCTTGAGCGCTTTGTTATTGATCGGCTTGAGATGCTTCATGTCAGTGGACCTTGCGCGGAGTGATGTAGCGGCTGATGAAGGCCGGGTTCTCGGCCATGATCCGGCTGTAGACTTCGATGCCGAAGTCCACCCAGTCACGCATCAGTTCGCAGTAGTGATAGGTCGGGTGAGCGGGGTCGCCATAGCGAGCGTAACTTTCGTGGTAGCAGCCGCCTGAGCACAGGTTGCGAATGCGGCAGCTGTCGCACCCGGTGTTGGTGCGGTCCAGGCGCTGTGAGAGAAAGTCGTTGAGTTCGACCTGCTTGACCCCGCTGTGGACGTTACCGAACGTTGGCAACGACGAGCCGGTGAAGCGATGACAGAGGTTCAACTCCCCCTTGTGATCGACCGCCAGCATCTTCAGCCCGGCCCCGCAAGGCAGAGCCTTCTTGTGCCCTTCATGAATGTCGGTGATCAACTGGTGCAGGTTGGAGAAACCGATGCTGCGGTGCTCCAGCGCTGCCTCCAGGTACCGCCGCCCGAGGGCTTTCATGTTGGCGAACACCTGTACCAGCTCTTCGCTACTCAGGTTGTAATCGCTGATATCGCCAGAGGTCACCGGCGCAAAGCCGACCTCCGCAAAGCCCAGTTCGTTGAACAGGTGGTTCCAGATGGTTTCGACATCGGTGACGCCCCGGGTCAGGGTGACACGGGCGCCGACCGGGCGGCTGTCATAACGCGACAGCAACATGTCGACCTTGCGCCGAACCACATCGTAGGTGCCCTGCCCACCGACCGTGATGCGATTGCGGTCGTGCACGGTCTTCGGCCCGTCGATACTCACCGACAAACCGAATCGGTGGGCATTGAGGTAATCGACGATGTCTTCGGTGAGCAAGGTGGCATTAGTAGTCATGACGAACTCGACCCGCTTGCCCGCCTCACTGAAACGCCGCTCGCAGTAGTCGACCATGTACTCGATCAGCTTGCGGTTGCTCAGCGGCTCGCCGCCGAAGAACACCACGGTGTAGACCGACTCGTCCGGCGACTCCTTGAGCAGCATTTCCACCGAGGCCACGGCGGTCTCGACATCCATACGCTTGCCTTGCGAAGGCTTGTCCAGGTCCTCTTTGTAGCAGTAGGTGCAGCTCAGGTTACAGCCGGTGTTGACGTTCAACACCACCGTGTTGATCGCCGTGCGCTCGACCCGCCTAGTCGCCACTTCGGGGGTCAACGGCGAACCGTCGCTGACCAGTTCCAGGGCGATCAGCTCGCGCAGGGTTTCATTGATTTGCTCGCCGCCAAAACGCGGGGCCAGGCGCTGCTGCAGCGTTTCGCTGGAACAGCCCTCACCACGCAGGACGTCGATAATTTCCCCGGTCAGCGCATCGCTGGCGAACAGCGAGCTGCTGGGGATATGGAACAACATGCGTGCGTCATCAACCTGCACTTCGTGCAGGTTGCGCTCCACCAGGTTCAAGGTAACGCCCATCGCAACCTCCTCAAGCGGGGCCGGGCATTGCCGGCCCCCTTTTCATTCCGCTGATATGGCTGGGGTAACAGGCCCGTATCAAGGAATCGGTGGATTGTTCCAGCGCTGAACAGTGACGATCAGATGCCCCTCACCCGTGTGGGCTTTGCCTGCATCGTCCACCGCCGCAATGACCTTGAGGTTGCCGGCGTTGTTGGTCGACATCTTGCGCTCTGGGTTTGGCCCGGCATCACCTGGGGTGAATACACCCGCATCGGCCTGCATGCTGCCGGCAAACTTGACGTCTTCATCCTCGCGGGCACGGTCATCAAACGGCTCGACCTTCCATTGCGCCGGGAACACACCAATGCGGTAGGCCTTGCCGTCCGCGCTGCGGCCCCAGGCTTCGGCGTCGAAGCGGCCTTGAACCTTCGGTGTCGAACCACCGTTGTCACCGATACGGGCCACCGAGAACGCCGGCACTACCTTGACCTCGGCAATGTCGCGGTACACCGCCAATTGCTGGCCCTTGAGTGCACCGACAGTCACCTCGCGCAACCCGGCCGGAGCATCGGCGGCGGCCTTGAGCAGCACGCGCACACGTTGCGGGCTCTGCTCCAGCACCTTGACCACTTCAACCCCCTTGCCGAACGATGGCGTACCGTTCAGGCCGCTGCCGATCAGGCTGACTTCGGTTTCGCTGCCGGCCTTCAGGTAACCCGGCTGAACCGCCAGCAGTTGTGGGTGATCCTGCCGCGCAGCGATAAAGTCCAGGCCACGCTCATCGTGCGCGGTCTCAAACATCCGGCCCTTGAGCTGCGCGCCATTGGCAGCAAAAACCTGGCGCATTTTCACCCCGTCGATATCGACGTTACCGCGCCACTCATAACCACTGTAGAGAATGGCCGTACCCTGGCCCTTGAACGGGCTGCCATCGGCGTACTGGCCATCAACACTGAGGGTGAAATGATCGCCCTCGGCAGCGGTAACCTTCATCACCCCGTTAAGCTCGCCCTTGCCTGGCAGGTGGCCGCTGAACGTCCAGTCACCGACCAGGGCCTGAGCCTTGGGCATCGACTTTTGCCAGTCAGCCCAGGCCTTGCTGTCGAGCGGGTAACGCTTGGCGAGCAATGGCACCATTTCCTTACGGGCCAGGTCGAACCAGTCGCGGTCGCGAGACAGTGCCTGATACTCCAGCGACGGCCACTGGCCGAGGTGGAAGTTCACCAGGTGCTCCCACTCCTGCGCCGGGCGACGCTGCAAGGCCACCCGTGCCCCCGAGTGGCAACGACCGCACATCTGCTTGGTCTGGTCGTCGAACTGCTCGACGGTGTTCAGGCGACGCTCCAATGCATAACGCACACCGTCGGTTTCGCTGGGTGCCAGGCCTTGGTTGTCGGCCAGGTACTTGACCAGGGTGCGGCGATCTTCATCGCTGATCTTCAACTGGTGCATGGTCTGCATGCGCGCAATGCTCATCAGCCACCCCTCGGGGGTTTTGCGCTGATGGCTGATGCGGCTAAAGGCATTCTCACCCTCAGGCGTATGGCAACCCATGCAGGTTTCCTTGAGGATGGCCTGGGCTTCGCGTGCCTGGCTGGTCTGGGGCTGCAAGGCAAGGCTTACCGCCAACGCCAGCAGGCCACCGGCACTGGCGAACCGGAATGTTCTCTTCATCGATGTCTGACCTCCCACGGGGCTTATTCTTATCGTTGTTTTTTAGTGGTCTCTTCCTGCCGGCCGGGATGGATCAGGCAATGCACAGGCTGAAGAGGTACTGTCAGTAGCGATACATATTGCATGCCAAGAACTCAAAACCCCGTTCCTACAGGGCTTCCAGCACTTTTACCGCTTGCGCTGCGTTTAATTTCGCGACAGCTGTAGCACTCTGAGACGGCGCGACAGAACGGCTTGCACTTTACCGTTCTGGCACAAAATGCCATCATTGAGCCACTTTCCATCAGGGCTCCCACGCCCTGCATGTCATAAAAAACCATCATAAGACAAGCACCTCTCGCGTGACTCGACGGTGCGTTGCATCACCCCTTGCCTGCACAACCTGACGACGCCGTGGTCTACCACCCTAAGAGCGCCGCATTGACGCTGGCCTGCGAATGGCTTCGCAGGTCGCGCTTGTTGCTGCCACAAGGAATACACAGATGCTCTTGAGAACGATGAAAATTTCCCGCCGCGCGGGCCTTGGCTTTGCCTTGATCGCGCTGATGGCGCTGCTGCTAGGAAGCTTCTCGCTGCTGGAAATGCGCCGCATGAACGAACAGTCGCGTGTGGTTGATCGCAACTGGCTGCCTTCGATTCTCGCCCTCAATGACACGGCTCTGAGCGTATCGCGCATACGAACAATCACCCTGCGCCTGCTGACCGTACGCACCGACGAGGACATGCGAAGCAACCTGGAACGTCTCACCGAGCTCAAGCAACTGCTGCAAACCCAGCAGCAGCGCTATGAACAGCTCATCAGCCTGGACGAAGAAAAGGTTGCCTATGAAAACTTCCAGAACGCCAAGGCGCAGTACATGGCTGAGCAGGAACGGCTCAGCGCACTGGCACAGCAGGGCCACCAGGACCAGGCCATCACTATTGCCAACGGCACCCTCTATGAACACGCGGATGCCATGGTCAAGGCCTTGATCGCACTGATCGACCTGAACAAACAAGGGGCCAAGCAGGCCTCGCTGGAAAGCGACACGGTATTCAGTAATGCCAATGAACTGGTCATGACCATGATGATTGTCGTCGTGCTGCTGACGGTCGTGCTCGCCATTGTCCTGACCCGCAGCATCGTGCGCCCGCTGAGCCAGGCTGTGAGCGTCGCCGAAGTGATCGCCAGTGGCGATCTGTGCAGCGAAGTGACCGTGGTCGGCAGCGACGAACCGGCACAACTGCTGCAGGCACTCAAGCGCATGCAGACCAGCCTGCGCACGACCATTCAGCGCATCGCCGACTCTTCCAGCCAACTGGCGTCGGCCGCAGAAGAGTTGCAAGCCGTCACCAATGACTCCACCAAGACCCTGCTCCAGCAGAGCAACGAAGTGGAACAGGCGGCAACGGCGGTCAACGAAATGACCACCGCGGTCGAGGAAGTGGCCCGCAATGCGGTCAGCACCTCCGAGGCCTCGGGCGAAACCGACCAGACCGCACGCCATGGTCGTCAGCAGGTGCAACAGACCGTCGATTCCATTGGCCTGCTGGCCGAAGACGTCACCCGTACCTGTGAACAGGTTGAACACCTCGCCGGTGATGTGCGCAACATTGGCCAGGTGCTTGAAGTGATTAGAGCGATTGCCGAGCAGACCAACCTGTTGGCCCTCAACGCCGCGATCGAAGCGGCCCGCGCAGGCGATGCGGGCCGTGGCTTTGCCGTGGTGGCCGATGAAGTGCGGGCACTGGCGCACCGCACCCAGCAGTCGACCCAGGAAATCGAGTCGATGATCGGCACCATCGAACAGGGTACCGAGGGCGCAGTCAGTGCCATGCGCAACAGCAATGAACGGGCACACGCCACCCTGGATGCTGCACTGGCCTCAGGCCATGCGCTGGAACAGATCACCCAGGCCATTGCCGCCATCAACGAACGCAACCTGGTGATTGCCAGTGCCAGCGAGGAGCAGGCCCAAGTCGCCCGCGAGGTAGATCGCAACCTGATCAACATCCGCGACCTGTCGATGCAAACCTCGGCCGGCGCCAACCAGAGCAACGCCGCCAGCCAATCACTGGCACACCTGGCCGTGCAACTGAACGGGCTGGTGGCACAGTTCAAAGTCTGACCCTGCAGCAACGCCCTCTGCGCAGGGCGTTGTTTTCAACAGGGCAGTTGTCGCGTCTCAGCACTGTCTCAGTTTGAGACGCCAGAACCCGCCTCAAGCAGCCAAGCCCCCTGTTTTCAGGGGGTTCTTGAGCTTGGCACAAGGGTTGCGAATACCCACGGCATTCACTCACAAGAACGAGGTTTGCCATGTCCGCCACTGCCCCCCTGCTGCCTGCCGTTGAGGCGTTTCTGCAGCGTGCTCCCCGTATGTTGATCGGTGCCGATTGGGTTGAAGCCACCGACGGTGCGCTGATGACGCTGCGCAACCCTGCCACTGGCGAACCGTTGTGCCAGGTGCCCAGCGCCACGCCAGCCGATGTCGAACGCGCCGTGCTCGCCGCCCGCAAGGCCTTTGACGACTCGGCGTGGAGCCGCACCCGCCCGCGCGAACGGCAGAACCTGTTGTGGCGCCTGGCTGACCTGCTGGAGCGGGACGCCGAGATCGTGGCCCAGCTCGAATGCCTGAACAACGGCAAGAGCGCCGCCGTGGCACGGGTGATGGACGTGCAGCTGTCCATCGATTTTCTGCGCTACATGGCCGGCTGGGCCACCAAGGTCGAAGGCAGCACGGTGGATGTGTCGATGCCGCTGATGCCCGCCGATCAGTTTCACGGTTTCATTCGCCGTGAAGCCGTCGGTGTCGTCGGCGCTATCGTGGCCTGGAACTTCCCGCTGCTGCTGGCCTGCTGGAAGCTCGGCCCGGCGCTGGCAACCGGGTGTACAGTGGTACTCAAGCCCGCCGATGAAACGCCGTTGAGCGCCCTCAAGCTGGCCGAACTGGCTCTCGAAGCCGGCTACCCGGCCGGGGTCTTCAACGTGGTCACCGGCACCGGCGTCGTCGCTGGCGATGCCCTGACCCGTAACCCACGGGTGGATAAACTGACCTTCACCGGCTCGACCGCTGTCGGCCAGCAGATCGGCAAGATCGCCATGGACAACATGACCCGGGTCACCCTGGAGCTGGGCGGTAAATCACCCACCATCGTCATGGCCGATGCCGACCTTGTCAGCGCGGCGGCGGGTGCTGCCAGTGCGATTTTCTTTAACCAGGGGCAGGTCTGCTGCGCCGGTTCGCGGTTATATGTGCAGCGCAAGCATTTTGACAATGTGGTCGCCGATATCGCCGGTATTGCCAACGCCATGAAGCTCGGCAACGGCCTGGACCCCAGCGTAGAGATGGGCCCGCTGATTTCCGCACGGCAGCAACAGCGGGTGTTCAACTACATTGAGCAAGGCCGCAACAGCGGTGCCAGCATTGCCTGTGGAGGTGAACAGTTTGGTCCCGGCTACTTCGTCAAACCAACGGTCATCGTCGATGTCGATCAGCGTCACCCACTGGTGCAGGAAGAAATTTTCGGCCCGGTGCTGGTGGCGATTCCATTCGATGACGAGGCCGACGCCCTGCGCATGGCCAACGACAGCCCCTATGGTCTGGGGGCGAGTATCTGGTCGAACGACCTGGCCGCCGTCCACCGGATGATCCCACGCATTCGCTCCGGCTCAGTCTGGGTCAACTGCCACAGCGCCCTCGACCCGGCGCTGCCGTTCGGTGGCTACAAGATGTCCGGTGTGGGCCGCGAGATGGGCGCAGCAGCCATCGAGCACTACACCGAACTCAAGTCGGTGTTGATCAAGCTGTAAGCCTCAGGGGCGATAGCCCTGACTGAGCAACCAGCTGCGGATCATCCGCGCCTGCTCAGGCTCCAGACCGGCCAGCACCTGCTCGGCCGGTTCGTGCTTCAGGCGCTTCACCAACGGCGCCACCGCCACGCCCTGTACATGCCAGATCCCCATTGGCTGATCAGGGCTCACCACCAGCTCCACTTCATCCACCCAGCCATCCCGAAGCACCGGGCCGGCCTGCACCTGCAAGGCAGCAAAGTCTGCCTCCTGGTGTGCGGGCGCCTGGTCGGGCCAGCAACTGCGAGCCTGCCAGAACGGCGCATCAGGCCATTGTTGCTCCTGAGCGTAGAAGTCTCGCCCATTACGGGCAAAGCGCCAGAACAGGTGCTCGACCCGTTGCTGGTGAAACTGCAACGCCAACGCCGCACGTTCAGGCCGTTGCAGCAGCGTGTTGATCACCGCTGGCGCCTGCAATGCCGACGACAGCGATTGAAAGATACCGTTGCCCGACAAGGGATCGACGGCCATCGCCGCATCGCCAACACGCAGCCAGCCCTCTGCGCCGGTCTGCCGGCTGAGAATGGCTGTGCTGCTGCGGGCATGCAGGTGCAGGTCGTGTTCCTCGTCGGCACCGAAAAAGCGACAGACCATTTCCGATTGCTGACGCCGTGCACGGCAGTAGTCCAGCAGCGCGGCCTTGTCCGGCAGTTGAGTGCTGGCAACGTCGAGGGTCAGTTGCCAGTAGCAACGACCATCCGCTTGGCGTGCCATCCACGCCCAACCATCGGCAAAACTCTGCACCGCGCTGGCATTCGGGCCTGGTCGCCCTTGCCAGCGGTTCAACAGGCTCAGGGTTTCCGGCCCGCGCCAGGCCCTGCCCGACGACGCCTTGCTCGCCTGCGGTGCCTGTCGACCACGGGCCTCCACCAGAAAATCAGCAAACACGGGCGCCGCACCTTCAAGCGTGACGCCCATCTGACCAGCGTCACGCTCGACACTCAGCACCCGCCCTTCGATCAGCGCTACTCCCGCCGCGTGCAGATCATCGCGCAGGCCTTGATCAAAGCGCGGTCGGTCGAGCAGGTATTCCAGGTTCTGTGCCGTGCTCTGCCCGTTCCATTGCACCTGCCGCTGCGAAGGCTCGCTGGCAGCGGCCAGGGCACGCAACAACCCCGCCCCACGCAGGCCTTCGAGTACACGCGGTGAAACGCCCTCAAGGGCCGCAAAACGGCGCCACTCACTGACCACGCACACGTCATGGCCGAGCCGCCGCAAGCCCAGAGCGACGGCAGCACCCGCCGGCCCGGCGCCAAGCACCAGTACCCGGCTCATGGTGCCAGCCGCCGTTCAGGACCGTGATAGTGTGCCTGCTCATGCAGCCAGTCACGGATCCCTTGATTGCTGGCATCCGGGTGCTGCTGCAAGAATGCTGCGAGATGCCCGGTCAGGGCCGCACACCCCAGGCTAGCCCCGGACAGCCGGCCATCGGCACTGCGCACACAAGCCCCCACATCGGCCTGGGCGCTGCCCAGCCAGCTCCACTGCTGCGGCAGGCAACGGGCATCGCCGGTCACCCGCAACACCCCTGGGTAGGCTGCTGGGTACACCGGTGAACCTTGCGCCGGGCTCGAAGCACACAGCAGGATGCCGGCCTCCACCGCCAAGGCGCAGGCCTGGCGCAGTGCGGGGCGATCTTCGCGCAGCCCCAGGCTCAGGTTGATCACCCGCACCTGGCAGGCAAGCAGCCACTCAATGGCAGCGGCAACCTGCAAGGCACTGGTCACCCCACGGCCATCGAACACCTGCGCCACGTACAAACGCGCCTCGCCAGCCCGCTCAAGAATGGCCGCAGATACCGCGCTGCCATGGCCCAATGCATCTGCTTCGGCTTCGTGTTCAAGCAAACCGGCGTGCGCCAGGGCAAACCGGCGGGCAGCCACAGGCGGCTGCTCGCTGAGGTCATGGCCACTGTCGACCACGCCAATACGCACCTCAGGCTTCATGGCTCACGGCTCCAGTTGTGGATAACTGACCGTCAAACAATTCCAGGCGCAGATCGGCATCGGCCAGGGTCGAAGAACGGTGACTGATCAAAATCCGCGTACGCCCACGGAACAGCTGATCAATTGCGCCGATCACCTCACGCTCAGTCGCTTCATCGACCGCCGAGGTGGCTTCGTCCAACACCAGAATCAGTGGGTCCTGAAGCAAGGCCCGGGCAATCGCGATACGCTGCTTCTGCCCACCCGACAACTGCTGGCCGCGCTCGCCCAAGGGGCTGTCGAGGCCTTCGGGCAAGCTGGCGATCAGGCTGTCCAGTTGCGCCAGACGTGCAACCTCGGCAATGGCTTCACGACTGGCATCCGGCACGCTGTAGGCGAGATTGTCGGCCAGGCTGCCGCGAAACAGCACAATGTCCTGGCTGACCACCGCGACCCGGCGGCGCAGCTCGAACAGGTCCAGCTCACGCAGGTCGCAGCCGCCCAGCACGATTCGCCCGGCCTGGGGATCGTAAAAACGCTGCAGCAGGTCGATCAGGGTCGATTTACCTGCGCCGGAAATACCACTCAATGCCACTTTGCAGCCTTGAGGAATCGACGCCTGTACCTCACGTAACAACGGCGGCCGACCGGGGTGGGCGAAGCACACCCCCTCGAACTGCAAGTCGGACGTGCTCGGCATCGCACGGGGTGATGCCGGGTTGACCACGTTCGGCACCTCACCGCGCAGCTCCATCACCCGCCCAAGGCTGACGCTCATGCGCTGCATCGCCACGTACAAGCCGAGCAAGCTCTGCACAGGCCCCACGGCCATGCCCAGGTAGGTCGAAAAGGCAATCAGTGCACCCAGTTGCCAGGTACCCTGCACCACCCAATAGCCGCCCACCAGAAAGGCGCAGGCGCGCGACAGCGAAGTCAGGGTACCGGGTACGGCTTGGGTGAAAAACTCAGTGACCTGCAAACGCAGCAACTGCTGCATGTAGCCTTGGCCGAGCCCATCAAGGCGCCGCGCTTCACGCTGCTGCTGGCCAGCAGACTGAATGAACTTCATCGCGGGCAGAGTCTCGACCAGAAACGAAGACACATCCGCCGAACGCTCGCGCAACTGGCGCACCTCTCGCTCGACCTTGCGCCGCATCCAGCGCAGCCAGAGCACGTCCAGCGGGATCAACACCAACGCCAGCAACGACAGCTTCCATGACAACGCCAGCAGCATGCCCAGCGCACAGACCAAGCCGATCACGCTGGACACGGCCGAGAACAGCGAGTCGACGGCAAAGCGCTGGATCTCGGCCACGTCACCGTCGAGCCGCGACATCAAGTCACCAATCCGCCGCTGGCCGTAGAAGGTCGGCGACAAGCCCTGAAGGTGGCGATAGATTTCATCGCGCAGGGCAAACAGAATGCGCCCGGACAGCCGCGTGTGCAGGTAGCGGTTGAGCCCCGACAGCAGCGTGCCGAGGATACCGGCCACGACCATCACGCCAGCAATGGTGGCCAGGGCCGGGAAATTACGCGCCAGCAGGCCATCATCGATCAAGAGTTTGGTCAGCCACGGCTGCACCAGCACCAGCAGCGTGGCACACAAGGACAACCCCAACAGCCCGGCAATCGCCATGCGCTGCGGCCGAACGAAGCCGTACAACCAGCGCAGGGACTGCTGCAAGGCTTCGGGGTCCTTGTGATCGATCAAACGGGCAAGCCAGCGCATCATGACTGCAACTGCTTGAACTTGCGGTAGAGCGTGGCACGGCTGATGCCCAGGTCTTGGGCGGCCGCCGACACATTGCCATGATGGCGCTCCAGCGCCTGACGAATCAGGGTCAATTCGTTGTCCCGTATCCGCCCACTGGCCTGAGCCGCTTGGGTGCCCCGCAAGGTTTCGAGCAGGTTGTCCGGCAGGTGTTCAAGGCCCAGTTCAAGCTCACCCTCCTCGCGCATGGCCAGCAAGGTGCGCACGGTCATTTCCAGTTGGCGGATGTTGCCCGGCCAGTGGTAACCGATGAACAGCGCCGACAATTCATCGGACAGGTACGCCCCTTTGCCGCCGAGCTTTTCCAACAGGCTGGCAACCAGCGCCATGAGGTCTTCCCGCTCACGCAGGGGCGGCAGTTGCACGCTGATACCATTAATGCGGTAGTACAGGTCTTCGCGGAAGTGGCGTTCTTCGACCTGACGCTTCAGGTCGCGGTGAGTAGCGCAGATCAACGCAACATCCAGGTCCTGTTCTTCGGCGGCCCCCAACGGCGCCACCTTGCGCTCCTGCAGCACCCGTAACAGACGAGCCTGCAAGGCCAGTGGCATATCACCGATTTCGTCGAGGAACAGTGTGCCGCCATGGGCCTGCTGCAAGCGCCCGACCACACCGCCACGCCGGGAACCGGTAAAGGCGCCCTCACGGTAGCCAAACAGTTCAGACTCGATCAGGCCCTCGGGAATCGCCGCGCAGTTGACCGCGACAAAGGGTTTCGCTGCCCGTGGGCTGGCCAGGTGCAACGCACGCGCCACCACTTCCTTACCGCTACCGGTCTCCCCCAACAGCACTACCGGCAACTCACCGACCAGCCCTTGGCGGGCCATGCGCAGGGCGCGGGCGTAGCGGCTATTGCCCGCACCCAGGCTTTGCAGGTCAGGATGTTCCATGTTCGGGCGAGGACTGCGCCGGGGCGTGACAGGCACGCTCACCGCTCGCAGCGGCACTTGCAGGGTCTTGTAGAAAAATGCGCCCTTGGCGGTCTCGATGGCGTCGACGCGCCCCAATTGCAGGCGCGCCAACCATTGTTCCAAACGCATGCCCAGCAGGCTTTCACACTGTTGACCGACCAACTGGGGACGGGCCACACCCAGCAGTTGGCAGGCCTGATTACTGACGGCGAGGATCTGCCCGTCAAGCCCAAGGGCAACCAGCCCCTGCCAGGGCGAATCAAGAAACTGTCGGCGGCTGTGAAATGCCAGTACCACCTGGTCCGGGTAGCTGGTGTTGAACAAACGGCCTTCAATCTGACTGACTGCCAGCGCCAGCAGCGCGGTGCGATCCTGCACCCGACCCAACGGCCCTTGGCGGGTCAGGTCGAGGACACCCAGCAGGTCGCCCTGCGGGCAATGGATCGGCACCGAGGTGCAGGAAAAATCACTGAGCCGCTCCAGGTAGTGTTCGCCACAATCGATCTGCACCGTACGCGCCTCAACCAGTGCGGTACCCAGAGCGTTGGTGCCACGTGCCGATTCACTCCAGCACGTGCCCGGCCTGATGTCGCCGAGGCCTGCGTGCTTCAGGGCGTCAGCCTGGCCTTCGATGGTCAGGATGGTGGCGTCGGCGTTGGCCAGGATGATCACACTGTCCTTGCCCTGGCGCGCACGCAGGTAATCGATTTCGGCAGTGGCTGCATCCAACAACACGCGGTTGCTGGCCAGCAGCAGGTCGAGGTTGGCCGACGAACTCAAGTCGAAGTCGTGACGGCTGTTCAGCGGCACCCCATGGCCCAGGCTACGGCGCCAGGACGCATCGATTTCGGCACGCAGAATACCGTCGGGCAATTGCCCTTCCAGCGACAGCCGCTCACGCGCAAGGCGAGCATCGAACGGCGGAACTTCAGTTGTTGTTTTTATTCTGTTCATGAGCTGCTCCGGATCGGATTGTCCGATTCAAGCAAGTCCCACGCCAAGGAAACGGCGAGGACACCACTCCTGCTCTTTTACGTTAACGTAAAGCTTGCTGCAATCACCAAGCATCGTTTATCGCTAGTTCAACAGGCCCAACGCCTTGGCGCGCGCCACCGCCTGGGTGCGTCGCTCCACGCCAAGCTTGCTGTTGATATGGCTGGCGTGGGTTTTCACCGTGTGCAGGGAGATGAACAGACGCTCACTGATTTCCTGGTTCGAGCAACCCTGGGCGATCAGCTCCAGTACTGCCAGCTCCCGCGCACTCAGTGCCTCGCTGGGCGCCCCTGACGTGTCGCTTTCAGGCACCGGCAACAAGGCCAGCAAACTGGTTCGAACCGGCCCGACAGGTTGCCCAAGCAGTTGCTCGCGCAGCCAGCCCGGTTGTTCGTTCAGCAGGATCTGGAAAGGTTGCAGGGTACCGCCCTTCGCCGCGTCCAGGCTTTGCACCAGCAGGCTGCGGGCTTCGCTCTCGCGACCGCCGGCCAGCTTCAAGGCCACTAGCTGACACAACGCCATGACACACAGCAGTTGCCCACCGTTGGCCTGCCCCCGCTCATTCAAGGCAAGCAAGCGCTGCTCGGCCTGCTCGTTGCGCCCCTGTACGCGCTCCAAACGTGCTTGCTGCAGCTCGATATGCAACGGCAACAGCGGGTGAAACTCTGGTGCAGCGGCGGCCAGTTTGCCGCCATAGGTCTGCCCCAGGCGCTGCAACCAGGCGTCAGCCAGGTCGATGCGCCCTTGCGCCAACCACAGCTCACATTTGACCAAGGTGATCATTGCCAGATAGAAAATCGGTGGCACGTCCCAGATATGCATCAGCCGTTCGGCTTCGGCGAGCTCGGCATACGCCTCGGTAAAGCGTCCTTCACGACCATCGAGCGTGGCGATCATGCAATGACCGATCAACACGCTGATGTCCCGACACGCCCGCGCCTCGACCACTCCCGCGCGCAAGCGGCTGCGACCCGCCTGGGGCTGCAGACGCGCGGCCAGCAGATACCCTTCATACAGGGTCAAGCGGGCGCGCGCCGCGTACAGCCGCTGGGCCGAAAGCCCTTGCAGGCGCTGCAGCCCCTGGCGCACTTCATCCTGCGCCCGGAGTATTTCGCCACGGGCATGCAGCACGCGCGCCCGGTCGTAATGGGCCAAGGCCTCGAATAACGGGTTGCCCACCCGCTGGGCCAACTCCAGGGCCTCACGGTTCCAGCCACGTGCACGCCAGAAATCACCATCGGCAATCGCCAGGTTGGACAAGGTCGACAAACACACCAGCCGCTGCCCGTAGCGCTTCTGCGGCAGGCTGCGCAGGGCCTCGGTGCAGTAGGCCAAGGTGCGCGCGCGATCACCACGCCCCCGGGCGATCACCCCACTCAAGGCCAGCCACTGAGCCAGCATCGACTTTTGAGCCGTGGCGGACGGCGCCGGCAGAAAGCGGCTCAGGTGACTGGCCAACTCTTCGGCGGCATCCAGCTGGCAGGCCAACCCCAGCGCCCAGCTGTACAGCACGATCAGCCGTGGCGTACTGACCAGCAGGCTGTCGGGCAAGTCCATCTTCCAGCGCAGCAGCATGCCAACGTTCTGTTCGGCCAACAGTTGCTCTTCCGAGAGGTTCTGCACCAGGTTGGCGGCTACGTCCAGATGCCCGGCACGCAGCGCCTGCTCGACAGCCTCATCGAGCAATCCCTGACTGTGGAACCAGCGACAGGCGCGCAGATGCAGGCTCGACAGCGGCAAACTGGTTTGCCGACTACGCAGCAGGTCGGAAAACAGGTGGTGGTAACGGAACCAACGACCGTTTTCGTCCAGCGGCACCAGGAACACCTGATGCGCCTGCAGAAAACGCAGAATGTCGGCGCTGTCATGGCTCTCGCGCAGGGCATCGCAGAGTTCACTGCAGAACCGCTCCTGACAGGCCGTGTCGTAGAGGAACGCCTGGACCTCACTGGGCAGGCAGTCGATCACCTCCTCAAGCAGGTAATCACGAATCAACCCCTCCCCGCCATGCAGGGCTTGGGGCAAGGCGTTGTCGGTACCGGATTCGCTGGCTGCCAGCAGCCAGAATCGCAGGCCGGCGACCCAGCCGTCGCTGCGCTGGATCAGGTTGTCCAGGGCCTGACCACGCAGGGCTGTAGGGTGCTGTACGAGCACCGCATGGGATTCATCCGGCGTCAGGCGCAGGTCTTGTTCGTTGAGCTCACACAACTGGCGCGATAAACGCAGCCGCGCCAGGTGCCAGTCAGGGCGCTGACGGCTGGTGACCAATAGCACCAGCCCCGGCGGCAGATGGTTGAGAAAGAACTGCAGGCAACGGTCGAGCACCGGCCCCTGTGCCAGGTGGTAATCGTCCAGCACCACCAACAGCGGGTTGTTGGGCTGCAAATGCCGGCTGAGGTCATCCAGCAGGCCGTCGAGCCACTCCTCGAAAGCGAATGGCTGATGCCGCTGGCGCATTTTCAACAAGCCCAAGGCCTGGGCGCCCAGAGCCGGGCAGTAATGCTGAAGCCCTTCAAGCAGGCGTTCAAGGAAACGCCCCGGGTCGCTGTCGCGTCGGTTCAGGCTCAACCACAGGCTTTGCCAGTGCGCTGGCAGGCCCTGACAGAACTCCACCGCAAGCGAGCTTTTACCGAAACCGGCCGGCGCACTGACCAACAACAGGCGCCCACCCAATCCGGCCTGCAAACGCTGGCACAGCCTCGGGCGCGGCACATGAGCGTCGGGCAATGGCGGACGATAGAAACGTCCCTCCAGGGCGCTGACGGCCAGGCTGGAAAATCCTTGCGTGCGGGACAGATCAGTCATGACCGGCTCGTTTTGGTTTGGATTGTCGGCAGAACGGATCAGGGCAGACTAACGGCTTAACCTGCACATTTGAAGACAATTGCCGCGTATTACCCAAAAAAGACTACAACAAAAAAAGTCAGCGCCCCGCACGCACATCGCATCAGCCACCGACGGATTGCCAGACAGGCGACCGGCGCAAACAGAAACGCCCCGGCAAGCCGGGGCGTTCTGGGGATCACACGGAGGTTACAGCGTTAGCGCACGCCGTCCTGGCGAAGCGCTGCAGGGGTGAAGTCACTGGTGTTGGCCGTGAAGCCGAAGTCGTAGGCTTTCTTCTCTTCGTTCTTCATGCCCAGCGCCAGGTAACGACCGGACTGCAGGTCGTAGATCGTCTCGAGGGTGTACCACGGCACCTGAACGTTGTAGTAGTCCTGGGAATGGGCTTCCGCCACACGCCACAGCTGGCCGCGACCGTCGTAGTGGTCGATTACTGCTGCCTGCCAGGTGTCTTCGTCAATGTAGAAGTCACGTTTGGCATAGATATGACGCTGACCAGGCTTGAGGGTTGCCACCACATGCCAGACACGGCGCAGCTCATAACGGGTCAGGTCCTGGTTGATGTGGCCGGCCTTGAGGATGTCCGCGTACTTCAGGTTCGGCGAGTCGAGCTTGTAGCTGTTGGAGGCGATGTACATCTCCTTCTTGCCTTCAAGCTTCCAGTCGTAGCGATCCGGCGCGCCGTTGTACATGTCCAGGTTGTCGGAGGTACGCAAGCCATCCGCCGCCGTACCCGGGCCGTCATAGGACACTTGCGGGGCACGCCGCACACGACGCTGACCGGCGTTGTAGACCCACGCCAGGCGCGGTTCCTTGACCTGGTCGAGGGTTTCGTGAACCAGCAGCACACCACCGGCCAAACGCGCTGGCGCCGTCACTTTCTGCTTGAAGTAGAAGAGGATGTTGCCCGGGTTGTTCGGGTCGTAATCCTTCATCTTGTCGCGGAAAACGAACTGGTCCTGGAAGTACACCAGGCTGTACGAACCGTTGGCCTGAGGGGTGGCCTGGGTCACCAGACGGGTCACGCTGCCGCCGCGATAACGGGTGATGTGGTTCCAGATGACCTCGACACCACTCTGTGGAATCGGGAACGGAATGGCTGTCTTGAAGTTCTCAAGGCCGTTACCGCCCTGCACCAGCTTGGTGGCGGTGGCGTTTTCCTTGATCGCCGCAAACACCTCGTCGGGAACAGTAGAACCACGGTGCGTTGGGTAGACCGGAATCGTATAGGTGTCAGGGTAGCGCTTGAACATCGCAACCTGGCCCGGCGCCAGCTTGTCTTTGTACTGATCGACGTTCTGCGCCGTGATGGTGAACAGCGGCTTCTCGTTACCGTAAGGGTCGGCGAGGAACCCTTTGGCATCCACCGAGCCGGCGGTTTTCGGCAACGGGCTCCAGGCCGGGATCGAACCATTGGCGTTAGGGCCCTTTTCAGCCCCCATCGGTGTCAGGCTGGCGCCGAGCTTGGCAGCTTCGCTGGCGGGAACGGCTGCCATGACACTGCTGGCCAGCAGGGTCAGGCCCAGCACACCGGCTTGCAGCAGACTCTTGGTTGTTTTCATAGTTGTGCTCTTCCTGAATCAGTGCGCTTAAAAGTTCACGCCGAAACTGAGGGCGATGAAGTCGCGGTCGTCCACCGTGGTGTACTTGCCATCAAAGAAGTTGGTGTACGACAGGCTGGTGGTGTAGGTGTTCTGGTACTCGGCATCCAGGCCCAGGCTGACGGCTTTACGGCCTTCCTCGAAGTTGCCGCCAGGGCCTGGGGAGTAGCCGGAAACGTCATGGGACCAGGCGATGTTCGGCTTGAGGTTGACCCCGGCAAAGACGTCGTTGTAATCCCAGATGGCCCGTGCGCGGTAACCCCAGGAGGTGCTGGTGGTGAAACCGTCATCTTCGCAATTGCGGCTGAGGTTGGCGGTTGAAGCACCTGGGCCCGCACCGTTGATTGTGCCGGTGTTGAGAATTGCCGAGCAGGTATTCAACCCTCCGGTAGCTGGCAGTGGGCCAGGGCCGTAGACCGGGTCACGGCCATAACGGAGTTTGCTGGAGTCCTCCAGGCCACCCACATGGGTAACACCCAACTCACCGACAACAGTCAGGCGGCTGGCCCCCATGACCTGATCGAAGAAATGGGTCAGGGTGGTCTGGAACTGGGTGACTTCCTTGCGACGGTAGCCGTGCTGGTCCTCGCCCGGCACGCCGGTCAGCAGGGAGGCGTTGGTGTATCGGCCACCCAGTGGAACCACAGCGGAGTACAGGATATCGGTGGTATTGAGTTGCACCGGAGCGTTTGGCCGGTAGCTGATTTCACCACTCCAGGCCGTGCCAGTAGGCAAGGTGGTCGAGAAGCTCAGCCCGTATAGACGAATGTCCTCGGGGTACTCGACAAAATAACTGGAATTGCCCGCGACAATCAGCGGCGCCAGCGGGTTACCAGCAACCCCCGTATACACAGCCGGGTCTGCGCCGGTAGCGCTGAAAATTGGCGCGCGGCTGTGGTAGTTCATGAAGTACGCGCCGAATTCGGTATCCAGCGGTTCGAACATGTAGCGGAACGCCACCCCGAACTGACCGCTGTCACGCGCATCACGGTCGGCACTGCGGCGCACCAGAACACCTTCCTCGTTGATATCGACGCCGTTGGCAGCGAGAAACGGCAGGAACGCTCCTGGAACGCTACGGCTGCTGTTCAGCAGGCGCAGGTTGTTCGAGCAACCATCCGCGATGATGTCCGGCTGCGAGAAGAAGGTGCCGCAGTTGTCCACTACGGTCTGGTCCCACTCGATCTGGTAGAACGCTTCGGCAGACAGGTTGTCGGTCAGGCTCTGGGAAACATAGAACATGTTGACCGGGATCAGGCCCTCCTTCACCTCGGCGCCTGGCCGACGGAAAGCCGCCACATCAATCGGGTTGATCGAGTTGATGCCGTTACCGATAAAAGTACTCTCTCCCCAGCTCACCACCTGCTTGCCCAGGCGTACCGAACCGGGTTGATCGGCGATGGAATAGTTGTGGTACACGAAGGCATCAAGAATCTGCCCGCCAGAAGACTGTGCGCCTTCCTTGCGGTTGGAGTCGCTGATGTCCTTGAACTCGCGGTGTTCATCCTTGAGCTCGAAGTCGTACCAGTACTTGCCGCGCACGAATACGCCGGTATCGCCGTACTTCAACTCCAGGTCATGGATGCCCTTGAAGATCTTCGAGAAGGTCTCACCGCGCTTGAAGTTCAGGTGGCCATCGTCAGAAGTCTGCGAAAGCCCCTTGCCGCCGTTGTTGACGCCGATCAGGTTCTCGTTCGGCTTGGCTGTCGACCAGCTAGCCCCAACGGACAGCGACGAATCGAACTGGCCTTCGATTTCACCGATGTTGAAACTGACGCCGAATGCTGGGCCAGCGAGCGTAGAAGCGAGGCTGACGGCCAAAGGCAGTTTTGCCCGACGCCAAAACAGATGTGCAGATGTCATCGACGCTACTCCATGTTCTTTATTGTTATGGCAGTGAGTCCTTCTAAAAACGGCGCAATGGAATGCATGCTCAATTGCACGTCCCCCCGTTTCTAAAAATCCCCTGGGCCGACTATAGCCAGCAGGTACCAGGGCTTGATCCCTCTAAAGTGTGATTTGCTGTGTACAAGCAGGCAGGCATGGCCCTAATGGGCATGCCCCTGCCTGAGCGGCGCCAAGCATGGCTGAAAATTACCTTTTTACAAGTCGCGAGGTGTCTGGCTCGGGGTTCGCACCGCGACCGGCGCGAACCCCGGGGGCTCAGAGCGTGGAAAGAAAGGTGCTGTTACTGGCCTGCCATTGCATGACATCGAGGCGGATACGCTTCTTGTCGAGCTTGCCAACACTGGTCTTGGGAATTTCGGTAACAAGGGCGATCTGAGTGGGGATAGCCCACTTGTTGATATGGCCCAATTCCACGAACGGTTTCAGGTGCTCCTTGAGGCCCCTGGCGTCAATGCTGTGCCCCTCGCGCACCACCAACAATGCGAACGGCCGCTCCCCCCACTGCGGATCGGCGATACCGACCACCGCGACCTCACGCACCGCAGAATGACGGCTGATCAGGTCCTCGAGCTCCAGGGACGACACCCACTCGCCGCCGGTCTTGATCACATCCTTGATCCGGTCGCGAATGTCGATCACGCCCATGCTGTCCAGCGTGGCCACGTCGCCGGTATGCAACCAGCCGCCGTGCCAGAGCTCGGCGCCCTTCTGCTCCTCACGGAAATACCCCATGGTCAGCCAAGGGGCTCGCAGCACCAACTCGCCCTGGGACTCACCGTCAGCAGGCAGGAAGTTGCCGTCACTGTCGATGATCGCCGCCTCTACCAGGGGTACCGGTACACCGGCCTTGATCCGGTAAGTGATGCGCTCATCCTCGTTGCCCGCGAGCAACTCATCGTTCAAGTGAGCGCAGGAAACCAGCGGGCAGGTTTCCGACATGCCATAAGCCGCCGTGAGCTGGATACCGCGGGCCTTGGCCGCCTCATATAGCGCACGGTTCAGGGCGCTGCCGCCGATGATGATCTTCCAGCCGGCAAAGTCCTCGGCCTGCGCGCCCTTGGCGTTGAGCAGCATCTGCAGGATGGTCGGCACGCAATGGGAGAACGTGACCTTTTCCTTGCGCCACAGTTCCACCAGCAGCTCCGGGTCGTAACGCCCAGGGTAGACCTGCTTGATGCCGAGCATGGTCGCCACATAAGGGATACCCCAGGCATGCACGTGAAACATCGGGGTGATCGGCATGTACACATCGTTGCTGCCGAGCAGGCGGACGCTGTCGATGCTGCCGGTCACAGCCGCTGCACCCAAGGTGTGCAGCACCAGTTGCCGGTGCGTGAAGTACACCCCTTTCGGGTTGCCGGTCGTGCCGGTGGTATAGAACGTCGTTGCCACCGAGTTTTCATCGAAATCCGGGAAGTCGTAACGCGGGCTGGCCGCAGCCAGCAGCTGTTCGTACTCACCGATCAGGTTTGGCAACTCGGCGGTTTTTGACTCGCCATCGGTCAACAGCAGCGTCTTTTCAACGGTGGTCAGGTGACCGGCAATAGCCTGATAAAGGCCGACAAAATCACTGTTGACCAGCACGAAACGGTCTTCGGCGTGATTCATCGTGTAGAGAATCTGTTCCGGCGACAGGCGCACATTGATGGTGTGCACCACCGCACCAATCATCGGAATGGCAAACATGCACTCCAGGTAACGGTGGCTGTCCCAGTCCATCACCGCCACCGTGTCGCCCGCCTTGACCCCAGCCTCGGTCAATACGTTGGCCAACCTTGCAATACGCTCATTCAGGGTGAGGTAGCTGTAGCGCAGCTGGTCGCGGTAAACGATCTCGCGGGTTTTCTCGTAGCGGCCGCCAGACATCAGCAAGCGCTTGATCAGCAACGGGTACTCATAAGCGCCCTCGGCAGGGGCAATGACGCGAGTCTGCAACATGAAGTGTCCCTTTTCTGAAGTGCATGGTCTGGGTCAAAACAGACCTTCACTTTAGAACGCCGCTGCGCCGTCCAAATCAGCCAAAGGAATGATTTGAACGACGCCGGGATCAGCGGCCTACTGGAAACGGCATCGATCAATGCATCTCGGTAAACGCGATCTTGATACCCAGCGCCACCAGTACAGCTCCCATGGCACGGTCGAACCAGTGACCCATGCGGGCAAAACCGGCACGCACCCGCTGTTGGCTGAACAACATCGCCACCAGGCAGAACCACAGGCCAGTGGCCAGTGCCAGGTACACACCATAACCTGCCTGTACCAGCAGGGGGGTATGCGGGTTGATGACGACCGTGAACAGCGACAGGAAGAACAAGGTGGCTTTCGGGTTCAGGCCGTTGGTCATGAAACCGGCGACAAAGGCACCGCGCGGGGTGCGCTCTACCGTTGCAGCCTGCACCTCATCGCTACCAGGCTTGGCGGGGCTGGCACGCAAGGCCTTGAAGCCGATGTACAAGAGGTACGCCGCCGCCAGCCACTTCAGCGCATTGAACAGCATGATCGACTGCGACACGATCAGCCCGATGCCCAGCAGCGAATAGCCCACATGCAGGAAGATCGCTGTTCCCACGCCAAATGCAGTCCAGGTACCCGCACGTCGACCATGGGTCACGCTTTCACGAACCACGACTGCGAAGTCCGGGCCGGGGCTGGCGACTGCCAGCAAGTGAATCAGGGCAACGGTGAGAAACTCAGCCCAATACATGGGGACTCCTTGTCACGGATTTAAGTAAGGTGCCTACCTTAGACCAGTCGATACCTCGAGCAACAGACACAGTTACCAACGATTTTTTGCTTGACTCTACCGTTAGGGGCAGACTCTACCCTCATCGACTTCATCCTGTCGTTGGAGTCACCATGAGCAAACGTATTCTGGTCGTTCTTGGCCACCCCTCATCCGACAGCTTTTGTGCCGCGCTGACCGACACCTATGTCAAAGCCGCCACCGAAGCAGGCCACGAGGTTCGCCTGCTGAACCTCCCGGCACTGGATTTCGATCCGGTCCTGCATGAGGGTTACAAGGAGATCCAGGCACTTGAGCCCGACCTGTTGGAGGCACAGAAGCAGATTCTCTGGGCGGATCACCTGACCTTCGTTTACCCGATCTGGTGGGGCGGCATTCCAGCCTTGCTCAAGGGCTTCTTCGACCGGGTCTTCCTGCCCGGGTTCGCCTTCAAATACCGCAGCGACTCCGCTTTTCCGGACAAGCTGCTCAAGGGACGAACGGCCCATCTGCTGGTGACGATGGACACGCCACCGTGGTATTACCGCTGGATCTACCGCATGCCCGGCCTGCACCAGATACGCAAGACCACGTTGGCGTTCTGCGGCATCAAGCCGACCCGTACCCTGACGTTCGGGCCGATGCTTGGCTCGACACCGGCACAGCGCGAAACCTGGCTGGCCCAGACCAGAACCCTCGCCGGTCGCTAAGGCCTGCACGGCTGCGCCGGGGAGTTGGCATGTGCGTTGCCACTTTTCAAGGAACGAAGGGACTATCGATGTACATCGGCAAAGCAGCCCAGCTTTCAGGCACCACCGTCAAATGCATCCGCCACTATGAAAAGATCGGTTTGCTGCCCGAGCCCGTGCGCGAAGGCAAGTACCGGATCTACAACCAGCAGAGTGTCGAACTGCTGTCGTTCATCAAATGCGCTCAGCAACTGGGCTTCAAGCTCAAGGAAATGCAGGCGATTTTCCAGGATTACCGTGGCGATAAAATTCCCTGGGACCTGGCCCAGCAGGCAATCGCCGACAAAAAGCACGAATTGCGCGCCCAGATCGACACGCTGCAAAGCCTGCATGATGGCCTGGTCGAATTTGAAGCCAGCGTTCAGGACGCCCGTGCGCAATGCAGCTTCGAGCTGAGCCGCCTGGAAGAGGCGCGACCCGCGATGAGCTGAAATACGAAAGCCCTACGTTTCCTGGGCGGCTGGGGAGCGCTAAGATCCTCAAGTAGCCACACTGCCCGTGTTTCCAAACCTCCTTGCCGACCTGGAATCCTTCCTCGATGAATACCCCTCACCGCGCTGTTTTCCTCGACCACAGCTCCCTCGATCTGGGCGACCTTGACCTCGGTACGCTGCGTGAAGGTTTCGCCGAGTTGCAGCTGTATCCTTCCAGCACAGCGGACCAGGTTGTTGAACGCCTGCGAGGAGCCACAGTGGCCATCAGCAACAAAGTCGTGCTGGATGCCGCCACACTGGCCGCCTGCCCGGACTTGAAGCTGATCCTGGTAGCCGCCACCGGCACCAATAATGTCGACCTGAATGCCGCCCGGGCCCAAGGCATTGTCGTCAGCAACTGCCAGGGCTATGGCACGCCCTCGGTGGCCCAGCACACGCTGGCCCTGTTGCTGGCCCTGGCCACACGCCTGACGGACTACCAGCAGGCTGTCGCCGCGGGTCGCTGGGCGCAGGCGAAACAGTTCTGCCTGCTGGATTTCCCGATTGTCGAACTGGAAGGCAAGACACTGGGCATGCTCGGGCATGGCGAATTGGGTGGAGCGGTGGCGCGCCTGGCCGAAGCCTTCGGTATGCGCGTGCTGTTTGGCCAACTGCCAGGACGCCCACCCCGTGAAGACCGCCTGCCGCTGGATGAACTGTTGCCACAGGTGCATGCTCTGACTCTGCACTGCCCACTCACTGACAACACCCGCAACCTGATCGGCGCCCGTGAACTGGCCTTGCTCAGGCCCGGTGCATTCGTGGTCAACACGGCCCGTGGCGGGCTGATCGACGAACAGGCGCTGGCCGATGCATTGCGCTCGGGTCATCTCGGTGGTGCTGCGACGGATGTGTTGAGCGTCGAGCCCCCCGTTAACGGCAACCCATTGCTGGCCACCGATGTCCCGCGCCTGATCGTCACGCCACACAGCGCCTGGGGTGCTCGCGAGGCGCGGCAGCGCATCGTCGAGCAGTTGCACGAAAACGCCCAGGCGTTTTTTGCCGGCCAGCCACGCCGGGTTGTCAGCTGACACCCAGGCTTCTGGTAAACTCCGTCCCTTTTTTAAGGAGCCGCCGTCCATGGACCCGCGCAGTGAAGTGTTGCTTCGACAGGCCGACTTGTTTCAGGGTTCGCTGTTGCTGGCCGGCTTGCCCGCCGACGACCTGCTCGGCCAACTGCCTGCGGCCCACGGCTGGAGCTGGCATGCTGGCGATCAGGCTGCGCTGCAGGCGCGCTTCAGCGGCCGCAGCCATTTTGGAGTAGAGGTCACGCCCCAGCCATTCGAGGCGGCGGTGCTGTTTCTGCCCAAGTCCCGTGAATTGGCCAGTTACCTGCTCAACGCGCTGGCCTCACGCCTGGCGGGCCGCGAGTTGTACCTGGTGGGGGAAAAACGCGGCGGCATCGAGGGCGCGGCCAAGCAACTGCAGGCCTTCGGCAAACCGCGCAAACTCGACAGTGCTCGCCATTGCCAACTGTGGCAGGTGACCGTCGATAACGTGCCTGAAGCGCCAAACCTGCACAGCCTGGCTCAACGTTTCGAATTGCCGCTGGCCGAAGGCCCATTGACCGTGGTCAGCCTGCCGGGCGTGTTCAGCCATGGCCGGCTCGACCACGGCAGCGCACTGCTGCTCGAACACCTGGAGCAGCTACCGATCGGCCATGTGCTGGACTTCGGTTGCGGTGCCGGCGTGCTCGGCGCAGTAGTCAAACGCCGTTATCCACAGAGCCAGGTGACCCTGCTCGACGTGGATGCCTTCGCCGTCGAGAGCAGCCGCCTGACCCTGGCCGCCAACGGCCTGGAAGGTGAGGTCATCTGTGGTGACGGTATCGACGCCGCCCCCGACAATCTGGACCTGATCCTGAGCAATCCGCCGTTCCATACCGGGGTGCACACTCACTACCAGACATCGGAGAACCTGCTGCAAAAATCAGCCAAACACCTGAAAAAAGGTGGAGAACTGCGCTTGGTCGCCAACAACTTCCTGCGCTATCAACCGCTGATCGAGGCTGCGCTGGGTAACTGCCAGCTGCGCATCGAAGCGCAGGGCTTTCGGATCTACCAGGCAACCCGCAGTTAAAACAGCACTTGCCGAATCGGCTTGGCCTAGGCAGAATCCGCTCCGTCCTAGGGGAGTAGTCTCCCGCGAGCGCCCTGCTCGCCCGGTACGCGTCAACATACTTGGTCCACAGACCATGGCGCGTGCGACCCACGGCCCGCAAAGCGAGCCCAGGGTTTGACAAGACCTATGACACGCACACCTTACCCGGGGCGGGGAGGTCGTACGTGTCATAGCCGTGTCGACCCGCCCCCGTAGGAATCCTGATGCTGGAATCATTGCTAGTCCCAACCGCAATCGTCGCGCTCGCCGAAATTGGCGACAAGACCCAACTGCTCGCGCTCATCCTTGCGGCTCGCTTCCGCAAACCCTGGCCAATCATTGCCGGTATCATCGCCGCAACCCTGGCCAACCACGCCGCTGCGGGTGCGGTGGGTGCATGGGTCAGCAGTTTCTTCTCCGCCGTGACCTTGCACTGGATCCTCGCCGCCTGCTTTGCCGCCACTGCCCTGTGGACCCTGGTTCCAGACAAGATGGACGATGACGAAGGCAGCACGGCACGACGCTTCGGCCCGTTCCTGACCACGCTGATTGCATTCTTCATTGCCGAGATCGGTGACAAGACCCAAGTGGCCACAGTGATGCTGGCCGCCCAGTACCCTCACCTGATCCTGGTCATTCTAGGGACGACCCTGGGGATGCTGATTGCCAACGTGCCCGTGGTACTGGCAGGCAACTTTGCGGCCGAAAAACTGCCACTGACGCTGATCCGTCGCCTGGCAGCCGCAGCCTTCTTCGTGCTGGCCGCAGTAGCGGTGTACTCGGCGATGCAAGTCAGCGGCTGGATAAGCTGACACAAGCGCCTGTTATCGAGGATGGAGCCGCGCCTCAATCAGGAGGCGCGGTTTTCATTGCTTGCAAGGGGTATGGCGTTATCGCTTGGCTTGCTGGTACAGCGGCATCACTTTCGGGATGGCCGCTTGCAGCGCAGCAATCCGGCTGCTGGAGGCCGGGTGAGTACTCATGAACTCAGGCTGCGATGCGCCACCCGACGCCTGGTTCATCTTGTTCCACAAGGTGATCGCGGCATTCGGGTTGTAACCGGCTCGCGCGGCCAGCTCCAGGCCAATCAGGTCAGCTTCGTTTTCATTGTCGCGGCTATTGGGCAGTGTCAGGCTGTACTGCACCACGGTATCGGCCAGCGCCATGCTGTCCTGGCCCAGGCCGAGCAATGCGCCGGCACCTTGTTTGGCCATTTCAATGCCATACGCCTTGGACATGGCTTCACGTCCATGTTCACGCAGGGCGTGAGCGATTTCATGGCCCATGACCGCAGCAATTTCATCGTCGCTGAGTTTCAGCTTGTCGATCAGGCCGCTGTAGAAAATGATCTTGCCGCCAGGCCCGCAGTTGGCGTTGAGCTCGTCACTCTGGATCAGGTTGACTTCCCACTTCCACTGCGCAGCATCGGGACGGAACTGTGGTGCCTGGGCAATCAGGCGATCAGCGATGGCCTGAACGCGGCGCGCATTGCTGCTGGTCTTGTCGAGCACGCCTTGGCTCGACGCTTCGCCGAGCGTTTGCTGGTAAGACTGGGCGTACATCTGATTGACTTCATCGGTCGAGAGCATGCTGAACATGTACTGCTTGCGCTCGACACCGACCGCTCCGCCGCTGGTGGTATTGATTGCCTGGCAACCACTGAGCAGGACGCTGGCACTCAAGGCACCCATTACAAATAACTTACGCATGAAAACACTCCATTCAAACACGCTGCGTATCCTAGGCCGACTAGGATAACTACGCTATTGCCGTTCGCGAACATTTCGCGAACGGCACTCATGCTTTTCACACTTCGGGCCGATAACGCTGTGCAGACGCCATTACGTGTGCTCGGAGCCCCTGATGAAGTTCAAGTCGATCCAGTTTTCCGTGGCAGCCCTTGCTGGCGCCATCGTGTTGAGCATCGTTGCCGCACTGGTGCTGTACGCCGTGTTTTCCGGCGCACGGACTCAGACGCTGGTACAAAGCCGCACCCAGCAGCAGTTCGAAACCGTCATTGAGCAACGCCTGACGGCGCTGGCGAGCACCCAGGTCAGCCAGATTCAGCGCGGCCTCGAAGCGCCGCTGCTGATCGCCCGCAGCCTGGCGACCAGCAACGCCATGCTGGGCATGAAGGACGCTACGGGTAAGCCTCTGCTGAACATCGAGCGTGAACAACTGATCGCCATGGTCAAGCAGACCGTAGCAAGCAACCCACTGATCCTCGGTAGCTATCTCGGCTGGGAGCCCAACGCGCTGGACCACGACGATGCGCGCTTCGTCGGCACCTCGATCATCGGCATCGACAGCGCCACCGGACGCTTCCTGCCCTGGTGGTTCCGCAACGACGACGGTAGCCTGGGCGTGGATAAACTGGCCGATGTCGACGACCCGACACAACTAGCCACGGGCGTGCGCGCCAGCGAGTACTACCTGTGCTCGAAAGACTCGAAAAAGGCCTGTGTCATCGACCCGGCACCCTACAAGGTGGGTGACAAGGTGGTCATGCTTGCCTCGTTCATCGAGCCCATCATGGTAGACGGTCAGTTCCAGGGCATTGCGGGTGCCGACCTGTCGGTGAACTTCATTCAGGACATGCTCAAGGCCGCCGACAGCCAACTCTACAATGGCGCCGGTGAACTCGCGCTGGTGTCCAGCAACGGACGCCTGGTGGCCTACACCAAGGACGAAAGCAAGTTCGGCGAAAAAGCCAGCGATGTGCTTGGCGCCAATAAAGCTCAGGCATTGAATAGCCTGACCGGCGATAACCTGCGTTACGAGATTGACCGTAGCAACGGCCAGATCGAGCTGTTCTTGCCGTTTCGCATCGGCAATACCGACGCTCGCTGGACCCTGATGCTGCAATTGCCAATCAGCGCGGTGATGGCCGAGCTGGATAAGCTGCAGAGCGACTTGAGTGCACAACGAGCCACTGATATCACCGGAATGACCCTGGTCGGCCTGACTATCGCCGCACTCGGCCTGTTGGTGATCTGGCTGCTGGCCCACGGTATCGCACGACCCTTGCGGCAGATGGTGGCCATGCTCAACGACATCGCTCAGGGTGAAGGTGACCTGACCTGGCGACTGACCAGTGATCGCAGCGACGAACTCGGCGCCATTGCCAAAGGCTTCAACACCTTTCTGAGTAAACTGCAGGCAATGATCACTCAGGTGGTCAGCTCGGTACAGAAAGTCAGCGACTCCTCTGAACACACCGCCGATATCGCCATTCGCACCAACCAGGGTGTGCACAAGCAAATGGCCGAAATCGACCTGGTAGCCACGGCAGTACATGAAATGACCGCCACGGCGCAGGACGTGGCCCGTAACGCAACCCATGCAGCCCAAGCCGCCAGCAGCGCCGACCAGGCCGCCAACGAAGGCCTGCAGATCGTGCGCAGCACCTCCAACTCGATCAGCGCACTGGCCAATGAAATAGGCCGTGCGGTGGGGGTCGTGCAAAACCTGGCCCGCGATAGCGAGAACATCAACGCCATTCTGGTGGCGATCCGCGCCATCGCCGAGCAGACCAACCTGCTGGCCCTGAACGCAGCCATCGAAGCCGCCCGTGCAGGTGAGCAAGGTCGCGGCTTTGCGGTGGTCGCCGACGAAGTACGCAACCTGGCACAGAAAACCCAGAAGGCCACCGAAGAAATCCAGCAGATGATTCAGCAGTTGCAGCAAGGCACCCGCGATGTCGTCAAGGTCATGGAAGACAGCCAGGGCAAGACCGACGACAGCGTGCAACAGGCAGCCAAGGCAGCCGAAGCGCTGGAGAGCATCACCCAGGCCGTTTCGGTGATCAACGACATGAACAACCAGATCGCCAGCGCGGCGGAAGAACAAAGTGCGGTGGCCGAAGACATCAACCGCAACGTAATCAACATCGGCCAGGTGGCCAACGAGGTCGCCGGTGGTGCGGACGAGTCCAGCAACGCCAGCGCCGAACTGACCAAACTGGCTGAACAGCAGCGGCGGCTGATCAACCAGTTCAAGGTCTGAGCCTCAGACGACCAGGCACCTGCGCAGAGGGCCTGTGCTGCTTTAGCGCCGGCCTTACGCCGGCGTCAGGCACTCCGGTGCATTGAGCTTGGGGTCATTGACCAGGTTCGCCAGCACCCGTTCACGCAGTGCCGCGGCAGGGCTGGCCAGCAGGCTATGCAGCTCGGCCAGCGGCGTTTCGGGGTTCAGCCAGGCAGCCTGGCCAGCCTCGTCCAGAATGAGCGGCCGACGCTGGCTCATCGCAGCCTGGGTTACCACTGCCGTGCTCAACCACACCTGCTCCTGCACCGGATAGGCTTCCCAGACAGCCGCAAAGAATAGCGAAGCTCCTTCCCCCGGCGTCAACCAGTAAGGCCGCTTGCGCACTGAACCGCGCCATTCGTAAAAGCCGTTGGCCGGCATCAGACAACGGCGCAAACGGAAGGCGTCGCGGAACATTGGCTGCTCTGCCAGGGTTTCGGCGCGCGCATGAGCCGGTGTGCGCGACAGGTCGGTCAGCCAGGCCGGCGTCAGCCCCCAACGCGCCCTGGCAAGCTCCAGGTTACCGTCGACACGGCGCTGTATCAGCACCGACGCACCGGGCGAAATGTTCCACTGCGCCTGCTGGTCGGCGGGAAAGCCAGGCAAGGCGGCAAAGGCCGAAGACCAGCGAAACAGGGCGTAACGTCCACACATGAGGCAGGCAACCTAGCAAATCAGAATACCGGGGAGGCTCTCCGGTTCATCACCCGCGAGGGGTTGAGCAACATTGTACTCGGCGATCAGCCGACGTGCGCGCTCTGCCTGCTCGTCCGGCACCGTCAGCCCCAGCAACCCCTGCATGGGAAGCTCGCCGACACCGCCCAGCAGGTGGCGACCCGCAAGGTACACGTCGATACCTTCGCTGACCAACATGCCAAAGAGCAATTCAGCCTCAAGCAGATTCTCCGGCTCATAGATCCGTTGCATCACTCGTCCTCACGTTTTAGATCGAGCATCCACTCGCCATCGTGAACCTGCAGCATGAACACGATCGGTCGACAACATACGGGGCAGTCCTCGACATACTCCTGATCGCCGCCCGACAGATCGAGCACCGCTTCAAACTCCTCCCCGCAGTAGGGACAATCATGGAACTCAGTCTCCAGCATCGCGGCCTCCAGCGTGACTTGTGCGTATAATCACCGGTCTGTTTACAAGCCCTTTGCGTGTCTGAGCCGTTTTTTCAGACCCAGGCCTTACTATTACCCTAGCCGTTTCCAACAAGAGAGCATGATGGGCGAATTCGATGCCATCCGACCGTACAACGACGCTGAGGTCCCTGCCGTTCTGGCACGCCTGCTCAGCGACCCGGCTTTCCTCGATATCCTCACCCACTTTCGCTTCCCGCGCATGGCTGGCGCGTTCGGCTGGCTGCTCAAGCCCCTGATCGCCCGCCGCCTGCGCCATGAATTCGCCGGGGTTACCTGCGTATCAACCTTGCAGGACAAGGTCGAGTTCTACGTCGATCACACTATAGAACGGGCTACCGACGGCGTGACCTACACCGGCGTCGAGGGGCTCAAGTCCGGTACGGCCTACCTGTTTCTGGCCAATCACCGCGATATCGTGATGGACCCGGCCTTCGTCAACTACGCCGTGTACCATGCCGGCCTGCCAACCCCGCGCATCGCCATCGGTGACAACCTGCTGCAGAAGCCATTTGTCAGCGACATGATGCGCCTGAACAAGAGTTTCATCGTGCACCGTTCGTTGACCGGCCGCCGTGAGAAACTGGCGGCCTATCAACTGCTTTCGGCCTACATCAACCATTCGATCCGTACCGACGGCCAGTCGATCTGGATTGCCCAGGCCGAAGGCCGGGCGAAAGATGGCGATGATCGCACCGATTCGGCGATCCTCAAGATGTTCCACATGAGCCGCAAGGACGAGCCATTCGGTGAGGTGATTCGCTCGCTGAACCTGAGCCCGGTGTCGATCAGCTACGAATACGACCCCTGCGACCTGGCCAAGGCCCGCGAGCTTTACATTCGCGCCACCACCGGCAGCTACACCAAGGCACCAGGTGAAGATGACCTGAGCATTGCCCAGGGCATCACCGGCTACAAAGGCCGAGTGCACATCAACTTCGCCGCGCCGATCACCGAAGCTTACGAAGACACCAAGCAGTTGGCAGCGGCGATCGACCGGCAGATTCTCGGTGGTTATCGCCTGTTCCCGGCGCACTACCTGGCCTATGCCCAGTGGAGCGACGCCGACCCGAGCCTGCAGGTGCCAAAGGCCTCCGAGCTGTTCGCGGCAGATGAACTGGCCAAGGCGCAGGCCGAATGGCAGCGCCGACTGGACGCCTGCCCCGCCGAACATCGGCCGTATCTG
>NZ_MBPN01000268.1 GCF_001695625.1 Pseudomonas defluvii
CGCTGAGAGCATCCTTGCCTACTTCGACCGGCCAGGAACCAGCAACGGTCCAACAGAAGCTATCAACGGGCGACTTGAGCACTTACGAGGTACCGCCTTGGGCTTTAGAAATTTAACCAATTACATAGCCAGGTGCTTGCTGAAGTCAGGAGGGTTTAGAAATCAGCTACACCCTTAAATGCGAAGAGCCCTGAAACTGGACAGCGGCAAAGGCCGTGCAGGCACCGGCTTGTTCCCGACGGGCTCTGATGGTCGCTCGCAAGACGACTACTCCGAGGGTGGTGGCGCAGTCAAACTCCGCATCTCTGACACCGTTCTGAAAGTCGGCGACCAATTCACCGCGCTGCCGGTTCTCGCTACCGACGACAGCCGTTTGCTGCCTGAAGTTGCAGAGGGTGCCCTGATCACCAGCAACGAAATCAAAGGCCTGACCCTGCACGCCGGTCACTTCACTGGCATCAACGCCCAAGATCAAACCGACCGTGACAGCCTGCACCTGAAACAAGCCGACGTTCTCGGTGGCACCTACGCAATCACCGACACCCTGAGTACCAGCCTGTACTACTCGAAAGTAGAAGATTACTGGCGCAAGTACTACGCCAACGTGAACTGGAGCCTGCCGATCAGCGACGCGCAAGGCTTGGTATTCGACTTCAATATCTATGACACCAAAGGCGAAGGCGCTAACACCGTAAAGGCGTATGACGGTCAAAAACTTGACAACCGTGCGTTCAGCCTTTCGGCTGCATACAACATTGGCGCTCATACATTCACCCTTGCCCATCAGCGTGTAACCGGTGACGGCGACTACGCTTATGGCGTTGATGGTGGCGGTACCATTTTCCTGGCCAACTCGGTACAACGCTCCGACTTCAACGCTGAAGACGAAAAATCCTGGCAAGCTCGCTACGACCTGAACATGGCCACCTACGGCGTTCCAGGCCTGAGCTTCATGACCCGCTATATCCGTGGTACCGATGCTAACGTAGAAGGTACTAACAACGGCAAAGAGTGGGAGCGTAACATCGAAGCGAAGTACGTCCTGCAGGAAGGCCCAGCAAAAGACCTGAGCTTCCGTGTTCGCCAGGCGACCTACCGCTCCGCAGACGGCGTTTACTACGGTTCGCCATCCATCGACGAAGTACGTGTGATCGTCGAGTACCCGCTGAGCATCCTGTAAGCCCTTCGGCTACCGGTAATCAGTACGAAAAAGCCCGGCATTGCCGGGCTTTTTCTTTTGTTGCAAACAGATAGCAGCAGTTTCAG
>NZ_MBPN01000269.1 GCF_001695625.1 Pseudomonas defluvii
ATCGGCCAGATCCTGGTATTCGAGCGCTTGAGTGGCACGCTGCACATGCGCCATATCGCCAGCGCCGATCTGGCCGACACCGACATTGACGACTACGAAATGGTCGTTTTCGACGGTGGCAACACCGGCGGCGACACGTGGAAGCACGTGTTCTTTCCACGTCAGCGCGAACACTACTTCGTGTACCAAGCCTGACCACCCAGCCCCTTTCGAGGGGCCTTTTCTTGTCCCGGCGCAGGAAAGCGGGTGCGGCGCGGTGCGGTTTGCTGAGCGCAGGCCGCTCACTCAAGGGCCATCCTTACCCCATGTTCGTCGGCGTTGCCGACACATGCCCAGGCAGCCAAGACCTTCAAGGCTGCAAGCGCGGGAAACCGTGCTGGTTGTTTCTTCCTACGGACGCATCGCGCCCATTCACCCACAAGGGACCTCTCCCTTGCGGGCGGGAATCCCTTGTTCTTCCTCAAGGAGATTCACATGGATCGCTCTCTCATCAAGACCCTGATGCCTTCGCTGGTCGCAGGCCATGTGCCGCGCAACGTGCGATCGTTCAAGTACCGCGTGTTCGATGATCAACCACAGTCCTCGACACTGGGCTTCGTCATTGATCCCCAGCCCTTCGACGGCAAGGTGGTAGCAGCCAGCAAAGACGCCATCGTCGTCAAGCTCAAGCCCAGCGAGTTCGCGGTACTCGATCCCAACCTGGTGACCACCGTTCCCAGCGAGGGCACCAAGGTGCATGTCCAACCCTATGCCCGTCGCCGTTTCGACGGCCTGCGTGCGGACACGCCAGAAGAGCGCACCGAGATGATGTCCGACGGCACTCCCTACACCGTCAAGACACACATCCTCGGCTCCGCGCCGGCCAAGCTGCCCATTCCCGAGCCGCAGTGCATGGAACTGGGTCAGCTCATCGAGCAGTTGGAGGAAATGCCGGCGCCCGACAGGTTCCGGCGCATCACCCACATGCTGGTCGATGCGGGCGCCCACGACTTCACCTGGGTCGATCCGAAGCCGTCCAGGATCATCGAAACGCCCCCGGCGATCAGTTTCACGGTTTCGACCGCGAAGTTCGCCGGCCAGGTGACGATCCTCTACCAGCGCGGCAGCGATACCTATGCGGTGGAGCTGCGCCGCGACGGCGAGTTGGTCGATCGGCACGACGAGGTGTACTTCGACATGCTCGGCGAAGTGCTGGAGCGGCTCATCGACGACGGACGCTGGCGTCTGATCGATGTGAGCGTGATCGACGCCAAAGCCTCTCG
>NZ_MBPN01000270.1 GCF_001695625.1 Pseudomonas defluvii
GCCAGGGCTCATCCCCATGTCGACATCAACAGCCCGGTCGAGCTTTGCCAAGCCTCGCAGCCCGAGATCTTCGTCGTCCCGGTGCGCTACGCCTTGGCCGAGGAGTGGGCCAGCCACCCGTGCTGCGACCCTGGGGTTGTGCCGCAAAGCCATGCCATGGCGGCGCGCCGGCTGCGTTGCGGTTACCTCTACCTGTGGCACCACGAAGGCCCGCTCAAGCGCTATGCGGTGGCCGACAACGGCCTGCTGCTGGAACAGGCACTTCACGACGCGCCTGGCCGTGTGGCCAGCGGCACCCGTGTCGGCCTGGCGCTGGATAAACACCACGACGCCTGGATGAGCTTTACCGAACACCCCATCGGGCCTGAACAGTGTGCCCGGCTGAGTGAACGCAAGGTGCGCGACCGGCACATGCGTCACGTGGACTTGCGCCAGGTGGCCGACACCCTGCAGGCGCCGCATTGCCCGCCCTGGGAACACGCCGACCAGGTGCTCGCCGAGCTACTGCCCGAGAGTTACCTGCGGGCATTGGCCATTGAACATCAGCGCACGGAGTACGCGCAGCACGCCGAAATCCTCGGCGATCAGATGATCGCGGCACCCACACCGGCCAGCATCAAGGCATACACCGATGCCATGTACCACAACCAGGAGCGGGCCAAGGCGGCGGAGCAGTACGCCGAAGTGAGCGCCGACACCCCGCCCACCGGTGAATGGAGCGCCGAGCGCTGGGACGCCTTGCAGGTCAAGGACTGGCTGGCGACCATCCACGCCCAGGCCAAGGCCCTGTACCGCGTGTTCGCCTGCCTGGACGATGAGTTGGGCGTGCTGCGCGACATCAACCATGAGCAGGAGCAGGTGCAAACCCGCCATGAGCAGTGGACCCAGGACAACACCCTGCGCCTAAGCGTGGGGGGCTTTGTTCGCAGCCTGATCACCGAGGATGCCGCGGAAGTGGCGGGCCGGCTGCGTTACGTTTACCACAAGAGCAACGACAGCGGCCCGGGCCGGGAAATCGAGTTCAGCACCGAGCAGGGCGACATTCTGCTCAAGGCTCACCGGCGCCTCGACGAGCTGTTCAAGGAAGAGGCACGGATCAACCAGCAGCGCGGGATGGCCTACAGCCATCGGCAAGCCGATGAAATGCTCTGGGCGGTGCGCGAGCAGATCGCCGAGGCCACCGCCCCGGTGCGCGCCTTCATCCCGATTGACCTGTACAACGAGGTCGAAGC
>NZ_MBPN01000271.1 GCF_001695625.1 Pseudomonas defluvii
AACAAAGTGTGTGCCTACACCTTTGTCTGAAACCAAGGAGTCGTGAGGTCGTTGTGAACGGAGCCTGCTCCGGTTAGAACGACCGCACCTTCCGCCCTGGCCGTGACCGTGCCTGGCATGCCTACTCATGCCACGCGGCCACGGCACTCGGAGACCACGTCAGCTGACATGTGCTCCAAAAGCATTGCAGTCCGGCCTCGATGATCGATGCAGGGCAGTGCACACGCACAAAGTGCGTGATGCAGATAACACCGAATTCAAAGCGGGTCAGTGGGCCAAGTCAGCTGCCGGGCTTATCGCAGCAGTGGCGCACTGGGTTGCACATTTTATTGCTTGTACATCTAAGACGACATCTGGCCTTCGCGGTGCAGTAGCGCCTGAGTTTGTAGTAGCGATCCTCATGCCAGCGGCAACGCTGGACACCTGGTTGATGGTAGTCAAAGCAACGCACGCCTGTACCTCTCCAGAATCGGAGGACGACACAGCGTGTTAATTGGCACCTGGCCATTACCTCGTTGAGTTAAGGAGAGTATCCATGGAACGCATTGAACATCACGCCAGCTTCGAGGGTTGGCAGGACGTCTATCAGCATGAGTCGACCGTGCTCGGTTGCACGATGAAGTTCGGAATTTATCTTCCTCCTCAGGCCGAGCATGAAGAGCGCCCGGTGCTTTACTGGCTCTCGGGGCTGACCTGCACGGAGCAAAACTTCATCACCAAGGCGGCGGTACAACGTTATGCCGCGCGGCACGGGATCATAGTCGTTGCCCCCGATACCAGCCCGCGCGGGGAGAACGTCGCCGACGACGCGGCCTACGACCTCGGCCAAGGGGCGGGTTTCTATGTGAACGCCACGGAGCTGCCCTGGAGCGATCACTTCCAGATGTATTCCTATGTGGTCGATGAACTGCCGGCACTGATCGAGGCTAACTTCCCTGCGTCGTCCAAGCGCAGCATCAGCGGGCACTCCATGGGTGGACATGGTGCCCTGGTCATTGCGCTGCGCAACCCAGGTCGTTATGCGAGTGTTTCGGCATTCTCGCCGATCGTCGCCCCCACACAAGTGCCCTGGGGGCAGAAGGCTCTGGCGGCTTACCTGGGCGAGCACAACCAGGATGACTGGAAGCGCTATGACACGGTCGAACTGATCCGTTCTGCGCAAGAGCGCTTGCCGTTGCTGGTCGATCAAGGGCTGGGCGATGAGTTTCTCGAGAACCAGCTGCGCCCAGAA
>NZ_MBPN01000272.1 GCF_001695625.1 Pseudomonas defluvii
ATCAGCACTTGCGAGGCATCCCTGCCTCGCACCCCACTACGCGACGGCTCCACTCAGCCTACTGAAGGGACGCCCTGCAGCGCCTGCCACTGCGCGCACTAAAAGCAAAGCGCTCCTGAGCGCTTGGCCGTGATGCGGTTGCTTGAGCACGCTTGAACACTCAAAGGACTTAAGTGAAGAGTATTAGGGGCATCCATGCGGCTTGAGCAGGCATGCCTGCGATGGCATCGGTGAGGTGCCAGTGAGTGCGTGGTGCCTCTATCACGGGCAACACCAGTCACCCGCTCTCATGCAGGTGAACTGGCTTGCTCGCGATCTAGACGTTGCGCTTAGATCCCCTGGGGGATCTCTTCGCCACCCAGCGCTTCAAACAGGGCCGGCAGGAACTCACCGAAAGTGAGCATCATCAGGGTGAAGCTGGCATCGAGTTGGCCCAGGGCCTCATCACCACCGTCTTCCTCGGCCTGATCCTGCAGCAGTTCTTCGAACTTCAGGCGTTTGATCACCATCTTGTCGTCGAGCACGAAGGACAGCTTGTCCTGCCAGGCCAGCGACAATTGGGTGACTTGCTTGCCAGTGCCCAGGTGCATCTGGATCTCGTCGCTGGTCAGGTCCTGACGTTTGCAGCGAACGATACCGCCGTCTTCATGGGTGTCACGCAGCTCGCACTCATCCAGGACATAGAAGTCCGGTGCGGCTTGTTGGGTTTTCACCCACTCGGTCATGGTCGCGCTTGGGGCGATCTTCACGCTCAGTGGTCGTACGGGAAGCGAGCCCATCACTTCGCGCAGGGTGGAGAGCAGGTCTTCGGCACGCTTGGCGCTGGAGGCGTTGACCAGAATCAGGCCCTGTTTGGGGGCGATGGCGGCGAAGGTTGCCGAGCGACGGATAAAGGCACGTGGCAGGAACGCCTGGATGATTTCATCCTTGATCTGATCACGTTCCTTTTTATAGACCTTGCGCATTTGCTCGGCCTCGATCTCGTCGATCTTCTCTTTAACCGCATCGCGTACGACACTGCCAGGCAGGATACGTTCTTCTTTACGTGCGGCGATCAGCAGGAAGTCCTGACTGACATGCACCAGTGGAGCGTCTTCACCCTTGCCAAATGGCGCGACGAAGCCGTAGGTGGTCAATTCCTGGCTGGCACAAGGGCGCGCTGGCTTGCTGGCCAGAGCGGTTTCCAGCGCCTCGGGGTCAAACGGGATGTCCTGGGTCAGGCGATAGA
>NZ_MBPN01000273.1 GCF_001695625.1 Pseudomonas defluvii
ACGCACCGCGATAGTCGCGCCGCGCCGGTTGCGGGTGAATGCCGGGCAGCGCCTGCTGGCAAGCGCTGCCCGGCGCGTCAACCGCAGGCCTTCATGTTGACCGGCCCGACAAACTCGTTGCCGTGGCCCATGACGCACGCCACCCGCTGGTTGCGCTGAAGCTCCCAGGCTTGAGGTGGGTAGGTCTTGTTCCAGGCTTCATACAACTGGCGATCCTGTTTTGACAGGCGCAGGTTGTATTGCTTGCTCATATAGAAGTAGGTGCGTGCGATCATCCCGCGGATGGATGGGCGCGGCATCACCTTCTTCGCCTTGAAGTCGATCTGGGTCAGGCAGGAGCCGTATTGTCCGTGTTGCTCGGGCAGCCAGCCAAAGCTGAAGTTGCTGCGGTCACCGTTGACCTCGCCGATGCTCGGTACCAGGTTGTGCAGATCGGCTTCTGCGCGTTGATAGACCTGATCATTGCGCGAGCAGTTCTTGCGCCCGCCGTCCTGCCAGCACTGGCGCTGATGGCCGATCTGCCAGGCCGGCACAATATGTTCCCATTCGATTCGCGCGGCGCGGTTGGCGTTCTTGCGTGGCACATAGCCGCAGGCTTCGAGGTCGACACGGTTGCCGTTGTACTTGCAGCCACAATAGAACTCGGTCGATTGCGGGGCGTACAGTTTCCAGGCGACTTTCTTGGCTTCGCTGAAGGTGCGTGGGGCGTCGGCGTGGGCGGCGAAACTGAACAGCAGGCAGGATACTGCAAAAATCTTGAATCTCATGCGTGCTCAGTCTTCCTTCGGTACAACCCAGAAAATCTGAACGCCGCCATCATCGCGATGCGCGAGGGTGACGTTATCGTTCTCGGCGATTTCTTCGAGCAGGGTTTCCCAGTCGTCGGGAGATTCATGTTCCAGGCGAAAGATCAGTGCTGACCGTGCTTTTTGTGCGGTCGGCGAATTGATGATTTTCTGGATGCGCAGGCCGAGTTGCTCGTAACTGCTGGCGGGGGTCGATGCTGAGGAAGTGGTTGCCACGGAGCGTTCCTTGTTTTTGCTGTATGTGCATACAGTATTTTACTGTAGGCCATTTCGCAACACCTTGTGGGTGCAGGAGCGCTTCAGACAGTGCATGCAGCGATTTGCTGCATGCCTTTGAAACTATTTTTTACGCGGTGATGCCCGCCGCAGAGCGGCGGGCGGCCGGCAGGCGGCGAACAGAGTACCCAGAAGAATCCGTT
>NZ_MBPN01000274.1 GCF_001695625.1 Pseudomonas defluvii
TAGCAGCCAGTTTCGGTCACGCCTGCTGAACCCAAACCAGCCGTAGCGCGAAACCGATCAGCATGCCACCAAACAGCCATTGCTGGACCTTCTGCGCGATCACGCTTGTTTGCATGCGGCGGCCAATCCAGCCACCAGCGGTGGCGTAGGTCACGTCGAACATCGCGCCGATGATCACCAGGATCACGCCCAAGACTGCAAATTGGCCAAACACGGGCCCCTGGGCCGGATGGATGAATTGCGGTAGCAGCACGGAGCAGAACAACAAGGCCTTGGGGTTGAGGAGGTTGGTCAGAATGCCGCGTCGTATGGCCGCCCGCCCCTGGCCCGGCATACTTACGACAGGCTGGTTGATCGGTGCGCCATGGCTGACCGCCTTGAACATCCTGAGGCCTAGCCAAAGCAGATACCCCGCGCCGGCGAGCTTGACCACCTCGAATGTCCAGGGCAGAACCTTGAACAGCGATGCCAGGCCCACTGCCGCCAGCGTGACATGACAGGCCCGTGCTATTGCTAGACCCAATGCAGTCGCCAGCGCACACCTGCGGCCCTGGCGGGCGCCGGTCTGTAGCAGCAGGATCATGTCGGGGCCGGGCATGAGATAGATCATGGCAAGGGTGGCGAGATAGAGAAGTTTATCGTCCATTGCAGCGACCGTCGGGGCGGGAAGTGGAGACAAAATTCTATGCCGCATAGGCGGGGCAGGTGGTTGCGTAATGAACCCTTAGGTTGGATATTATTGGCAGATAGTGCCAATCAACCCTGACCAAACAGGCTGCCTATGCCAATTCAGCGTCCGAGCTACCCAAGGCTCGATGGTTACGACAAACGCATTCTCGCCGCCTTGCAGCGTGACGGTCGTCTCACCAATGTCCAGTTGGCCGAGGAAATCGGCCTGTCCCCGTCGCCATGCTTGCGTCGAGTACGCCAGCTGGAAGAGGCGGGGGTAATACGGGGCTATCAAGCCAGCCTGGAGGCGGAAGCCGTCGGGTTGGGGTTAACCGTTTTCGTGGGGGTGAAGGTCGAGCGCCATCATGAAGTCGAAGCCGAAAACTTCCGCGTGGCCGTGCTGGCGCTGCCAGAGGTGATCTCGGCGTTTCTGGTCTCCGGTGAGTCGGACTTCCTGCTGCACGTGGTGGTGCCTGATTTGCGCGACTACGAGCGCTTTCTCACTGAGTCGCTACTCAAGCTGCCGGGTGTGCGGGATATTCGCAGCAA
>NZ_MBPN01000275.1 GCF_001695625.1 Pseudomonas defluvii
GAGCGCCTTTTCCGGTAGTCCGTGATGAACCAAAAAAAAGCCGGCCCACAAGTGGGCCGGCTTCATAACAATCCCGAAAGATTATTATTTGCGGCTGGCTTTTTCCAGCATGCGCAGAGCGCGCTCGTTAGCTTCATCAGCAGTCTGTTGAGCTTTTTGAGCTGCAGCCATAGCGTCGTCAGCTTTACGATAGGCTTCATCAGCACGAGCTTGTGCACGAGCTGCTGCGTCTTCGGTAGCAGTCAGACGAGCTTCGGTTTCTTTGGATACGCTGCTGCAACCGGTAGCCAGAACTGCGGCCAGAGCCAGAGCAGAGAATTTCAGAACGTTGTTCATCGTGTTCCCCTTCAAGGACTTTCTATTAAAGAGCCATCTCTCAACAAAGAGAAACTGGCCGGCGTACATACTACCCATTACTTGTAGTAAGTAAACTGACACAGCGCAAGAACTGGAAAAAAATTACGCTTCTGTCGAAACCAACACAGTCGCTGTATGAAAAGCATTCAGCTTTAGACGGTCCAGGTTGCAGTATCTAGTGTAAGGCGTTGTTTTTTGTTGAACTAAAGGTGACTTTAACGGTCATCCTTCGTCACAGGACTAGAACATCCGGTAACTGTCAGTGCCATTGAAGGGTACGACGTTGGCGTGCTGCTAGTGCGCGATTTTTACGATCAAGCGCCTTGAGCATCTGTACCCAGGGCGCCTACTATTTGTGACGTGCTCAGCTGCCAGAGAACGACCAGGCTCTTCTCCTTGTCCAACTGGGGCACGGGGTGGCGTAGAGGTTCCTTCGCCGGACAAACATCGGTAAGGTAGGGGTCAAATACAAGACCCGCGAGGAGTAGTGATGAGCGAGGCGTTGTCCATCCACCATGACCAGGCTGGTCATCAGTTCGAGACCAATGTGGACGGTCATCGTGCGTACCTGACCTACATGGATCTGGGGAAGCAGACCCTGGATATCTACCGTACATTCGTGCCCAATGCGTTGCGCGGTCGCGGCATTGCGGCTGCACTTACCGAGAAGGCGCTTGAGTACGCCGATACCATGGGCTACACGGTCATTCCATCCTGTTCCTATGTCGAACGCTATATGGAACGGCATCAACGGCAGTCGTCGAAAGCCTGAATACCTGCCAGCAACCGCGGCAAACACAAAAACGCCGGGCATTTGCCCGGCGTTTTTGTGTGCGTGCTACTAGCCCCGTTGACGCT
>NZ_MBPN01000276.1 GCF_001695625.1 Pseudomonas defluvii
ATATGGCGCATGTGCAGCGTGCCACTCAAGCGCTCGAATACCAGGATCTGGCCGATGGCGTCGTCCTGGCCCATGGCGTTGACGCAGGCTCCAAGCTGATGCTCGAAGTCGCGTGCGGGCGAGATGAGGTCGGGGAACATAAAGTGCTCCTATGAAATTGGACCAGCCCGGCTCCTAGAAAGGAGACGGGCTGGCATGGAGGGCAAAGAGGAAGGTGGGCTCGTGGTGTGTTTGCTAGGACTCGGCCAGCGGCAAGCCCGGCAACACGGGCGCGTCGGCGTCGAGGATGAGGATGCGCACATCGGCCTGGCCAGCCAGTTCCAGGATGTTCGCCAGGTCGTCTGGCATGCCCTTGCTGCGGTGCTCCTGCCGAAGCTGCTCGGCGGTGATGCCATCGGCGTGCTCCAGGTTCTGGTCCGTCCAGGGCGTTGAGATCAGCTTGACGCCGATCGCCGGGCTGTACGGAACCCGAAAGGCGATGAACAAAAAGGCCTCCGGCGTGGCGAGGTCCGCCAGATTGGCGAGGTACTGGCCGGTTTCCTGGCTGATGTGCGCGCTGCTGATTTCCCAGCAGCGGCTGTAGTAGCCGGTCTCGAAACTCAGGCGCTGCACGATTTCCCGCGCGGCCTCGACCGAATAGCTGTCACCGACGTGGATCAGGCGATCGTCGAAGTCCTCGCCATGAATGGCATAGACCACGGCACCGATCACGCCTTCGCCGTTAACGCCCTCATCGGCATCGCATTCGGCCAGCACCTCGGCGCTTATAGGTTCAGAGCCGTTCGTGACCACCGCGAAATCGCTGGTGACGATGCAGGAAGATGAAATCAGTTCCTGGTCGGAAAGATGTTGCTGGCTCGGGTGGATATTTCGCCAGACATGCGGGCTTCCGTCCTCGTAGCTGATGGACAGCGTGCGGACGATTTTCAAGTTCCAGTAGCCGCGAACAAAGGGATTGGGATTCTGAGACATGGGAACGCTCCAGATTGAATAATGGAGCCAATTCCCGCCACCGGGAATTGGACCCAGTGGGTTGAAAAGGGAAAATGCGTCAGTCGGCGCTGATCGTTGGCTTTGATTCAGCCGCTTTACGCTGGGCTACGGAAAGGAAATCGAGGGACATGGCCGTGTGGACGCATGTCCCTCGTGGGGAACGAAAAGACGGGGGTGTGCCCGAAACGGGCTCACCAGCCGCTGTAGTTCACCATCAAGTCG
>NZ_MBPN01000277.1 GCF_001695625.1 Pseudomonas defluvii
CTGAACTGGTCAAGTAAAAGTGGACACCGCTTTAGGTTTCACGCCGCCAGTTTCTCCATGGCTACAGGCGACCGATAGTCGTTGTAGCTGTGGAGCCTGACGTTGTTGTAACGCAGCACATAGCGCTGCAAGTCAGCCATTGCTTCTAATTCTGAGTCGTAACCGCCTTCAGGTACCCACTCAGATTTCAGGCTTCCAAAGAAACGCTCCATAGGTGCATTGTCCCAACACTCACCTTTACGGCTCATGCTCTGCTTGATCCCAAATCTAGCCAGCTCTTCCCTGAATTTATGGCTGCTGTACTGGCAGCCTTGATCTGAATGAAACATCACACCAGTTGGCTTCCCTCTCAGTTCCGCTGCCATGCGAAGCGCCTTGCTCGCTAGCGTAGCGTCGGCGATCAGGGAAAACGCCCAGCCGATGATACGTCTAGCAAACAAGTCCAAGACCGCTGCGAAATACAGCCAGCGTTTACCTATCTGGATATATGTCACATCTCCGCACCAGACCTGGTTAATCGCCGCCACATCAAAATGGCGCTTAAGCTCGTGTGGGGCCACCAGCGCCTCCACACCTGTCGAGCGGTAACGATGTCGTCGCCGTTGACGGCTCACAACCTGCGCCTCCTTCATCAAGTTCGCGGTCATGAAGCGGCCGACTTGATGGCCTTTGTTTTGCAGCTCGCGGGCCAAAGTTCTGGCACCGGCAGAACCTCGTGAGGCCTTGTGTAGCTTGATCAAAGCTACCTTGAGCGCTTCACGATGCGGGTCGGTCTTTCCCTGCCGTTTACGCCAAGCATAGAAACTGCTGCGATTGATTTCGAACACCCGACAGCAGTCTGCTATGCCATAACGCTCGCCCAGCTCATCGATCAGCGGGAATGATCTTTGGCGTCCAAAAGCAGGAGAGCACTGGCCTTTTTTAGTATTTCGATATCCCGGTCCTTTTGCTTGAGCAGTGCCTTGAGCGCCTGAATTTCCTTCTGCTCAGGAGTGATTGCCTTGGCATTAACAGGCGTCACGCCCATCCGCTCTTTGCGAAGCTGCTCAACCCAACGGCGTAACGCGGTGGGACCAATACCCAAGCTGGCACAGACTTCGGGCACGGACTGGTCGTTGTCCAGAACCATGCTGGCCGCTTCAAGCTTGAACTCGTTCGAATAAGAATTTCGCATCGGAACATCCTCTGATATGGGCGCCATCATAGCGCCC